>CAZOCQ010000228.1:0-4715 GCA_964578335.1 uncultured Desulfobacca sp.
TCCACGGCAACGCCCAGGACCAGTTGGGCCAGATCATGAAGCGGGGCAAGCTGGTGGTTCACGGCGACGTGGGCCAGACCTTCATGTACGGCGCCAAGGGCGGTGAGGTCTATATCCTGGGCAACGCCGCCGGCCGACCGCTGATCAACGCGGTGGGCCGGCCCCGGGTGGTGATCAACGGCACCGCCCTGGACTTCCTGGCGGAATCCTTCATGGCCGGCAACGTCTTCAAAGGCGGCGGCTTCGTCATCGTCAACGGGCTGGAGTACGACGCCCGGGGACGCCTGCGGCCCCAACGCACCCCCTATCCCGGCTCCAATCTCTTCTCCCTGGCCTCCGGGGGCGCCCTCTATATCCGCGACCCCTACCAGCAGGTGGTGGACGAGCAGTTGAACGGCGGCGAGATCGTGCCCCTGACCGCGGCGGACTGGAACCTGATTCTGCCCTACCTCCAGGAGAACGAGCGCCTTTTCGGCATCTCCATCGAAAATGATCTGCTCTGGGTGGACGGCCACCGGCGTCATCCCGACCAGGTTTACCGCAAGGTCCAGCCGGTGAAGCTGGCTATCCTCACCAAAATCGAGGATTCCTGGGAGTAAAAGACGGTTTTCGGTTATCTGTTTTCGGTTTTCGGAAAAAACATTGCCATATAAGCAAGTTAATTGGTTAATTTGCTGCAAATGAATATGACAATGGTATAATCGGAACATCATTGGAAGATGGACGTAAGGGCGAACCTTGGGTTCGCCCTTTTCGTTTTCAGAAAATGTGCGCACTGCGCACCATAATAAAAGGCAGTCCCGTGGGCGGGAAAGCGAAGCGCATCCCGCCATGAATATCTGTGCGCCCCGCCGGGGGCAGCGCGCCCTACACCTTTTTATTTTGCGGATGGGTCAAAGGGCGAGGAACTACCCCAAAAAAAGAACTGGCCGGGGGGGGAGGCCCGGCCAGTCAGCGAAAAGGAGAAATGGATACGAACTTTTCAAAGGGGGGGGATGGGGGGATCCCTAATTGGGTTCGTATTTGCTAATTAGTGATGCAGGAGTCGTGCCAGACCTTCCAATAATTTAATTGTCATGTAATTTCATATAGTTATCCATAAAGGCCCAGGACCGCTTCTGGTGGTTCGGTACAAATATTTTTACGATTACCCTTCTGCACTGACAAGTGCCTATATTTACTGGATATCCCAGGTTTAAAAATTTTCCTGCCCTCTACCGGGGACTTAATTTTTTTTATTGAGGTGCAAAATAAAATTTGACAGGCGGGAGGGTTTTGTCATATATTGCGAAATATTTCACAAGACCTCCGGCTGGATTAAATGGGTTTCCGGCGCAGGGTCCGCAGTGGGAGGAGGTGTTCAGGGGGCTGAGGGCAAAGGTCCTGGTCCGCTCGGCCGTCAGCCCATTTTATATATAGGCAAGGGGTCAACAGCCGCCGGCTGCTGGCCCCGTTTTAGTTTCGAGTTTCGAGTTTTTAGTTTTTAGTCTCCGGTGGAAAGAATTTCTTGGCGTTCCTGGCGGCTTAGCGTGATATATTTTTCAGGCAAACCCCAAAAAGATTGGAAACCGCCATGTTCTGGGAATTTTCCGAAAAGGGCATCGTCTTCTTCCCGGATCCCTATCTCATCGGCACTCCGACAGATTACGGCCTGGAGTATGAGGACGTGGTCTTCCCGGCCGCAGACGGGGTGCTCCTCCACGGCTGGTGGGTGCCCCGGCCCGGGGCGCCGATTTTGCTGTGGTTCCACGGCAACGCCGGCAACATCAGCCATCGCCTGGAGAATATCAAGTTGCTGCACGATTGGGCGGAGGTCCAGGTCTTCATCTTCGACTACCGGGAATACGGCAAGTCCCAGGGCAAGATCAGCCGGGAAGGCACCTTCAAGGACGCGGCCGCGGCCTACCAATATGTCACCGAGGCCCGCAAGGCGGCGCCTGGCGAGATCGTTCTGTTCGGCCGCTCGCTGGGCACCGCCCTGGCCACCGACCTGGCCGTAAAGGTCCCCTGCCGGTCACTGATTATCGAGTCGGCCTTTACCAATTCCTCGGACATGGCCAAGCTCTTCGCGCCCTTCATGTTTGACTGGCGGCCCAGCATCCCCTATGACAACCTGGGAAAAATCGATCAGGTTAAGGTCCCGGTGTTCGTCATTCACGGCTCCGACGACGAAATCATCCCGGTGGACATGGGCCGCCGGGTCTTTGCCGCGGCTAAGGACCCCAAAGAGCTCTATATCATTCCCGGAGCCCACCATAATGACACCTACGTGGTGGGCGGCAGGGTATATTTTGAAAAATTAAAATCATTCATTTATCGGGAAAAAATAATCTAGACCGAGCCGCGGCCGCCATCCCCTGAAAGCGACCCATCTTCTTTTTTTCCTTACCCAATACTGGGGATTTCTCCCCCCAGAATCAGGGATTTCCTAATTTACAAATTCAATTTGCTTAATTAATTTTAAAAAAAAATTTGTTGCGCAAAATTGTCCGGAACCGGATAGGACAGCAGGTCAAGGAAGATGGCTTAAACCTTCGAGAGGTCTTCCAGGATGGATATGGTAAACAGAAAGTCGCCGGCGGATGCCACCCGCATCAGTATCATGGCCTATGCCCTGCTGACCGGGCTGGTCACCCTCCTGTTATTCGCCAGTCTGGCCTTCTTGAGATACGGCACCGGCTGAGCCGGGGCGTCGCGGCTAGGTCGTCGGCTGTTTTTCCAGGCGTTGACTGACGCCTTTAAGGAGGAGCGGCCAGACGATGGTGGCGTCGCAGAGGACTTCGGCGTAGCGCCCGCCGTCTTCCGGCGAGACGAATTTGCCCCAGGAGACCCCTTCCTGATAAGTACAGCCGCTCAGGCCGCCCCAATGGGCCGGCTCCGGGCAGAGGCGCACTCCGTACTGAAAGCGCACCTCCGGCAACTCCACCCCCTGGCTGGCGCTGATCAGTTCGAGGTACGGCGCCACCTGCTGGGCCCAATTCCGGGGCACCCCGCCGCCGATGGTGAAGATGCCCAGTCTCCCGGCCGCCAGGACCTCTTGGGCGTAAGCCGCCAGGTCCAGAAAGGGGTTGAAGTTTAACGAGATTTCCCCCAGGGCGGTGGAGAAATCGCGGCCGGCCGCCATGGCCCGGCGCACCATGAAGCCCGCCACGTCCAGTCCCAGCTCCGAATCGGTGAAGGCCGGGATATATACCGGCACCCCCTTGAGGTAGGCATTGCGCAGGATTCCCGGGGCGTCGGTGTGCTCGGCCAGGTGTTTCCCCAACTCCCGGCAGAGACTGGCGGAAGACCACGCCTGGTTCAGCTCCAACTGCTCCAGCACCTGCCGGAAGACCTTTTCGGCATAATCGAGATTGGCTTCCATCTCCAGGGTATCATAGATGCGGTTGTAACCCTGGAGGTACAGGTCCCGATCCCCCCGACCCGCAGGGCATTTATAGTGCACCCGCCCCAAGGTTTCAATGAAGCCGTGGGCGATCAAGGCCCCGGTGGCAATGATGATCTTGAGCCAGCCCCGGTCAATCATCTCGCAGATGAGCAGGCCCATCTTGGCCACGCTCATGGCCCCGGAAAAGGTGCCCACCACGGTGCATTCCGAGTCCCGCAGCATGGCTTCCATAACGTCGGCGGCCTCGCCCAGATTGCGGCCCCCGAACGCGGTCCGCCCCATGGCCCGTAAAAGCTGGTCAAAATCCTCGATCTGGTTGATATCCAGGGGCGCCAGAGGGGTTAAGCCGTCCCGGGCCCCGTCGTGAAAGTCTTCTTTTTTTCTCTTCATTTTAAGACCTGTCTTCTGAGTTCGGTTTTCCGATCAGCGCTTGGCTATTTGTTTGGTCTTGGTTTTTACCGAAAACCGAAAACTGAAAACCGAAAACCATCATTTCTTCCGGGATTGATAAATATACCCCAACGCCTTATAGAGCAGCCGGGCGGCGGTGAATTCGCTCACCCGCTGGCCGGGGATGGGGGCCAGTTCCACCAGGTCCAGGCCGATGATGGGGCCGCGGCGGGCCAGGGTTTCGATGATGGTGAGCGTCTGGTAATAAGTGAGCCCGCCGGGCTCCGGGGTGCCCACCGCGGGCATGATGGCCGGGTCCAGGGCGTCCAGGTCAATGGTGAGATAGACCGGGCCGGGAATGGCCTGGAGATGCGCCAGGGCCGCCTGCCAACCCTCCGGGGTGTGCAGTTCCCTGGCCTTGAACAGCTTGAAACGCGGCGCCACCCACATGAGTTGATCCTCTTCCTGGGAATAAGCCCGAACGCCCAAGAGGGTCAACGGCCGGCCCAGTTCGTAGAGGCGGCGCATGACGCAGGCGTGGGAGAGCTTGCTGCCGTCGTAGGCGTCCCGCATGTCGGCGTGGGCGTCCAGGGCCACGATGGACAGATCGGGGTATTTGGTCTGGGCCGCCTGCACCAGGGCGGTGGTGATGGTGTGTTCGCCCCCCAGGGCGGCGATGAATTTGCCCTGCTGCACCCAGGGCTGCGCCAGGCGGCGAATCTTGTCCAGCATGGCCTGGGGCCCGGCGGCCTCGGGCAGCACCGGCAGCGCCGTAGCCAGCCGGATGGCCTGGCTGGGGTCCCAGTTGTGGTCCTCGTCCCACAACTCCACCTGGCGGGAGGCGGCCAGGATGGCCTCCGGCCCCTCCCGGGTGCCGCCGCCGTAAGTAACGGTGGCTTCGTAGGGGATGGGCAGGATCACCGCTTCGGCTTCCTTT
>CAZOCQ010000229.1:0-4701 GCA_964578335.1 uncultured Desulfobacca sp.
GGCGAGACCCTGGGGCTGGTGGGCGAATCCGGTTGCGGCAAATCCACCCTGGCCCGGCTGCTCCTGGGGCTGCTGAGCCCCACCGGCGGCCGGGTCTGGTTCGCCGGCGAGGAGCTCACCGGCCTGGGCCGCAAGGCCCTCAAGGCCCGGCGCCGCCAGTTCCAGATCATCTTCCAGGACCCCTATTCGTCGCTGAACCCGCGGTTGACGGTGCGGCAAATCCTGGAGGAGCCTTTCGTCATCCACGGCCTGGGGACCAAAGCGGAGCGCCGCGCCTGGGTGGCGGACCTGCTTCAGGAGGTGGGCCTGGCCCCGGAGCACCTGGAGCGCTACCCCCACGAATTCTCCGGGGGCCAGCGCCAGCGCCTGGGGATCGCCCGGGCCTTGGCCCTGCGGCCCAAGCTGATCGTGGCCGACGAGCCGGTGAGCGCCCTGGACGTCTCCATCCAGGCCCAGATCCTCAACCTCCTGGCCCAGTTGCAGGAGCGCCACGGCCTCGCCTACCTCTTCATCTCCCATGACCTGAGCGTGGTCTCCCAGATCAGCAGCCGGGTGGCGGTGATGTACCTGGGGCGCCTGCTGGAGCTGGCCCCCCGGCAGGTCTTCGCCCGGGCGCGCCTGCACCCCTACACCGAGGCCCTGCTGGCCGCGGTGCCCCTGCCCGACCCCCGCCGGCCCTTCCGGCCCCCGGCCCTCAAGGGGGAGCCGCCCAGTCCGGTGCAGGTGCCGTCCGGCTGCCCCTTCCATCCCCGCTGCCCTGAGGCCCAGTTTCCCCGTTGCGCCGACGAGGTCCCGGCCTACCGGGAAACCGTACCTAAGCACTGGGTCGCCTGCCATTTCCGCTGAGGAACTTGACCGCAACCCGCAACGGCCCAAGGAAATTCGGTAATCTTTTTACCGAAAACCGAAAACGGGGATAAAATGTATTTTATTTGCTGGAATTTTTTTCCGGTCTGGATAACTATGGTATAGTGGCGCCGCCGCCCGCCATCATTTATAAAGAGCGCCGCGGGCTATTTTAAATTATGGCAAATAAATCAATAAACTGGCCGGAGCTGCTGTCCGCCCCCCGGCCCCTGATCATGGGCGTCCTCAATGTCACGCCCGATTCCTTCGCCGACCACGGCGCCCATTTCGAGCACGCCGCGGCCCTGGACCACGCCCGGGAGCTGGTGGCCGCCGGAGCCGACCTCCTGGATGTGGGCGGCGAATCCACCCGGCCTTTTGCCGAGCCGGTGCCCCTGGAGGAGGAACTGCGCCGGGTCATCCCGGTCATTGAGGCCATTGCCCCGGAAATCCCCGTCCCCATCTCCATTGACACTTATAAGGCGAAGGTGGCGCAGGCGGCGCTTTCGGCCGGCGCCGCCGTCATCAACGACATCAGCGCCCTGCGCTTCGACCCGGAGATGGCGCCCCTGGCCGCGGCTGCTGGGGCCCCGGTGATCCTGATGCACATGCAGGGCACCCCCCGGGACATGCAGCGGGACCCGCACTATGGCGACCTCATGGGCGAGATCACCGCCTTTTTCCGGGAGCGCCTGGAATTCGCCGTGGCCCGGGGCATCCCCCGGGAGCTCCTCGTCCTGGACCCCGGCATCGGCTTCGGCAAGACCCTGGAGCACAACCTGGAGCTCATCCGGCGCCTGGCGGAATTTCGGGAATTGGGCTGCCCCTTGCTGCTGGGACCCTCCCGCAAGGCCTTCATCGGCCATCTCACCGGCCGGCCGGCCGGCCCGGAGCGCGACGTGGGCACCCTGGCCGCCCTGGCCGCCGGCGTGCAGCGCGGCGCCCGGATCATTCGCACCCACAACGTCGCCTATGCCCGCCAGTTTTTCGCGGTCTGGGAGGCGATTTTTCCATCTGAAGGTGTTTAACAGGCAAGGCTTTTTTCTCAGAACTCGAAACTCGAAACTCGAAACTTAAGAATGGCGCACTTTTTCCTCAACTTCCGCTGGCAGGACGCGGTTGACATCATCCTGGTGGCCGTCATTATCTACCAGGTGGTCCAGTCCCTCAAAGGCACCCAGGCCATCCCGGCCCTGGTGGGGCTGATGCTCCTGTTCGTGGCCTACTATGTGGCCCGGCAGCTGGAGTTCTTCACCCTGGAATGGCTCCTGGACATCATTGTCAAGAGCTTTGTGCTCATTGTCATCATCCTGTTCCAGGCGGACATCCGCCGGGTGCTGAGCCGCATGGGGAAAAAGGCCCTGGCGCCGGGCGGCATCCAGCCCCTGGTGGCCACTGAGGAAATTTGCGCCGCCGCCCAGACCCTGGCCAGCCGCCACTTCGGCGCCCTGTTCGCCCTGGAGCGCTACATCGGCCTCTCCGATTATCTGGAAGGCTCCATTAAAATGGACGCCGTGGTCACCCGGCAGTTGCTCATCTCCCTGTTTTGGCCTCATAGTCCCACCCACGACGGCGCCGTCATCATCCAGGGGGACCGGGTGGAGGCCGCCGGCTGCCTGCTGCCCCTCTCCAAAAACCCTGACCTGGATCCCATTCTGGGCACCCGCCACCGGGCCGCGGTGGGGCTCAGCGAACAGACCGACGCCGTGGTCCTGGTGGTTTCCGAAACCAGCGGCCAGATCTCCCTGGCCCGGGGCGGCAGACTGCATCGAAATCTCAGCTTCGACGACTTGCGGCAGACCTTGAAGGAACTGATGGAAACTCCCGGCGAAGGGAAAGGTGGCTGGTTTGAAAAATTGGGTCGCTTCTTTAGGTCGAAATAAGGGCCTCAAACTCCTCTGCCTGCTCCTGGCCTTGACCCTGTGGTTTGCCGTCAGCGGTGAGGAGCGCACCGAGACCAGCCTCAATATGACCCTGGAGTTCGTCAATCTGCCGGGCAAAATGGTGAGAACCGGCGAAGTCCCCGCGGAGTTGCAGGTGCGGGTTATCGGCCCCCGCTCCGTGGTCAACAAGCTGGCCCAAAGCCGCCTGACCTACTCCATCGACCTGAGCCACTTCAAGAGCGGCACCCACACCTATTATCCGAGCCCCTCCAGCTTCTCTTTCCCCCGGGGGGTGGCGGTGACCCGGATTCAACCCAATCCCATCGTCTTTAATCTCTCTCCCAGCGTCACCGCCTCATTGCCCGTTAAGCCCTTGCTGGTGGGCCGCCTCCCGGAAGGTTTCGAATTGGTGAGCACCCATACCCGGCCGGAGCGGGTGACGGTCAGCGGCCCCAAAGATGAGTTGGAACACCTCAAGTTCGTCCCCACTCATCCCATTGATTTGCGCAATCTGTCGGAATCGACCATCATCGCCACCTACCTGGATTTTAAAAACCTCCATCTGGCCCTGAAGGATCAGGTCGCCATCCTGACGGAGTTGGACATCCGGGCCCAAACCATTACCCGCGTCCTCTCCGGGGTGGCCGTGACTCCGGAACCGGGGCCGGCCCGCCTCAAACCCTCCCAGGTGACCGTCACTTTCACCGGCCCCTGGACCCAGGCCAAGGATTTGAAACCCGCCGATATCAAGGCCACGGTGAATGTCAAGGACCTGGGGCGCAAACGCCGGCGCCTCGAGGTCTCCGTCACCCTGCCCGAGGGCCTCAGCCTGGTGCGGGTCCAGCCCAACATCGTGACCGTTTATCCGGAAAAAGCCCGCTGATTTCAGGTTGCCGCGCTGCCGCGGCTGTGATAAATTGGGCAACCATGCATCCCTTAACGGCTTTTCTGCTCGGCATCGTCCAGGGCATCACCGAGTTTCTGCCCATTTCCAGTTCGGCCCACCTGGCCCTCTTGGAGCACTACTTTAAGGTCTCCCAGGGCGGCTTGAGCTTCGACATCCTCCTGCACGTCGGCACCCTGGCGGCCCTGCTGGCCTACTTTCACAAGGACTGGCTGGAGATGTTCCACGCCTTCATCTTTCCCAGCCGCTACAACCGCCCGGAACGCTACCTCCTCTTTTATCTGATTATTGCGGTGATTCCCGGCGCGGTGGCCGGCGTCCTCCTGGAAAAAAGCGCCGAAACCGTCTTCCGGGAACCGGCCCGCATGGCCCTGCTCCTGGGCGGCGTCGGGCTCCTCCTGGTCCTGGCCGAAAAACTGGCCCGGCACCGCCGCCACCTGGACCAGATCACCTTCAAGGACGCCCTGCTCATCGGCCTTTCCCAGGCCCTGGCCATCATGCCCGGGGTCTCCCGCAGCGGCATCACCATGACCACCGGGCTCTTCCTGGGCCTCAACCGCCGCTCCGCCGCCCATTTCTCTTTTCTGTTGGCCACCCCCATCATCGCCGGCGCCGGCCTGCACCACCTCCCCAAGTGGCTCAAGGAGAGCAGCTCCGGCGACCTGACCCTGCTGCCCGCGGTGGTGGGTTTCCTGGCCGCGGCGGTCTCCAGCTACCTCACCATCAAGTACCTGCTGCGCTTTCTGCAGCGCCACACCTTCATCCCTTTCGCGGTTTACCGCCTGCTGGTGGCCGCCCTCATCCTGGGACAGGTTTTCTTTTTTCCGGGGAAATAATACAGTTTTCAGTTTTCAGTTTTCAGTTTCCAGTTAAATGATTTTAAGTTAGCGTCACTTTTCCCTCTCCCTTAGGTCCACCCCCCCCTTTTTTGCAAAAAATGGTGATTTTGGGGCCCATTTTTTGGTGCGGTTGAAACCAATGACCAGATCGCTGTGCCAGGGTCGGCGGCATTTTCCGCAAAATGGGGCGCTTGGGCGCCGTTGAAAATCGGGCCAGGTTTGCAGGTAA
>CAZOCQ010000230.1:0-4642 GCA_964578335.1 uncultured Desulfobacca sp.
GGGGAAGTTCCACGATGTACTCGCCTTTAAGGGAGAACATCACCACGATGGTGAAGAGCAGGGCGATGAGCGTAATGGGGCTGATCTTGGGCAGGAATTTTTCTTCATACCACTTAATCCCCTTGCGTTTAACCAGGAAAAAGCGGGTGAACATGCCGCCGAAGAAGGGGATGCCCAGGTAGATCAGCACGCTCTCCGCCACCTGGAGGATGGTGACCTTGACTTCCAGGCCGGAGGCGATCCCCAGCCAGGCGGGTAGAATGGTGACGAAGATATAAGCATAGATGGAAAAGAACAGCATCTGGAAGATGGAGTTGAAGGCCACCAGGCCGGCGCAGTATTCCGTGTCGCCCTGGGCCAGGTCGTTCCAGACGATGACCATGGCGATGCAGCGGGCCAGGCCGATGATGATCAGGCCCACCATGTATTCGGGATAGCCGCTGAGAAAGGCGATGGCCAACAGAAACATAAGTATTGGGCCGATCACCCAGTTCTGGACCAACGACAGGGCCAGGACCTTATAATTCTTGAAGACCTGGGGCAGTTCTTCATACCGCACCTTGGCCAGAGGCGGATACATCATCAGGATGAGGCCGATGGCGATGGGAATGTTGGTGGCGCCCACCTGAAAATAGGTCAAGACCTTGGTGAAGCCGGGGATGAAGTAGCCCAAGGCTACGCCCCCGGCCATAGTCAGGAAAATCCACAGGGTTAGGAACCGCTCCACGAAACCCAGGCGCCTGGCAACAGTGGCGGCCATAAATGCTCCTATATCTTTGATATCCGTATAACCGATTTTTTAAGTACCATGAGTCAAAAATTTTTTTGGGGCCGACAGGCGGCGCGATAAACTCTTGCTCGCCGGTTGCGGTTTCCTGGCGCTTTGGCAGTCGCCTTTGGCCGCCAGACAATGGGCCATTTTTTCCCGCAAGGCCAGGGCTTCGGGTTGGGACGCCAACATTTCCGCCAGGAGGTTAAGCAGCTTTTCCCTCGCACTGCCGGGGGTTACGGCCAGGCGATAGCTCATCCAAATTCCGTCCCGGCGGTCCAAGACCCAGCCCAGGTGATAAAGATAGCGCAGGTGGCGGGAGGCCTTGGACTGGGTGATGCGCAGGACCTCGATAATATCGCAGACGCAGAGTTCTTCCGTCCCTGACAGAAGCCAGAGAATTTTCAGGCGGGTCTCGTCCGCCAGGGATTTGAAAAACCGCGCCTCTGTTCTCATAATAATTCTTTATAACCGGATAACCGGGTAAGTCAAGTTAAAAATTTTTTTCAAAACAAAGCGATCAGGGAAGGCGCCGGTTCAAGAGCACTGACAGGCCGCGGCGCGTCCCTCCTTGCTTTCCTCTTTGGTGGTCAGCCACTGCTCCAGCCGCTCCTTCAGGGCTTGGGCTTCGGGGCGGGATCTCAGGATCTCCGCCAGCAACTTTAGTTGCTTGGCCTCCGGGCTGCCGGGGGCGACGCTCAGCCGGTAATTCATCCAGACCCCTTCCCGGCGGTCCGTGACCCAGCCCAGGTGATAGAGGTAGCGCAGGTGCCGGGAGGCCTTGGATTGGGTGATCCCCAGCACACCCATGATGTCGCAGACACAGAGCTCTTCCCGCAACATCAGGAGCCAAAAGATCTTCAGCCGGGTCTCATCCGCCAGGGACTTAAAGAGTTGGGCTTCGGTTTTCATAAATTTTTAATAACCGGATAACCGGATGTTGTCAACTAAAAAAATCAAAAATTATGGCCACATAGCTGAATCAGGCGGCTTGCCGATAAAAAATCTTCCTTGATCGCGCCGGATTCGGGTGATATATGGGTTTAATATGACAACAACCGGATACCCGGATATTCAAGCACACAAAGGAGGAGTTACCATGATCAAACCGTCACTGAGGAAAATCTGGATAATGGGCTCATTGTTGGCGGCCTTGGGGTTGAGCTTAGGGGCGGCGGATTCCGCCTGGGCCCGGGGCGGCGGCTGGGGCTGCGTGAATGCTAATGTGACCCCGGAGCAGAGCGCCCAGCTCTTTGATCTCAAACAGCAGTTCAGGAACGACACCGCCGGGCTGCGCAAACAGATGATGGTCAAGCGCACCGAATTGGCGGCGTTGTGGCGGAGCCCCGCGCCGGACCAGAACCTGGTTCAGCTCAAACAGCAGGAAATCAATGCCCTGAGAGATCAGCTCCAGGAAAAGCGTACGGCTTTCCGCACGCAAAACCAGCAGATCTGTCCGGCCGGAATGGGTCCCGGGGCCGGTAGAGGCATGGGTATGGGCCGGGGCCGCAACTGGTAAAGGTTAAAGAGGGGAAAGGCGGCCGCCCCCTTCTCCTTTCCCCGCCCCCACCTTCTCCCAACCCGCGGGTTGGGAGAAGGTTCTCGGGGTGAGAGTCCTGTTGCTCTAACCATCATCGCCGTGGAAGTGTAAAAAGGCGGCCAGGTCCTGAAGCTGCGGGACGCCGCCGGTATCCCGGCCTGGGCCGGCCAGGGAAGGCGTAAAAGAAACCTTACCTCGGGGTTGGTCAGGTTGGTAGCCAACCCCAAATTACAATGCCAACGGGCAGAGGAAAATGCCATATTCGGGGAAAATTGACCAGGCAGCGCCGGTTTCGTTTTTTTAGGCTGTTATATATGCAGGAAACCGAATATTCGCATTTTAATAAATTAGAGGTAAATCAACATGAAAAAGCCCGGACCCTTATACCTTGTGGCCATTGGGCTTTTGAGCCTGATGGTTGTAGTATCCTCGTCCTGGGCGCAAAGCGGCCGGCGCCTCCATTACAGCACCCTGTTCAACCCCGGAACCGTGCGCACCATCTCCGGGGAAGTGGTGCGGGTGGAGCACGCCTTCTCGGGTAACGGCGCCGATTACTGCGTCCATGCCCTGCTCCAGACCCCGCAAGGCCAGCTAACCGCCATCCTGGCGCCCAAAGGTTACATGGCGGAACAGGGGCTCGCCATCGCCCCCAAAGACCGGGTGACGGTTACCGGCTCCCTGATCTCCGTCCTGGGGAAACCCTTCATCCTGGCCATGGAGGTGGCAGGCGACCGCACCATGAAACTCCGGGACGCCGACGGCCGTCCGGCCTGGGCGGTGGGGGATGATTGGCACGTGCGTTCAACCTCCCGGAAAATAGCTTCGGTTGCCACCCTGGATAAGAGGCCATAAGGCGAATTTCATGAATAAAGCCAAACTCAACTTCGCCATTGACGCCCTGATGTTCCTCTGCATGGCGGCTATCGCAGGACTGGGCTTTCTGATGAAGTATGTTTTGCTCCCCGGACGGGAAAGCACGATCAGATATGGGCGTAAGGTGGACCTTGCCCTTCTTGGCCTGGACCGGCATGACTGGGGAGCCATCCATCTTTACCTGGGATTCTTGTTATTGGCCCTGTTGGTGCTGCATATCGTGCTGCACTGGAATATGATTCCGGGTTTATTCGCCCGGCTGATAGCCAACTCCAGGCAAAGGCGGAGTATTGCTCTGGTTTTTGTGGCGCTTGCCGCGGCTCTCCTCCTTTTTCCCTTCTTAATTAGTCCCGAGGTGAAAGATGCCGATGCAGACCAGGGACGGCGTTATGGCGCGCATGGAGAAATAGGGCCGGCAGGGTCAGGTGCCGAACCATATTTACTCACTTTTTCCCGGTAATATAGATGGCTTGAGGTAACGGTAGACATTCTATCTGTATGGAGCCAAACAACCTTGAATAAAGTGCAGATAAATCTCTTGGCGTTAACGCTGGCCGTTATCGGCTTGGGGATATTTCTCTATAAAATCTTCGTGTTCCATTTCCCCCTGCTTCCGGAGGCGAAAGCGCGAGTCTGGCAGGTGGAAGCCAAGCTCACCTTCATGGCCAGAGGGGAGCCGGTGCGAGTCCGCCTTTTCCTCCCCTGGAACTCAGAAAGATACAAGGTCTTTAATGAGTCCTTCATTTCACGAGGGTACGGGTTAAACACCCCGACTGATGAGATAAACCGCCGGGCAGTCTGGAATCTGAGGGAGGCCCAAGGTAAACAGACCATCTATTACCGGGCGGCCATCCGGCGCCTGGAGACCAAACCTGCGCCAAGCGAGCCCCCGCCGGTGGAGAAACCGGATTTTACCGGCGCCGATCTCATCGCCGCGGAGTGGCTGGTGAACTTTATCCACAAGAAATCCACGGATAACTGCAGCATGGCGGCCAGGTTGATCCAGCGCCTTAATCGGCCGGCTACGAATGATAATCTGACGCTGCTCCTCAGTAAGCATCCCGGCGAAGCCGGCAAGATGGCGCTGGCGGTGAAGGTCCTGGCCCTGGCCGGGGTCCCGGCCCGGCAGGTCAATGGCATACGCCTGACCGAGCGCAGCCAACAAGCGGAGTTGGTTCACTGGCTGGAAGTCCATGACGGCCAGCAATGGCGGTCCCATGACCCGGTCACCGGCGTGGCCCGTCTGGCCGAGAACTACCTGGCCTGGTGGCGCGGCCCGGCGCCCCTGGCGCAGGTGACCGGGGGCAGCAAGCTGGAGGTGGAGATCGATACCAGCAGCAATCCGGAAGCGGCCCTCCGGGCCGCTATCACGGCGATTGGCTATAAAAAGCCCTTATTGCTGAAATTTTCCCTCTTTAATCTGCCGCTGTACACCCAGTCGGTGTACCGGGTGCTGCTGT
>CAZOCQ010000231.1:0-4593 GCA_964578335.1 uncultured Desulfobacca sp.
CCGGCCGGGCAAGTCTGGACGCAGGGCCCCCGATCATATTTTTCAATGGCATAGCGCACCGGCACCGCCTGGGGAAAGGAGATGTAGATGGCCTGGCGCATCTTGGTGCCCACATCCCATTCGTTGGGGGCCTCCACCGGACAGACCTTGGCGCAGTCGCCGCAGCCGGTGCAGTTGGCCTTCACATAACGGGCGCGCTGATTGACTTTGACCTTGAAGTTGCCCACAAAACCGCTGACGTTTTCCACTTCGGTATTGGTCAGCAGATGGATGTTCTGGTTCTGACCCACGGCCACCATTTTCGGGGTGCCGATGCAGGCGGCGCAGTCCAGGGTCGGGAAGGTCTTGTCGTATTGCAGCATGTGGCCCCCGACGGTGGGCTGCCTTTCCACCAGATAGACCTGGTTGCCGGAGGCGGCGATATCCAGGGCCGCCTGCATGCCGGCGATGCCGCCGCCCACCACCAGGGTGTTGGGATTGACCGGGAAGCGGCTGGGGAACAGGGCGCTCTGATTGGTCACCCGCATCAGGCCGGCCCGCACCAGGACGAGGGCCTTGGCGGTGGCGTCGTCTTCGCTTTCCGACACCCAGGAGCCGTGTTCCCGGACGCAGACCATGTGGAAGGCCCGGTAGGGATTCAACCCCGCCCGCTGGCAGGCGGCCCGGAAGGTCTTTTCATGCATGCGGGGCGAGCAGGAGGCCACCACCACGTGGGTCAGGTTTTGCTGCTTGATTTCCGTTTCGATGAGGTCCTGGCCCGGATCGGAACACATAAACAGATAATCTTTGGAAACCACCACCCCCGGGAAGGAGGCGGCATACTCCACCACCTCCTCGATTCTGACCCGGTAGGCGATGTTGATCCCGCAGTGGCAGATGAAAAAGCCGATGCGCTCAGACATGAGGTAACTCCTCAGCAATACTCATATGTTTATGCCGGTTGGGGCAGCCTTTTTTGACAAATCAACCGACTGCAAAAGCAGTTCCGCGATATCCAGGACCTTTATTCGGTTTCCGGCGCCCAATTTGGCGATGGCCTCATTCAGCGTCCGAATGCAGTAAGGACACGCGGTGGCGATGACCGCCGCGCCGGTCTCGAGAGCCTCTTGGACCCGAACTTCTCCCAGACTTTCCTTGGCCACCGGGTCCTTCCAGGGCCCGCCGCTGCCGCCGCCGCAGCAAAAGCTGCGCTCCCGGTTATTCTGCATCTCGATCAGCTCCACCCCCGGGATGGCGGTTAGGATTCTCCGGGGCGCCTCATAGATGGCATTATGTCTCCCCAGATAGCAGGGATCGTGGTAGGTCACTTTGAGTTCGATTTTGTTGACGGGTTGGAGAGCGCCCTGCCGCAGGAGTTGGTCCAGCAGTTCGGTATAGTGGGTCTTGGCGATTTCCTTCAACCCGGCGTAATCCTTGTTAAATGAATTTAGACAGTGGGGGGAGACGGTCAAAATCTTGGCAACGCCGGCTTCCAGAAACCGCTCGGTATTTTTCCGGGTCAGGTCGGCCGCCGCCTCCGCCGCGCCGAGCTTGTCGGCCAAGTCGCCGCAGCAACTCTCGGCGGTTCCCAGAGTGCCATAGGAAACCCCGGCCTGCTCCAGCAGGCGCAGGAGCGCCAGCCCTGCCTTTTGACTGCCTTTACCGGGGCTGCTGTCATAGGCCGTGGTGCAGCAAGTAAACAGGCAATATTCATGTTCTCCATTAAAAGCAGGCAGCCTGGCGCCTTTGGCCCAATCCAGGCGCTGCTCCCTTTTCCCGGCCCAGGGGTTGCCGGCTTTTTTCAGACTCTGCAAGGCGGCATGATAAGACCCTGGCCGGCCTCCGCCATCGGCGACCCGGCGGCGGACCGACTTGACCAGGTCCAGCACGCCGATGCCCCGGGGGCAAACCTCGACGCAGTTGTTACAGGTGGCGCAGGTCCAGGAGGCCTCATCCACGGAGACGTTGGAGGACCGGTCCAGGGAGATGTCCCGGAGGATCTTCCGAGGACTGTAGCTCGCCACTTCATTCCAGGGGCAGACCCCGGTGCAGGCGCCGCATTGCATGCAGCTCTGGAAGGTCTCGCCCACTTCCCGCCGGATCGTCGCCAGGTCGGCCGGAGAGTCGCTCCGGGCCTTTTCCTTCAAGGTGGTCAGGTAGATGGCCAACGGCCGGTACATCAGGTGCGAGAGTTTGCCGAAGGGTATCATGATGCAGAGCATGCCCACGCAGATGGCCACATGGATCACATAGATGGTGTAGGTCATCAGCGGCAGTCCGGCCAGCCGGAAAATATGGACCATGATGCCGGTGGTGGCGATGGTGACGATCAATACCAGGAAGAAGACGTCGGTGAAATCCGAATAGCGGTGGAGCTTCGCCTCCTTCTTGAACCAGCGGCTGTAGAGCATGCTGGTGGAGGCGACCATCAGGGCGATGGTGGCGTAGTAGCCCAACAGCCGGGTCCAATGCCAAAAGGGCTGGACCACATCGGTCTGGAAGGAAGAGAGGAACGCCATCACCAGGATTTCCATGGACACCCAGCCGGAGAACAGGAAAAGATGCCGCCACCAGGCGCTGCCGGGGCCGGTGCCGCATTTGCGCCAGCGTTTCTGGGTGAAGTAGTTGAGGAAGAACACCGGCGCCTGGGTCACATAGAGGTGCAGCGGTATCTTCGCGCCCCGCATGATTCCCCAAGACATGTGGGCCGCATTGGAGAACAGCATCAAGAAGACAAAACCGATCATGATCTGGTCGCCCAGGTGGACCCAATGCACCGGCGCAAAGGTGGTGAGTTCCACCCGGTCGGTGACGACCGGCCCATGAAAAAACAGGAAGAGCAGGACCACGAAGAGCGCCACCCCGAGAAACGCGCCCACCTCCGCTTTCGGCGAGGCATAAAATCTCCGGGCCAGTCCCGTCCAGTCATACTGGGTCATCAACCAGCGCCGGGTCGCCATCATGGTCTCGGCGGGCTCGGCGCCCCGGGGACAGTCGGTGTTGCAGTCGCCGCAATAATAACAGAGCCAGGGCTCCGGAGCTTCCAGCAGCTTATCCCGCAGGCCGAGCTGGAGATAGCGGTAAACCTTGCGCGGAAAGGTGTTTTCCCCGGCCGACAGAGGACAGGCGGAGGCGCAGTTGCCGCATTGCATGCAGACTTCCATGTCCCTGGCCCCGAGCCTCTGGACCTCGCGGGACAAATCCGGGCTGATGGTGTTGTTTTTCACACTCTTCCTCTTGAAAGTATGAGCGGACCGGGATCGCTCTTCAGCCAGTCCCCAACAGCGAATTATCAATACTCATTATAACAGTGATTTCAGGCTGCTTGGTTGCCATATCTTAAGGTCTTTATTGGTTCCCTGATTCCCGCCAGCCTGCCGCCTCCCTTGAGGAATAGAAACGCCGAGAGTAACGAAGAGCCCCTTCCTCGCTCCAGTCGAGGCAGGATCATCAGCCGCAAGTTAGTGTACTGAATGCTATATCTTAGGGAAGATCTTTTTGGGGCAAGGTCGAATTTCCCTGGGGGGGCTACTCTCAGGGGAGCAGCTTTTTACTCCGGCCGGCGCCCTGCCCCCGAATTTTCAGGAGCCTGGCTGCGGGCCGCGGCAAAAGGCCGCGAAATACATAAAATTACCCAGCCAACCTTCTATCCTTAAGAAATTATTTCTTTTTCCGGTTAAATGCAACCGCCCGGGCAGCATTTTTATTATCCGGTTGATCTGTACCATTTTAATTATATATCAATTTCTGTGCCAGGACAAATGA
The DNA here is from genome assembly GCA_964578335.1 of uncultured Desulfobacca sp. GTDB lineage: Bacteria > Desulfobacterota > Desulfobaccia > Desulfobaccales > 0-14-0-80-60-11 > JAPLJC01. Next base: position 3,745 of record CAZOCQ010000231.1, read on the forward strand.
TAAGCTTAACTTATTAAATTAACATAATAATTATAAATTCAGGCCATTTCTTTAGAAAATATCGGGAACAAATTGCCTATAGTATGGCATCAAATTGTTCCCATATAACCCCTGACTAGGGATGCTCCGCCAGGGTATTCACTTAATTTTTGATAACAGGTCCAGCAGTTGGAGGCCACCTAAGCCGCCGAAGGGCACCAGGAGGGTTTGGAGGACCGGATTCTGCAGGTATGGGGCAAAGGCCCCGCGGCGTATGGTTTCCACGTCCCGGAGCACGGCTTCCAGGTAGCCGCGCCCTTCCGGCGAGATGGCGGCATCCATCCGGGCTTCAATCACCTCCTGGGAGAGCCGCGCCACCGCAACTTTGCGAAATTTTTCCGCCGAACGCCGCAGGATGACCGCCGAACACCAGGCATAAACCGCGCCCAGAGAGATGACCAGGGCCAGACCCAGGTGCATCCGCCAATTATCGAAATAGTGGAGCCGGGAGACAAAGATCAGGAACCAGACAATAAACGGGTAAAAGATAAGTCTCCCAACCACCTCCGTATGCTGGGCGATCAAGCGGATCAGCAGCCAAAACCCCAGGCCCTCCTCCAGCTTTTCGGGCCAATCGGATTTCCAGCCGGAACCACGCAGAGTCGCCTCGCTCCAGGATGGCCCTAGCCTCCGGATCAAGGACACGAAGCGCCAGCAGAGCTTGGTGGCATCGAAAACGAAAAGGGTCAGGATGAGGAAGGAAGCGATGCAAATGGCAAGAGTGGCATAATTGAGCCGGATGCTCCACGTTCCCCACGCCAGCTCCGGAAAGTAGGCATTGAGGTGAGGATTCAGCCCTTGCATTGGAAC
>CAZOCQ010000232.1:0-4528 GCA_964578335.1 uncultured Desulfobacca sp.
GTGCACCAACTTAAAGCCGAATTTTTGGAAAAATTCCGGCCGCAAGGTCAGGCAAAAGACCTCGCTCAGGCCCAAGGTCCGGGCCTCGTCCAGGCAGGTGCGCACCAGGCGGGAGCCGATGCCCCGGCCCTGGTACGCAGGATTCACCGCCACGGAGCGCAGTTCTCCCAGGCCGGCCCAGCAGATGTGCAGGGAGGCCAGGCCGACGATGGGCCCGTCGTCTTCCCGGTAAACGATATAGTCCCGCAACTGGCCGTACAAGTCGGCCAGGGTCCGGGGCAGGACGCCGCCGTCCAGAGTGAATTCCGCCAGGAAGCGGCGGATTTCCGGGACTTCCTGAATCTTGGCCTTGCGAATCATTTTGAGTTTAGAGGGTTACCGTGGTCCAATGGTTAAGTTATAATTAAAAATCGGTTTGCAGCCGAGGCAACCGATGGGCGGGCGGGAACGCCGCTCCAGCCAAATCTTTTAAATTATATCATTATTTCAAGGATAGAACCATATGGCAGTTATCTCTCAAGATCAACATGTCGTTTTGGAATATCATCTGCGCCTGGATTCCGGCGAGCAGCTCCGGGGCGGGGCCGCAGGCCCGGCCCGGCTCACCTTTGTGGCCGGCTGCAATGAGCTCATGCCGGCCTTGGAACGCCGTCTCCTGGGCCTGCGGGAACAGGACGCGGTGGAGTTTGTCATCCCCGCGCACGAAGCCTTCGGGGAATACGACCCCACCAATACTCAGGAATGGAGTCTTAAGGTCTTTCCGCCGGAGATGGAATTGAAGGTGGGCCAGAAGGTGATCCCGGCCAATTTGCCCTTTCCCCCGGAATATCCCCTGGTCATCAAGGAAGTGAAGGAGAACTCCGTTATCCTGGACATGAACCATCCCCTGGCGGGTCACGAGCTGCACTACCAGGTGAAAGTGCTGGAAGTACGGCCGGCGACCGCGGAAGAATTGGAGCCTCTAAAGGCGTGCAAGTCCTGCCAGGAGGGCATGAGCTGCGGGCACTGAGCCATCGGTGGCCAGGCGTCCCGCCTGAGAGGTGTATGATGGGCGCCGCCCACCATCCACTAGGTGCGGGATCGGGTTTATAGGTCTTCAGGTCTCAGGCCGGTCACTTTGCAGATTCGAGCCAGCATACGTGGGCCGATTTCTTCATTATCAGAAAGGCAAAAACCACATCAGGCCAACCGGGACGAGATAAGGTGCGATGAGACCCGGAAGTTCTCGAACTTCTTTTGCTCCTCCAGCCAATCCTCTCCAGAGCCGCTAAAACCCGTTTGGCTTTGGTGGAAGGCCAGCTACTCATGCCGCAGCAAACAGGATATTTAACGGTTCGGCCAGCATCTCGCCATGATCCAGGCGCTCGGCCACCACTCGCAGCGCCAGGGCCTGGGCCTTGGCCAAGGCTTCATCCTTGGTGGCGCCATAGACCATGACCCCAGGAAGCTCCAAAACTTCCGCGATCCAGCGGCCATCCTCTTCCTGCTCATAATCCACCGTGAACGTCATATCCCATTCTCCTGCTGCCAATATATCAATAGATAATCATTTCGAAAAAGAAAAACAAAGATGCAAGCACGCCAAATAAAAAATAGGGTGCGCCCGACCCACCCTATGGCAGTTTACGCAGATTAGAAAATCTTGTTACTTGCCGAATCGTTTCCTCACCCCCGCCAGCCCCAGGCCCAGGAGGCCGGAGCCCAGCAGCAACACCGCTGGGGGCAGCGCCACCGGCGCGTTGCCCTCGACCTGAAAAGACAGTTTATAGCCGTCATTGGCTGACCAGCCGCTGATATTGTGAATGGCGTTGTCAGCAAGCCCTTTTCCGGCAGCGGGACATAACCCGAAGACTGGCTATCCTTGGGTTGTTTACAGTTGCTGCCATCTCATAAAAAAAGCCGGCCTGGGGACAGGCCGGCTTGTTATGCAGAGCGGCGATTAAATCAGATCTCGGTGACGGTGACGGCCCCGGAGGGGCAGGCCTCCACGCAGGACTCGCAGCCCAAGCACTCGTCAATGTTGGCGACCACGGCCTTATCGCCTTCCATCTCCAAGACCCCGGAGGGACAGATATTGACGCATTCTTCATCGCCGGTGCATTTGTCCACATCAATGTCAACTTGCCAAGCCATTAAACCTTCCTCCTTAAACGAGTTCCATATTGATTATGAAATTTTGATCTTTCTTTTTTAACTTTATTCCCAGGTTTGATAGCCGTCAAGCCCCGAAGGAAATTCTCCGGAAAGTTCAAGGGGTTTCGGAGCAGCGCCCTTCCCGGGAGGTGAATTTCGGGGCAGAAGCCGATTCTTCCAGCGGAAGATTTTCCCGGTGATATTCGAGGGCCTTCCTGACCAGGGCCGGCGCCCATTGAGGGGTGCCAGCGGCGTGGACGTGGGTATAAGTGGCCAGGATATTGAGCCGCAGCAGTCCTTCCCGCCCGCCGCCCATGCCGGCGCCCCGGGTGACCCGGAAGGCCATGGAGGTCTCGGGTCCCGGGTCCGGGACGATGCGGGAATAATGAAATTCATGGCCCCGGAGCTGGGCGCCCGGGGAAAAAAACGGGTTATCCCGGACCACTTCCAGGGTGGTGTAGCCGTGGCCCTGGGGCTTTTGGCCCATGACGAAGTCATGGGGAAATAGGCCCACCATGGGGAATTTCTCGTCCCGGACCTGGATATGCTCGCCCAGGTACATGAGGCCGCCGCATTCGGCATAGATGGGCAGGCCCGCTTCGGCTGCGGCCTTGACGGACAGGCGGAAACTCAAATTCTCAGCCAGGGCCTGGGCGTGGGTTTCGGGGAAGCCGCCGCCGATGTAGAGGGCGTCCAAACCCGGAGGGAGCAGGGGGTCGTCCAGGGCGCTGATTTCCACCAGGCGGGCGCCGTGCTGCTCCAGGGCCTCCAGGTTTTCGGGATAATAAAATTGGAAGGCGGAGTCGCGAATCACTCCGATGGTCACCGCGAAGGTCGTCAGCGGCCTGGGCGCCACCAGGCCGGGTTGGGCCGCCAGGGGCGGGGCCCCGGCCGCCACCTGCCAGAGGCCGTCCAGGTCCAGGTACTTCTGGGCCAATTCCCGGGCGGTATTCACCGCCTTGATGGCGGTGGCGTGCTCCTGGGGCGGCACCAGCCCCATGTGCCGTTCCGGAAAGACGGCGCACTTAAGACGCGGCAAAGCCCCCAGCACCGGTATGCCGCAGTACTGTTCGATGGCTTGGCGAATAATGTCTTCGTGGCGGGGCCGGGCGATCTGGTTGAGAATCACCCCGCGGATGGGCACCTGGGGGTCGAAATGCTGGCAACCCAGGACCAAAGCGGCGGTGGTGCGGGTCCGCATGGTGCAATCCACCACCAACACCACGGGTGCGGCCAGGAATTTGGCCAACTCGCCGGTGCTATAGGTCCCCTGGGCATCCAGGCCGTCGTACAGGCCGCGGTTGCCCTCGATGACGATGCCGTCGGCCTGGGCGGCCTGGCGAGCCACCATGGCCATAATCTGGTCCCCCTCCATGAGAAAAGGGTCCAGATTATGGCTGGGGCATCCGGCGGCCAGGGCGTGCCAAGCCGGGTCAATATAGTCGGGTCCCTTCTTAAAGGGAACCAGACGCCGCCCCTGGTCGCGCCAGGCGGCCAGAAGCCCCAAAGTCAAGGTGGTCTTGCCGGCCCCACCCCGGAGAGCTGCCAGCAGCAACCGGGGACAGGGTTTGTTCATCAGACTTTCTTAGCCGCGCCTTCTTCGTGGGGAATTTCGACGAAGCTCCCACCGAAATAAGTGTAAACGCAGCGACCGCCGTCGATCAATTCCTTGATCCCGAACTTGATCATGTTCTTATCCTGGTCGGGATGCGCTTTGAGGACGGCCTTCTGAATGTCCATGGCCTTAAGCTGCTTCTTGCCCTGGGCCTTGAACACCATGTCGTAAATGAATTCCACCAACTCTTCTTTGGATAGTGCCATTTATCCCACCTGCTTAGAATTTAAAGTGCATCGACGTCCGATAGGTGTCATAGGCCCACCGGTAGTCGTCAATGTGCTGGAATACGAAAGGAATCTCGCAAACTTCAAAGAACTTCTCCCAACCGATGCGCACCACCCACTCCCCGACGCGCTCATACTTGTTGGCGCCTTCGGCGTACTTGGTGAGGATCTTGCGGATGGCGGCCACCACCTCCGGCCAGCGGGGCGGGTTGTTGGGCAGGTAAGGCACCGCCAGCTTGGAGAAGATGGGCGGGGACTTGGCGTTGGAAACCTTGCCGCCCACCAGTAGGGCCACGCCGCCTTTCTGGGCGTCGAACACCGGCAGGGCCGGGCACATGGTGTAGCAGTTGCCGCAGTACATGCAGCGCTCTTCGTTGACCACGACGCTCTTCAGGTTCTTGTCCGGATGAGGCCGGATGGCGCCGGTGGGACAGGAAGCGATGGTGGTGGGAATTTCGCACAGGTGGCGCAGTTTCTCGTGGGCCACTTTGGGGGCCGTGCGGTGAATCCCCAGGATGGCGATGTCGGAGCAGTGCACCGCGCCGCACATGTT
>CAZOCQ010000233.1:0-4481 GCA_964578335.1 uncultured Desulfobacca sp.
CGGCAGCGGTGAAAATTTCTTGACAACTACGGGTATTTATGCGAAAAACACAACGTTAATGGCCGGTTGGCCAGGCAAACCGTATCGGGAGAGGCAGGAGCCCCGCGGCGCTAGCCGCGAATCGCAAATATATGTAATTGAGTGGCGGCTAACGGCATCCGGGAACGCGACCAGAGGGCGACCCAGATGCTTTTTTTATTGAGGGCAAGCATGATCAAGGTGAAACTGGACCAGGGACCCGAGGTGGAGATGGCCGCCGGGGTCACCGCGGCCCAGGCCTTACAAGAGTTGCAGGTGAAACCCGACCGGCGGGTGGTGGCCGCCCGGGTGGACGGCGAGTTGGCGGACCTTTCCCGGCCCCTGAGCCGCGACTGCACCATCGCCCCCGTGCCGGTGGACTCGCCGGAGGGGTTGGAGATCATGCGTCATTCCGCGGCCCACGTCATGGCCGAAGCGGTGCGGGACCTGTTCCCCACCGCCAAGGTGGCCATCGGCCCGGCCATTGAAAACGGCTTCTACTACGATTTCGAGGTGCCGCAGCCCTTCACCCCGGAGGACCTGGAAAAGATCGAAGCCCTGATGCGCCAGTTGGTGAAGCGGGACCAGCCCTTCGTGCGGGCGGAGGAATCCCGGACCCAGGCCATCAAGCAATTCCTGGACAAGGGCGAAGTTTATAAAGTAGAGCTGTTGGAAGAAATTCCCGGTGATACGGTCAGCCTCTATTTCCAGGGGAATTTCGTGGACCTCTGCCGGGGGCCGCATATCCCCTCCACCGGCTATTTGAAGGCCTTCAAGCTCACCGCCGCCTCCGGGGCCTACTGGCGGGGGGACGAAAAGCGGCCTATGCTGCAGCGCATCTACGGCACCGCCTTCGCCAGCAAGGACGAACTGAAGCGCTACCTGGAAGTTCTGGAGGAAGCCAAGCGCCGGGACCACCGCCGCCTGGGACGGGAGTTAGGGCTCTTCAGCATCGAAGACGAAGCCGGGGCCGGGATGGTGATTTACCATCCCAAGGGCGCGGTGCTGCGCAGCATCATCGAAGATTTCGAACGCCGGGAGCACTTCAAGCGGGGCTACCAGATGGTCATGGGGCCCCAGTTGCTCAAGGCCGACCTCTGGAAACGTTCGGGCCACTGGGACAACTACCGGGACCATATGTATTTCGCCGACGTGGAAGGCACCCTCTACGGCGTCAAACCCATGAATTGCGTAGCCCACATGCTCATCTACCAATCCCGGGTGCGCTCCTACCGGGAACTGCCGCTGCGCTTCTTCGAACTGGGCACGGTGCTGCGCCACGAACGCTCCGGGGTGCTGCACGGCCTCACCCGGGTGCGCCAGTTCACCCAGGATGACGCCCACATCCTCTGCCGGCCCGATCAGGTGGAAAGCGAGATCGTCGGCGTCCTGGACTTCGTCTTCCAGGTCATGGCCATCTTCGGGTTTGAGTACGAAGTGGAGCTCTCCACCCGGCCGGAAAAGTCCATCGGCAGCGACGCCGAATGGGAGCTGGCCACCAACGCTTTGATTAAAGCTCTGGAGTCGAAAAACCTCCCATACCATGTCTGTGAAGGCGAAGGCGCCTTTTACGGCCCCAAGATCGACATCAAGCTCAAGGACGCCCTGAACCGCCGCTGGCAGTGCGCCACCATCCAGTGCGATTTCACCCTGCCGGAGCGCTTCGATCTCACCTACGTGGGGGCCGACGGCGGCCGGCACCGCCCGGTGATGCTGCACCGGGTGATCCTGGGGTCGCTGGAGCGCTTCATCGGGGTGCTCATCGAACACTACGCCGGGGCCTTCCCGGTGTGGCTGGCCCCCACCCAGGCGGTGCTGCTGCCCATTACCGACCGGGTGCACGGCTACGCCGAGGAAGTGACCGCGGCCTTGCGGGCCGAGGGCCTGCGGGTGGAGCTGGACGCCCGTCCGGAGACCCTGCGCTACAAAATCAGGGAGGCCCAGCTCCAGAAGATTCCGTACATGATCGTCATCGGGGACCGGGAGGCGGCCGAGCGCACCCTGTCGCCCCGATTGCGGGACGGCACCGAATTGAAGGATATTCCGGTGGCGGCGTTCATTGCCAGGCTCAAAGAGGAGTCGCAGGTGCCGTCCACCAAGAAATAAAGTATTCGGTTTTCGGTAAAAACAAACAACAGGAGGAGGTTACGGTCATCCAGAAGCAGCAACGCGTGCGAATCAACGAGCAGATCCGAGTGCCGGAGGTGCGTCTCATCGGTCCCGACGGGGAACAGATCGGGGTCATGCCCACCCGGGAGGCCCTGGCCCAAGCGGTCGAAGCGCACCTGGACCTGGTGGAGGTTGCCCCCCAGGCCAGCCCGCCGGTTTGCCGCATCATGGATTACGGCAAATTCAAGTATCAGCAGAGCAAGAAACACCAGGAAGCCCGCCGCCGCCAGACCACCATCCAGGTCAAAGAGATCAAGGTGAGGCCCAAGATCGAAGAACACGACATGGGCTTTAAATTGAAGAACAGCCGGCGTTTCCTGAGCGAGGGCGACAAGGTGAAGATTTCCGTGATCTTCCGGGGCCGGGAGATCGCCCACACCGACCGGGGTTTCAAGATTCTGGCGCAGATGGCCGAAGCCCTGGCGGACGTGGGCAACGTGGAACAGGCCCCCAAACTGGAAGGCCGGAACATGTCCATGATCGTCACTCCCAAGTAGTTGAGCCTCCGTCAGCCTCGCAACCAGAGCCGCCGTTGGCGGCAGAGGAAAATTTTTTTGTTTTGTGACATTGTTAAATTGTGATTCGCGTATCTGTCTGATATATATAAAAGGTTAGTCTAATTTCGGATGAGGATTCGATCATGCCCAAAATGAAGACCCACAGAGGCGCGGCCAAACGCTTCAAGGCCACCGCCGGCGGCCGCATAAAACATAAGAAGCCTTATCACAGCCATATTCTGACCAGCAAAACCACCAAACGCAAACGGCAGTTGCGCCAGGCGGCCTACGCCGCCGGCCCGGAAGTAAAAGCCCTTAAGCGCTTACTGCCGTATCTGTGAGATAGGAGCACGTCATGCCACGCGTCAAGAAAGGCGTCTATTCCAGGGCGCGCCGCAATAAGTGGCTGGGGATGGCCAAGGGCTTCCGCAGCGGGCGGCGCCGCCTTTACCGTTCGGCCCGGGAAGGGGTGGAGAAGGGTCTGGCCTTCGCCTACCGGGACCGCAAGGTGCGCAAGCGGGAGTTCCGGGCTCTGTGGATCGTCCGCATTAACGCCGCCCTGCGCCCCCTGGGGATGTCCTACAGCAAGTTCATCGGCGGCCTCAAAAAGGCCCAAATCAACCTGGACCGCAAGGTCCTGGCCGACCTGGCGGTGTACGATCCCGCCGGCTTCGCCAAGGTGGCCGAAGCCGCGCAAGGGTAAAGACGGGTTTCAGGTTTCAGCTTTCAGGTTTCAGGTCGGTAGCGCAGGCTTCCAGCCTGCCTGAAGAGGCTTGTAGGGGCGGTTCTTGAACCGCCCTTAGAAATGTGGGGTGCGCATCGCGTCCCAGATATCTGCTGGACAGATAAGATGAGCGTCGCGGCCGTCAAACAACTGGAAGACACCGCCCTCCAGGAAATCCGCCGGGTCCAGTCTCCCGAGGCCCTGGAACTGCTGCGGGTCAAATACCTGGGACGCAAGGGCGACCTCACCCTTATCCTGCGGGGCCTGAAGGACCTGGAGCCGGAGTTGCGCCGCCAGGTGGGGCAGGAGGCCAACCGGGCCAAGCTGGCCCTGGAGGCGGCCCTGGCCGAGGCCTTGGCCGGACTCAAGGCCGCGGCCCGCCGCGCCGCGGCTCAAGCCATCGACGTCACCCTGCCGGGGCGCCGCCCGCCTCTGGGGCGCCTCCACCCCATCACCCGCACCATGCAGGAAATCTGCGACATCCTGCTCCACCTGGGCTTCGAGGCGGTGGAAGGCCCGGAGGTGGAACTGGACTGGTACAACTTCGAGGCCCTCAACCTGCCCCCGGACCACCCGGCCCGGGACATGCAGGACACCTTCTATTTCAGCGACCAGGTGCTGCTGCGCACCCACACCTCGCCCATGCAGATCCGCACCATGGAGCAGCGCCGGCCCCCGGTGCGCATCATCGCCCCGGGGCGGGTCTTCCGCCGGGACTCCGACCTGACTCACACCCCCATGTTCCACCAGGTGGAGGGCCTGCTGGTGGATAAGAACGTCAGCCTGGCCGACCTCAAGGGGACGCTCACCACCTTCATCCACGAGATGTTCGGCCCCGAAGTGGGGGTGCGCTTCCGGCCCAGCTATTTTCCCTTCACCGAACCTTCCGCCGAAGTGGACATCGAGTGCGTCATCTGCCGGGGCGAGGGCTGCCGGGTCTGCAAGATCACCGGCTGGCTGGAAATCCTGGGTTCGGGGATGGTGCACCCGGCGGTCTTCGAGGCGGTGGGCTATGACCCGGAGGAATACACCGGCTTCGCCTTCGGCCTGGGGGTGGAGCGCATCGCCATGCT
>CAZOCQ010000234.1:0-4456 GCA_964578335.1 uncultured Desulfobacca sp.
ATCCGGCGGATGATAGGCGGGCAGAGTGAAGGGCATGGGGGCAGGAGCCTCCTTCAGTGAGCAGTGAGCAGTAAACCCCACTGTCTGAAAAGTAGCCAGTAGTCAGCCTTTCTGGTGCGTAGAACGCACCCTACGAGAACCACTTCAGAACCAGAAGGTTTTTGCTGAAAGCTGAAAGCTGAAAGCTATAAGCTAATATGCGTCCCGGTGCGGCCCTGCAGGGCCGCGGCCAGGTCTTCCGGCCGGGTGATGAGCACCCGCCGCCCCCCCTGGGACAAAAAATCGAGGGCCGATTCGATCTTGGGCCCCATGCTGCCCGGAGCGAACTGGCCTGCCTCCAGGTATTTCCGGGCCTCGGCCGGGGTCAGCGTGGTCAAGGGGCGCTGCTCCGGCCGCCCATAATCCAGATAGACCTGGTCCACCGCGGTTAAAAAGATCAGCAGGTCGGCGGCGATCTCCCGGGCCAGCACCGCGGAGGCCCGGTCCTTGTCAATGACCGCTTCCACCCCCTGCAGGTCGCCGTCGGGCCGGCGGATGACCGGCACCCCGCCGCCCCCGGCGGCAATGACGATGAACCCGCCGCGCAAGAGATAAGTGATGATGTCCTGCTCGATGATGCTCAGGGGGCGGGGCGAGGGCACCACCCGGCGCCAGCCCCGGCCGGCGTCTTCCATAAGATGCCAGCCCTGCTCAGTCTGCCGGCGCTCCGCCTCTTCCGCGGAGTAGAAAGGCCCGATGGGCTTGTCCGGCGCCAGGAAAGCCGGATCGTCCGGGGACACCACCACCTGGGTAATCACCGTGGCCACCCCCCGGGGCCGGCCGCGGCGGCGCAGTTCATTCACCAGGCACTGCTGGATCAGGTAGCCCAGGCTGCCTTCGGTGTCGGCATCGGAAATAAACAGCGGCATGGGCGGGACCAGGGCCCGGGCGCATTCCATCTGGAGCAGCAAATGCCCCACCATGGGCCCGTTGCCGTGGGTGAGGACCGCCTCGAACCCGGCCGCCACCAGGTCGGCGGTATGCGCCATGGCCTGGCTGATGCGATCGTACTGCTCCTCCAAGGCGCCCCGATCCCCGGGGCGGAGCAGGGCGTTGCCGCCCAGGGCGATCACTGCTTGGGGATAGCGCTCCGGATCAATGGGAATCATGGTCGCAGCTCAAGCTCCAGGCCGGGGAATTACCCCAATAATTGTCTTTGAAGATAAGCACGCTGAGCTTTTTGGGTAGGGGCGGAGAGAAACCTTTTCCGGCGGCCTTCCAAAGGCCGATCAGTCCTGCGGGGCGGTTTTAAGGTTTTGTTCCCGGCGGACGGCCTCTTCGGCCTCCTTGATTTCGGTGATGTCCTGGATCATGGCCATCTTGGAGACGCTGCCGTCGGCGTGGCGGATGGGGGTGTTCACCACCCGGTACCAGCGATGGTCCTTGGGACTTTGCACTTCCCAGGTCACCTTTTCGCCCCGGAAGACCCGCTCGTTGACGCACCAGGGGCAGATTTCGCCGCGATCATGCAGGGCCTTGTAGCACTTCTGCCCCAAAGGGTAATAGCCGGTCCGTTCGATGAAGCGCTGGTTCATAAATTCCACTTCGTAGTTCTGGGAACAGATGTAGATAAGCCCGTCAAAGGCCTCAATCATGGCCTCGTATTGGGCCCATAAATCCCGCCAGGCCTCCACCACCCGTTGATGCCGGATATTTTCCTCCTCCAATGCGGCGATCCTTCGGCGCAAGGCTCGAATTTCCGCACGTAACTGTTCTTCCGCAACTTTTTCCTTGGTCATTGCCATCCTCTTCTCAATCCATCATTCCGCGCCTTCCACCACCAGTTCCACCTCTTTGACAACCCGGGCTTCGGCGGCGCGCACGGTAAACCTCAGGTTGCGGTACTGCACCTTTTCTCCCCCCCGGGGCAGATCGCCCAGTTGATCGATGAGAAAGCCCGCCAGGGTTTCGTAATCCCCCGGCGGCAGTTGGAGGTGGAGGGCTTCATTCAGGGCCTTGATTTCGGTGCGGCCATTAATGAGGTAGTGACCCTCCCCCAGCTTCCGGTAGGGGGTCACCTCCTGGTCGAACTCATCGGCGATTTCCCCGACGATCTCTTCCAGCAAATCCTCGATGGCGACGATGCCCACGGCGCCGCCGTATTCGTCCACCACCACCGCCAGGTGGCTCCCGTCTCGCTGCATTTCGGCCAGCAGGCGGTCAATCTTCTTCAGCTCCGGGACATATTTCACCGGGCGGATGAAGGGCTTAATGAGGCGCTCCCCGTGCTCCTCCCCCAGAAGATCAAAGCTGTGGAGCACACCGATGAGGTTGTCGATGCGCCGCTGGTACACCGGCAGCCGGGCAAAGCGGGTAGTGCGGAATTCCTCCCGGGCCTGAGCGATGGTGAAGTTGTCGGGGACGGCTGCCACTCTCACCAAAGGCACCATGGCCTCTTCGACGGTGCGCAGGCTAAAGTGCAAAATGCGGTGAATGATGCGCCGTTCAGGAGAATCGAGGTCCACCTCCGGTCCACTTTTTTGCACCACCAGGTGCAGGTCTTCCCGGCTGATAAAAGGAAGTTGGCTGGGATGGCGCGCTCCGGCAAGAAAAAGCAAGGCCCGGCTGAGGCCGGCAAAAAAGAAAGTCAAGGGATAGATGATCCAGGAGACGGCCCAGAGGATGGGACTCAGTCGTTGGGCCAGGTCCTCGGCAAGTTGGCGGCCGATGGATTTGGGGGTGATTTCCGCCAGGATCAGTATAAGGGGCGGGAGCAGCAACATGGCCAGCAGCTCCCCCGCCGCTCCCATGATTTCGATTAACATGGCGGAAACCAGGATGGTGTTGCTGATCTCCGCCAGATTGGAACCCAGGAGGGTGGTGGCCACCAGGCGTTCGGGCGTCTCCAGCAATTTCAAGGCCAGGGCGGCCCCCCGGTGCCCCTGTTCCGCCCGTTGCAGCAGACGATGACGGTTGGCGGAAATAAAGGCGATTTCGGACGCCGAGAAGAAGGCTTCCAACAGAAAGAAAGGGATGAAGATGAACAACAGGCTAATGATCATGGGGTGCGCCGCCGGACCTCCAGGTCCAGGATTCGGGTGCCTTTCTTCTTGATGACCTTGAAGCGGAGGCCATTGTAGGAAACCATGGCCCCTTCCTGGGGCAATTCCCCAAACAGGTTGAAGACCAGTCCTCCCACGGTGTCAAATTCCGCCGCCGGCAGGTGCAAATCCAGGGCTTCGTTGAAATCCGCCAGGGACATGGCGGCCTTGACCCGCCACACCCCGGTGGCCACCTCTTCCAGCAGCTTCTCTTCGACTTTGAACTCCTGGGCGATCTCGCCGAACAGCTCTTCCAGGATGTCTTCCACGCTCACCAGCCCCACCAGGGCCCCGTATTCGTCCACCACCAGGGCCAGGCGCAGCTTCCGAGCCTGGAGCTCCGTCAGCAGGTCGAAGGCCTTTTTATTTTCCGGCACATAATAGACCGGCCGCAGCATATTCTTGATGATCTCGGGGGCACAACCCCGGTCGGGACATTGATCCAGAAGGTCCTTGGCGTGCAGGAGGCCCAGAATATTGCCCGGCTGGTCCTGATAAAGGGGAATCCGGGAGAAGCGGGAACGTTTGACGGCCTGGATCAACTGATCTATGGGCAGGTCATAGGGCAGGGAAAAGATATCGGGACGGGGGACCATGATTTGCCCCACCCGCACTTCGCCGAAGCTGAGGAGGTTCTGGATGAACTCCCGCTCCAAGGCTTCGATCATACCGCCCCGGTGACTCTCTTCCACCATGCGGAGAAAATCCTCCTGGCGCACCGCAGGCATTTCCGGGTCGGCCCGAAATCCCAAGGTGGCCAGAATCCCCCGGCTGATCTGAAAAAACAGGATGCGCAAAGGCGAAAATAGGACCACAAAGAAGCGTACTAAAGGGGCCACCAGGGGAGCCAGGCGCGCCGGGTAGGTCAGGGCCACGGACTTGGGAATGATTTCCCCCAGCAGCAGGAGGGTGGGCGACATCACCAGCAGGGCCAGCCACTTGCCCCGGTCTCCCCAAAGGCTCAGGGCCAGGGAGGTGGCCAGCACCGAAGTGAGGATGGTGACCACTTCCAGCCCCACCACCAGGGTAATCAATAACAGTTGCGATTGTTGCAGGAGGGATTCGACCAGTTCGCCCCGAGCCTTTTTCCGCTCCTTGAGCCGCAGACGATCCAGGGGGGTCAGGGCAAACAGCGAGGTTTCGGCGGCGGCGAAGAGGCTGTAGAGAATGAGCAGCCCTCCCAAGGCCAGCCAGCGGAGCAGATCGGGATTTGACCAGAGTGAGTCCAATTTTCTCTAAAGCTTTCAGCAATCAGCTTTCAGCAATTAGTAAAAGCACGGTAATACCAAAGATATGAGTGGCGACTGTCCACCACCAGACCTGTCTTTTAGGACAGTTCCTCATGGACCTGCGGCGCACCCGCAAAGCATGAAAAG
>CAZOCQ010000235.1:0-4448 GCA_964578335.1 uncultured Desulfobacca sp.
ACCCAGACCATCAGCGGCGTCACCGCCTTGGTGGATCCGGCCCGCTGCGCCGCCTGCCTCATCTGTGTGCGGGCCTGTCCCTTTAACGTCCCCGAGATCAACCAGGACAATGTCTCGGTAATAAATAAGGCCATGTGTCACGGCTGCGGTATCTGCGCAGCGGAGTGTCCGGCCAAGACCATCGAGCTGGAGCATTTTGAGGATGACCAACTGAGCGCCAAAATCAAGACGCTGTATTGAGTTTCGAGTTTCAAGTTTCAAGTTTCGAGAAGGGGTACAGCAGAGATGGTTAAGGTAAAGATGCTGGAGAGAAACCCAAGCCGCCTGAACCTTTCTCGAAACGCTGTCAGTAGGGGCGATGGCGAGCCGCCCCTGCCAATACAAAGATGCTATTTTGCTCTGCTACTTGAGGACCACAAGGGTTTTAACTAAAAACTCGAAACTCGAAACTCGAAACTAAAGGAGCCCCAATGATGGAACCGTTTGAGCCGAAGATCGTCGGGTTCTGTTGCCATTACTGAGCGTATTCCGCCGCGGACCTGGCAGGTTCGATGCGACTGCAATATCCGCCCAACGTGCGGATCATCGAGGTCCCGTGCACCGGCAAGGTGGACATCATCCACCTGCTCCAGGCCTTTGAATACGGGGCCGACGGGGTCATCGTGGTGGGCTGTCTGGAAGGTGACTGCCACTACCAGGCCGGCAACCTCTACGCCAAGACCCGGGTGAAGCGGGCCAAGGAGATCCTGGACAAGGTGGGCCTGAATGGTGAGCGGGTGGCGATGTTTAACCTCTCCTCCGGCATGGGGGGCAGGTTTGCTGAAATAGTCAAAGAAATGACCGCGAAAATCTTGGAACTGGGACCGAGCCCCATTCGAGGTGGGAAAGAAAAGGCCGGGGTCGCCGGGGAGGTAACCACATGATTAAGGCAAAACCCAAACCTTTGGAAGAAATCATCGACAACGTCAAGGACTTCCAGAAGCTGCTCATTGCCGGCTGCGACGGCTGCGTCACCGTTTGCGAGGCCGGGGGCCTGAAGGAGGCCAAGATCCTGGCCGCGGCCCTGCGGCTCTATTTCACCCAGGCGGGCCGGCAGGTCCAGGTGGATGAGACCAGCCTCACCCGCCAGTGCGAGAAAGAGTACCTGGCGCAGCTCAGCGACCGCATGGACGGCTACGACGCCGCGGTCTCCCTGGCCTGCGGGGTGGGAGTGCAGTACCTGGCGGAGATGTACCATAACAAGCTGGTCTTCCCCGGGGTGGACACCTGCTTCCTGGGGGTCAACGAGGAGCGGGGCCTCTATTCGGAGCGCTGCCAGGCCTGCGGCCGCTGCATCCTGGCCGAGACCGGCGGCATCTGTCCCATCGCCCGCTGCTCCAAGCGCATGCTCAACGGCCCCTGCGGCGGCTCCGACAAGGGCAAGTGCGAGGTTAACCCGGACATCCCCTGCGGTTGGGAGCTGATTTACGAGCGCCTCAAGACCCTGGGGCAACTGGACCGGTTTGAAAACCCGGTGGTGCCCAAAGACTGGACCACTTCCCGGGACGGCGGACCCCGCAAGATCGTCAGAGAGGACTTACGGATATGAGCGCGACTCCCA
Source organism: uncultured Desulfobacca sp. (assembly GCA_964578335.1). Classification (GTDB taxonomy): domain Bacteria; phylum Desulfobacterota; class Desulfobaccia; order Desulfobaccales; family 0-14-0-80-60-11; genus JAPLJC01. The sequence continues at coordinate 1,601 of CAZOCQ010000235.1, forward strand.
GCAAACTCCAAAAGATCCTGGCTACCGGCCAATTCGCCGTCACCTCCGAAGTGGGGCCGCCCCGCAGCGCCGACGGCGCCGTGATCGAACACAAGGCCAACCTGATCAAGGACTACGTGGACGGCATCAACGTCACCGACAACCAGACCTCGGTCTGCCGCATGTGCTCCCTGGCCTGCTGCATCCGCATCAAGCTCATGGGCCTGGAGCCCATTTTGCAGATGGTGACCCGGGACCGCAACCGCATCGCCTTGCAGAGCGATATCCTGGGGGCCGCTTCCTTCGGCATCAACAACATCCTCTGCCTCACCGGCGACCACCAGCACTTCGGCGACCACGCCAGTTGCGCCAACGTCTTCGACCTGGACTCCACCCAGTTGGCCCTGACGGTGCGGATGATGCGCGACGACGGCAAGCTCCTGGGCGGCCACCAGTTTGAAGTCAAGCCCCAGATGTTCATCGGCGCCGCGGTCAACCCCTTCGCCGGCCCCAACGTGCCCATGCGGGTGATTCGGATGGGCAAAAAAGCGGCCGCCGGGGTCCAGTTCGTCCAGACCCAGTGCATTTATAATATGAACACCTTCAAGGAGTTCATGAAGCTGGCGGTGGACCGGGGCCTGACCGAAAAGGTGGCGGTGCTGGCGGGCATCACCCCCATGAAGAACGTCGGCATGGCCAGGTATATGCAAAAGCGGGTGCCCGGCATCGACGTCCCCGACGAAGTGGTGAAACGCATCGGCGGCGTGCCCAAGGAGAAGCAGGCCGAAGAAGGCATCAACCTGGCCATCGAACAGATTGAAGAACTGAAAGGACTGGAAGGCGTGCGCGGCTTCCACATCATGGCCATCGAATGGGAGGAGAAGGTCCCGGAAATCGTGGAGCGGGCCGGCCTTTACCCCCGGCCGAAAATCTAATCTTCCGGTACAAACTTACAAGGCTTTAATGTGCCTTGTAATTTTTCAACTTTACGTTCATAATGAGGATACGATCATCTGAATAGGGGAGGCCTCATGTCTGGAAAGTATGTGCTGATCGTTGACGACGATCCTGATCTGGTGGAAACCGTAGCCATGATGCTGGAGAGCAAGGGCTTTGATGTGGGGAAGGCCTACGATGGGATTGAAGGCGAGGAAGCCGTCAAGAAACGCCGGCCGGACGTCCTGGTCCTGGATGTGATGATGCCCCGCAAAAACGGCTACCAGCTCTGCCAGGAATTAAAGGGGAACAAGGCGACCTCGGATATCCCCATCGTCCTGCTGACCGCGGTGGGCGAAGCCGTGCCCACCACCACTTACAGCCATGCCGAGGGAATGGCCACCGAAGCCGACGATTATATCGCCAAGCCGGTGGACGCGGCCACCCTGGTGGAAGCGGTGGTTAGATTACTTTAACCGTTTTTCATGCCATGCGCCCTACCAACATTGAAGCAGGAACCGCAAAGAATCAGAGTTGGGGGCCTGAAAATACTGGAAGGAGGCGCCTGCGTGGTGGCCTCCTTCCCCCAGGACGAGTGGGGGTTGGCGGCGCGCCTCTGCGCCCCCTTGGCCCTGAACCGCATTAATCTCAGCCTCTTTTCCCACGTGGCCGCCGACCGTGAGGTCCTCTGCACCGCGGCCCGGGGCGGGGAAGCCGCCGCCGCCCTGATCAAGTCCCAGGGCGGGGAAGAGGCCGCCGTGGAGTTGCATCCCGCCGCCGCCATCCTTTCCCTCTATCCCCACGACAAACGTCCGGAGGTGATCGGCTCCTTTATCCGCAGCCTGGCCCAGGCCCGGGTCATTATCCACGGCCTGGCCAGTTCCCCCTCCGCCATCTCCGCGGTGTTGTCCTCCGGCCGCACCAGGATCGCAGTGCGCCGGCTGTTCGATAATTTTTTTTTCCCGGCCTTTGAATCCCCCGAGGTCTTCTTCGCGGCCCAGGCCCCGCCGGAGGAACTGGTGCGCAAAGTGGTGGCGGACTACCAGGAGAAGGTGGTGAAAGTCTATTGGATTTTGCCGCAGCCGGACCTGGACCTGTGGGGTTTGACGGTGTCCTCCACCGAAATCCTGGCGGGTTTTGCCGACACCCTGTTGGACCTGGGCCGCCTGGGGCTGCAGATTCCCTTCCTGGTGGCCTTGCCGGGACTGGAAGGCAGAGAATTTATCCTGTCTTTCAGCACCGCCGGCCCCCCGGAACGGGGCGCCGAAATCCGCCGCATCCTGGCGAAAAACCTGCCCGGGCTGCGGCCCATGCGGCTCACCCCGGTGGCCGGCATCTTTCTCCACGGCCCCCATTTCGGCGACCGTTACGGCATTGCCCAGACCCTGACCGAGGCCCTGGAACAGAGCCATATTTCTCTGCTGGCCCTCAGTTGCACCATTTCCTCCATCTCCCTGATTATCCGGCAACATGAGCTGGCCGCGGCGCAACTCATCCTGGGCCGGACCTTTGCGGCCCCGGTGAAGGGTTCGGGCGGAGGCGCCCGCTGATGACTTCGGGACCGGGTAACAGCAGTTTAAGGGAAACGGCGGGACCGCCCCGGGGGGCCGACCCGGTCCGGCTGCGCCAGCGTTATGCCCCTGTGTTTCTGGATTTCCCGGACCCGGTGCTGATCGCCGACCGCGACAAAAAGGTGGTCTTCCTGAACCGGGCGGCCGAAAAGCTCTTCGGCGAAACCCTGCGGACGGGGGACCCCTGCCCCATCTGTTCGCAGCTCACCGGCCTGCCCCTGAGCGTGGACGGCACGGTGCGCCAGGCGCGCTGCCTGGAGCCCGGGGAGAGCCTGCAGCGCGCCCCGGTCCTGCCCAAGGCGGGCTGGACCAGCCCGGCGCCCCTGACGGTCACCGCCACCCCCATCAGCGGGCCGGGGGAC
>CAZOCQ010000236.1:0-4407 GCA_964578335.1 uncultured Desulfobacca sp.
CGTCACGGTGACACTTCCCCCGGCGCCGCCCCCGCCGCCGCTGCCGCCGATGGCTATCAACCCCACGGAGAGGTCGCTGTGTCCGCCCCCGCCCCCGGCGCTCTGGGCGTAAATGCCATGAGAACCGGCGCCCGCAGCCTTCAGGGTATAATCATTAGTGACCGTGACGGCGCCGCCGTCACCGCCGGCGCTGCCGGAACCACCCAAGGCCACCAGCCCCTCATCCTTGCCGGCGCTGCCGCCCCCGCCCCCGATACTCTGGGCCCGGATGGCATCCGCCTGGGCGCCATAGGTCTCGAGCGTGCCACCCTTATTATTTACGGTCACGGCCCCGCCATAACCGGCGCTGTGCGCGCCGCCGCCGTAAGCGACAAACCCCTCGCCGCTGCCGCCGCTGCCGGCGAACCCACCGAGGCTTTGGGCAAAGAGGGCATGAGAGTTATCACCACTGGTTACGACATAGGAATAGTTGTTAATGGTGACATCACCGCCATGGCCGGCGTTGGCGCCGTCGCCGCCGCCGCCCCACAAACCGCCGCCGGCGCCGCCCGGACCGCCATATCCCCCCAGGCTCTGAGCCATGATGCCGTGGTATTGATAGCCCACGGTATAGATGTACGCCTCCGTTAAATTGTTGATAACTACATTACCGCCGGCGCCGCCGTTGCCGCCGTTGCCGCCCTTCCCCTCAATATGGGCGTCGCCGCCGGCCCCGCCGTTGCCGCCGGCGCTCACCCCGTAGATGCCGATTCCCGGCAGCGGCCAGGAGCCGTAGGGAGCTGTTGAGGTATTGATCTGGTGGCTATTTTGGATCTGCACCAGGCCCCCATCGCCCCCGTCACCGGCATCCCCGCCACCGCCGTTAACATCTTTGTGGGAGCCGCCCTCTCCCCCCTTACCGCCGATACTCTCGCCATAGATCCCGGGAGCAGACGTGGTAATCATATCATCCGCGGAAGTAAGTCCCAGCTGGGCGCCTGAGCCTCCGGTTCCCCCGGCAATCCACTTGAACTTCTCCCAGTCATAATGGCCTTCTTTACCCGTGGCCCCCTGACTCTTTGCTTCCAAGGCCGGTTGGCCGATGGGTGGGATAATGGTGGCCGCCGCCGGCCGGCAACTCAGCCCCAGCACCCCCACCAGGGCCCCGAGCAGTGATATTCTAATCAACACCTGCCAGCCTCTCGCCTCTAATCGCAACCTGCGGGCTGATGGAAAATGACTCTCGGTTCGTTTTGCAGATGCAGACCCAGCCTCACCTCTGGGGTCATGGGTCCTTCCTAACATCAAATCGCCAACTTTTTTCAACATCTCTTTTTCCCCTTCATCATCACCGAGAGAATTCCATCAGATCCACGTAGATACATTTCCGGCTGCCCAAGGCATCCAGCCAACTTCGCGTCCTGCCTGGCATTTTATGCGGGTCGGAATATGCATCAATATATTTGGGACGAAATGGCCAAAACTTGGGACGAAACGGCCTGTTCCTTCCTGGTTCCCTGGGGCGCGGCAATTGACTTTTGCCTCCCGAATTGACCTTCTCTCCCCAGGTGAAATTTGCCTGATAGACCTTGTCATCCGCTATATAATTGATATTAAAGAGGCTTTTTTGAGTTTTCGCACTCATCTAATCCTGGCTTTTTTTGGGGATCTATTATGGTCAGCAGAACCAACCCGGCATAGCCAACCATGCTGAGTATGTAGTGCCAACCTTTTTTTGGCATGACTTAACTTGCTGATAATCCAAAACTATTTTTTGTTCACTGTCGAAGATGAGTTAGAAATGGTAATTAGCCCGGACCAGGACGGAATAGTTATTGGCGTCGAAGTCAACATCAACCGGCAGGCCCGCACCAGTAAATTCATATTTGGGGCTGAACCAACGATACCGGAAGGCGGCGTCCAGGGAGACATTTTTCAGGGCAAAGAAGCGGATGCCGCTTTCCACCACCAGGGCGATGTCTGTCGAACTCGCTGAACCATAATCGCCCACTTCCTTGCTACTGAAGACCAGGCCCGGACCAATCCCCAAATAGGGCTGTAGCCGGCCGGTCGGAACTTTCGCATCCGGCCAAAGGCCATAGTGTCCCATAAAGAGAAAGGTCAGGACTGCCATGGACCCATTAATGTGCGCCAGGGTGTCTTTACCGGATTGATCTCCCAAAGAGGAGGGGGAGACGGAGAGGTATTGCCGCCTCCGATCCATCCGGTTATAGGTAAAATCCACGGCAAAGGAGAAGTATTTCATCCAGTCAGGCCAGTTATACCCCGCAAGCCCTTCTTTTACGAAGTCATAGCCGATGGTGGCCCCTCCAATAACCGAGGACTCAACACTGGCATCTTTAAAGGTCTCGGTAACGCCCGGATTAAAACGTAAATTGACATCCGAACTGCCGATGAAGTTAGCCCCAAGCTCGCCTCCCACCCACATGGCCGAGTGGGAAACCCCGGGCAGTAGAATCATCACACCAACCAGTAGAGCCACGCACATAAAAAAATGAATTTTCTTCAAACCCTTACCCCCTGATCTTGGATTAGACGGTTTTTGAAAAATAGGCCGTCTTTCATAATAATGCTGAAATGGCGTTCCGGGTCTTGCAGCAGCCCCAGGTCTTCCAAAGGATTGCCGTCAATCACCAGTAAATCGGCGTAGGCGCCCGGGGCGATGACGCCGATTTGGCCGGTCAGGTTAAATAACTCGGCACACCGGATCGTCGCCGCCTGAATGATGTCCACCGGTGGCTGGACCTGCCGTCGCAGGCCGAACTCCAGGGATTGATGGCGGTGCATGGGGCCGATGAGGTCGGTGCCGAAGGCGATTCGGGCCCCTTTCCGGTGGGCCGCTTCCAGGGCGGCCAAGCCGCCTTGGTGCACCTCCTTCACCTTGCCGAGCAGTTCCGGCGGGAATCCCGATTCCTTGCCCTCCCGTAGCAGCATCTCGATGGTCACCAGGGTCGGGACCAAAAAGGCCCGCTTCTCCACTAGCAGCTCGAGGGTTTCTGAGTCAATGAGATTGCCGTGTTCGATGGAGCGGACCCCGGCCTGCAAGGCTCGGGCGACGGCCCGGGAGGTGTAGGCGTGGGCCATCACATAGGTCTGGGCGTCTTCGGCCTCTGCTACGATGGCTTGCATTTCCTCAAGGGAAAACTGGGTAGAGCCGATAGGATCGTTGGGGGAAGCCGCGCCCCCGGAGGCCATGATTTTGAGCTGATGCGCGCCTTTGCGGAGTTCATCCCGGGCGGCCCGGCGCACCTCGGTAAGGCCATCACAGAGGCGGCCCAGGGTGCCGACGGTTGGAGGATGCCGCGGATAGCGCTCTTCACCGCGAGGCCGCGTATCGCCGTGGCCGCCGGTCCGGGACAGGGTCTGGCCGCTATAAAGGATTCGCGGTCCAACTAGCAGGCCCTCCTGTACGGCCTGGGCCAGGCCCCAATCGGCGCCGCCGGCGTCCCGCACCGTAGTAAAACCGCGGCTCAACATGGCTTCTAAAATTTTAGCCGCCCGCGCGGTAATATAGGCGGGAGACAATCGCTCGATCCTGGCAAAATCGGCGTCCACCGCGGTGACGTGGACATGCGCGTCACAGAGCCCTGGCATCAGGGTGCGGCCGGCCAGATCGATAATGGCAGCCTGGCTGGCCTTAATGGGCCGGTCGCACACTTCTTTGATGCGCCCGCCCTCCACCAGCACATGGTGATCCGGGAGAAGCTGGCCATGGACTGTATCCAGCAGACTGCAATTGGTGAAGACTATGGCGTTCATGCGAATAGAAATCTCTCCGATGTGTTTTTCGGCTTAAGAAAATTTAAATATCAACCACAGTCATTTTCCGGAAGCACAAGGGATGAGGTGAGTTGTTGCAGGTCGGGCAACAGGTCCAACTCCCACACCAGCCGGGCTATTTTCTTAATCTGCGGCTCAGGTAACCCCTGGGAGGCCCAAAAAAGGAACTTTTGTTTCAACCTTTCATCCGACATGGGATTCGAGGGATGACCCAGGGGATAAGAAACTTCACGGGCCAGTACCTTACTCTCGTTCGTGGTGATGACCACCCGGCAGGGAAAGCCCTGGGGGTAGCCGGCGTTCAGTAGAGGATCGGGATGAACTGCGATCTTCCCAATCAGGGCAAGGAGGTCCGGATCACTGCGGCGGGCGTCGCTAAATTGCTCAAGGCCCAATGTCCCATCCGCCAGGGCTGCGGCCACGCAATAAGGGAGGGAGTGATCGGCGCCCTCCCGGGTGGCCGGCTGCCAGTGCTCCGGTTGACTGGCGCTGATCTCTCTGGCCAGGTCATAGGTAAAGACGTCAACTTTTTCGATCCCGTCGGCGCCGCCTAATTCCTCCCGAAGTTGCAAGGCCGCGTCCACGGCGCTCTGCACAAACACCACGCAGGGCCAGACCTTCAAGGAA
>CAZOCQ010000237.1:0-4333 GCA_964578335.1 uncultured Desulfobacca sp.
ATCGTGGACATCCTCGCCCAACTCATCGTGAATGTGCTGGTGCTGCTGCGCAACGTCGTGGGGATGGCCATGTTCGGCACTTTTATGCCGGTGCTGATCGCCCTGGCCTTTCGGGAAACCCAGCTGCTCTGGGGGCTGGTCTTTTTCAGCCTGCTGGTGGGGTTGGGGCTGGCCATCCGCTTTTACCTGGAGCACCTGAAACTGCTGCTGGTGCCGCGGCTGGCCGTAGTGCTCATCGCGGTGATCATTCTCATGGTCCTGGTGAGCATATTTACCCACCAAATGGGGATCGAGCGGGGCCTGTCGGTGGCCCTGTTTCCCATGGTGATCATGACCATGACCATTGAACGCATGTCCATCGTCTGGGAGGAGCGCGGGGCGGCGGTGGCCCTGAAACAGGGATTCGGCAGTCTGGCGGCGGCGGCCCTGGCTTACCTGGTGATGCATGACAGATACGTCCAGCATCTGTTCTTTGTCTTCCCGGAATTGCTCTTGGTGCTGTGCGCCGCCACCCTGCTGCTGGGCCGCTATTCCGGGTTCCGGCTTCTGGAACTCTGGCGCTTTAAAGGCATGATGAAGGAGGCGGCCTGATGTGGGGAATCGCCCAAAGTCTCAATAGACTGGGGGTCATGGGCCTTAACCGGCGCAATGCCCATTACACCTTGGGACATAACCCGAGGCGGCATTATCCCCTGGTGGATGACAAGCTGCGCACCAAGGAAATCGCCGCGGCCGCCGGCATCCCTCTGCCGGAGTTGTACGGCGTGGTGCACCGGGAGCATCAGGTAAAGGGCCTCCCCGCCCTGCTGCAGCCTTACGAGGATTTCGTGGTCAAGCCGGCCCACGGCTCCGGCGGCAACGGCATCCTGGTCATCGCCGGCCGGGCCGGGGACAAATACCGCACCGTCAGCGGCTGGATCATGACCCAGGAAGAGGTCAACCACCATGTCTTCAATACCCTCAGCGGCTTGTACAGCCTGGGCGGGCAGCCGGATGCAGCCTTGCTCGAATACCGGGTGCAGTTTGACCCCGTTTTCGATCAAATCACCTATCAAGGGGTGCCGGACATCAGGGTAATCGTTTTTCTCGGGGTGCCGGTGCTGGCCATGCTGCGTCTTCCCACCCGGATCTCGGGAGGCAAAGCCAATCTCCACCAGGGGGCCATCGGGGCGGGCATCGACCTGGCCACCGGCGTCACCCTCAATGCGGTGAGCCGTCAGGGTATGGTCTCCGAGCACCCCGACACCGGCAACTCCATCAGAGGCATTGCGGTGCCTCATTGGCAGACCATACTGCAAACTGCCTCCCGTTGTTATGATCTCACCCACTTGGGCTACCTGGGGGTGGATATGGTCCTGGATCGCACCAAAGGGCCGCTGCTCCTGGAACTCAATGCCCGGCCGGGGCTCGGCATCCAGATGGCCAACGGCGTCGGGCTCTTGCCCAGGCTGCAAATGGTGGAACGGCACTGCCGGGACCTCACGACCGTAGCAGACCGGGTGGCCTTTGTTTATGAAAATTTTAAATGTTCACCGCAAAATATTTGAAGATAGGCAACTTGACTCAATTAGGTCCTTGAAGAGTAACGAAGAGAATCGCATGAAACGCAATTTTTGGATTTGCCTGCTGGTCTTTTCCCTGGCGCTCAATCTCGGGATGGTCGGCGCCTTTGCCCACCTGCGTTATCAGCAGCGGGCTGCCCCGGCAGGACCGGCGGATTTACAGTCGTTTCACAAGCTGTGGGGACCCCTGAATTTGGAGCCGGAGCAACAACAGGCTTTAGGGAGCCTGCTTCCCGAGCATCGCCGCCGGGTGCGGGATTTGCGGGCGGCATTGGCCCAACAAAGATTTGCACTGTTTGACCTGGTCAAGGGGGAATCGTCAGCCTGGCCGGCCATGCAGGCCAAAATAAAGGAGATCAGCCTGCTCCAAGGCAAGTTGGAAGAGGAGGTGCTGCGGTTTTCCCTGGCCTTCCAGGAACGCCTGAAGCCGGAGCAGAAAGCCGCGTTCCTCGCTTTCATGGAGCGACGCCTGCCCGGCGTCCCCGGGGGCCGAGGCCGGATGGGGCCCAAGTGGAAGAAATGAAGTCACTCCGTTGTTTCCGCCAGCCGGACCTGGTCAAGGATGTCGACTGCTTGCCCGGTAAACCGCACCAAGCCAGCATCGGTCAGTTCCTTGGCGGTGCGGTAGAAGGTCTCGTGGGTCATTCCCAGGAAGTTCGCCAGCTCTTTGCGCGGCACCGGAAGAGCAATGGACCGGGAATTTTGCATTTCGGCCAAGAGCAAGAGATACCTGGCAATTCTCGCTTTGGGGGGCGTGAGAGTCAAGTCGATCAGGCGCCTCCGCAGATTAATGACCATCAGGGACAGCATTCGCATCCATTCGATGGCGAAACCTTTATCACTGGTTACCAGGTCTAAAAATTTTTGTCTTTTAATGAGGTAAAGATGGCTGTCTTTCAAACCCTCGGCAAAGCAGTGATAAGACCCGGCAAATGGACTGGCTAAGGCGAAGGCGCTCCCCGGATCGGCGATTTCCTGGGTGATCTCCTTGCCCTGAAGCGACCTCCCGTAAACCCGCACCGCGCCGTCCCGGACCACATAAAAACCTCGGGACGGATCACCGGGAGCAAAAAGCTGCGCGCCCTTGGCCAGAAAAATCTCCTGGGTGATCTCTTCCAGGGCCTTAAGATGGGCTGCAGAAAGATTGGCAAAGATGGGTATTGCTGCCAGCATAGCCACAACTCTCAATTTTTCAGAAAATCAGCTTCCGTATGATTCAAATCATACTACTTTTTCTGCCAATAGCCTATCATTTATTTTGGAGAGTTATAATGATGGCATTCTGGCGCATAACGGCTCGATAATTTAGAAAAAAATGGTATGAAGCGCGCCGGTTTCCGCCATCTTTGGTGTTTAGTTAAACAGGAAGTCTTATAAAGGTTCGTTCTAATCTGCTCAATAATCTACTAATAATAAGAGATACGGATTATCAAGTAAATTAATTATAGATGATGGTCATTATAACATTAAGGAAGCTTTACTAAAGGTTTGTCAAAGAAAGGAAAGTGAATGAGATTTAATCACCTTAATAACATATGCGTCGTAACGTTAGCTCTCATTATTTCTGGTTGTGTCATCATGTCCCCCACCGAGCCTTTCAAGCCGGTGTCTCCCTCTGAGGCCACCGGCATTATGGGGACGGCGCCGGACCCGGTGACGCCGACGTCGCAACCCGCCCCCGCCAAGGAGGAAGCAGTCCCGGGGGCTCTGACCCTGGATCGTACCCTGGAGGTCGCCCTGAAGAACAATCCGGAGGTGGCCGCCACTCTCTGGGACGTGTCAGTGGCTGGGGCCAGGCTGGACCAGGCGAAGGCATCCCGCTGGCCGACTTTAGGTTACGAAGGCAACTATTTAAAATACCTTAATTCCCGCCCCTTATGGGAAGCCCGGTACAATAATCAAAGAAGAATATTCAGCAAACAACAGAGCCTGGGGAATGTGCTGCTCAAGTTCCCCTTATTCACCGGCGGCCGCATTATCAACGAGATCAAGGCCGCCGATTTATTCCGGCTGGCGGAAGAAAACCGCCTCTCCCGCACTCGGGACGAGCTGGTCTATAACGTCTCCAGCACCTTCTACGCCATCCTGAGCCAGGAAAAGGTGATTGATTCGGTGAAGTTTTCTCTCCAGGCCATGCAGGAGCAGCGCCAGAAGATGGCCAAGATGGTGGAGGTGGCCAAGGCCGCCAAGGTGGACCTGCTGCGCACCGAGGTGCGGGTGGCCGACCTGGAGCAAAGCCTGGAAAAAGAGACCAATGTTCTGGAGATTCAAAAGCGGCTGCTGGCTAATCTCATGGGCCTGGATTTCGACAAGACCCGGATGAAATTTGCCGGAAAGCTTACTTTCGAGAAAACGGGTTACCGGCCGGAGCAACTGGTGCCCAAGGCCCTGAAGCTGCGCCCCGATTTTAATGCGGCCCTGGAGAGGGTGGAAAGTCAAGCGCGGCGGGTGGACGTGGCCCGGGCCGCCAATTATCCCAACGTCAACCTGGTGGGGGCCTATGGCTATCGGGGCTCCGGGGTCTACGGCGTCTATGATGACCGGAGCGCCCAGCATCCGACCAACCGCGGTCCCTTTTACGACGACGATGGCAACATCGGCGTTACCCTCTCCCTGCCCCTGTTCGAAGGCGGCCGCATCTCCGCCAAGGTGAGGGAGGAAGTCTCCGCCCTGGCCGCGGCCCAGGAACGGCTGCGCAAGCTCAATCTCCTGGTTCGCCAGGAGGTGGAGACCGCCATCCTGGACGTGGACTCCAGCAGCGAACGGGTCAG
>CAZOCQ010000238.1:0-4319 GCA_964578335.1 uncultured Desulfobacca sp.
TTCACCATCGTGGTGATGTTCTCCCTTAAAGGCGAGTACATCGTGGAACTTCCCCTGGACGTGGTGCGCATCGCCATTCCCCTGACCATCTATTTCTTCATCATGTTCTTTGTGACCTTTTATATGTCGGCCAAGGCCGGGGCGGATTACCGCATTTCCGCCACCCTGTCTTTTACCGCGGCCAGCAATAACTTTGAATTGGCCATTGCCGTGGCGGTGGCGGTCTTCGGGCTCCAGTCCGGCGAGGCCTTTGCTGCGGTGATCGGTCCCCTGGTGGAAGTGCCGGTGCTTATCAGCCTGGTGAACGTGGCTTTGCGCTTCCGGCAGAAATATTTTGCCCCTATGGTTTGCAGCGTCGGCGACCCCGTAGCCCCTGAGCCTGACCGCCGCCGCGATGCCTGAGGCCGGGCGGATTAACCTTTACCTGAGCAGGAGTTGAGAGATGTTCAAACGCATCATCCTGGCCACCGACCTGTCTCCCGCCTGGGATGAGATCGTCGCCTGCGCCGGAGAATTTAAGGCCCTGGGGTGTAAACAGGCGATCCTGACCCATGTGATCAGCGTCAAGTTCATGTCGGGAATGGAAGGCAGCCTCCTGGCTGAGGCCCGCCCCAAACTGGAGGCCCAGCGGCAGCAACTGGAAGCCCAGGGGTTGCAGGTGACGGTGGAAACCCCGGTGGGCCTGCCGGCCGATTCCTTAAACGACCTCGCCTGCCGTTATGGCGCCGACCTCATCGTGGCGGGCTCCCACGGCCAATCGCGCTGGGGCGAAGGATTGCTGGGATGTTTCACCTGTGCGGTGCTGCATCATACCCTGTATCCGGTGTTGCTGCTTAATGTGCGTCGAAGCCAGCGGGAAAAGGCGGGCTCGTGCCAAATTTCCCGCGCCGCAATGCTGCGCCACGTCCTCTTGCCCAGCGACTTTTCGGAAATCTCCAGCCGGGCCTTGGACTATGTGGAGCGCCTGGCGGCCAAAGGATTGACCCAGGTCACGGTGCTGCACGCCCTGGATGTGCCCGGCGGCGAAGCCTATCCGCCCGGTTTCCAGGAGATGGCGGAGGCCCAGGCCCGGGACAGTCTGAAGGCCTGGACGGTGCGGTTACAAGGAGCCGATATTCCCCAGGTGGTCCCGGTCTTTGACCCGGGCCATCCGCTCCCGGCTATGCTGAAAATCCTGGAAACCCAGGACATTTCGCTGATTGTCATGGGCACCCAGGGGAAAGGCTTTATCAAGGAGATCTTCCTGGGCAGCGTGGCCCATAATGTTTCCCGGATCGCGACTTGTCCGGTGCTGTTGATTCCGCCGGCGTCAAGGTGATTAGGGCTATCCCTGGAAAGAAAAAGTTCCTCGGGGCGCGCCGGACCGTCTCCTTGTCGTGGGTTTATTATCTAGAAATCCGGGTATCCGGTTAGATTAACGCCAGCGAAGTCTGGCTTCCATCACTGCGCAAAGGAAGGGAACCGATGAGAATTTCACGTGGAACTTTGCTAGGTTGGTTTTGTTTGCTGGCAGGTTTTCTGGTGATCGGGCCGGCTCTGCCGGTTGGGGCGCAAGGTTCGGTTGCAGCCAAAGGCAAGCCGGCTCTCTATGAATTCGGGGCCCACTGGTGCCTCCCCTGTAAAGAGATGAAAGAGGTCATGGCGGCCTTGAAAGCCAGCCACGGCGACCAGGTGGAATTTCGCATGATCTACGTGGACGAAGAAAAGCCCCTGTTTGGCCAATACCAGATCGTGGCGATTCCCACCCAGGTGTTCCTCGATGCCTCCGGCAAAGAAGTGGACCGGCATCTGGGGGCCTTGCCCAAAGAAGAAGTCCTCAAGAGACTCAAGGACTTGAAATTCATCCGCTAAAAGAAAGAGGAGGAAATTTTTATGGGCTGGAGTGAATCTCTGGGCCAGGTCATGCAGACCAGACCAGTCCTGGCCTATGGGGCCTCTTACCTGGGCGGGGTGATCGCCACCGCCAGTCCCTGCATCCTGGCCAGCATCCCCCTGGTCATCGGCTTTGTGGGCGGCTACGCCGGGGGCAACAAGAAGCAGGCTTTTTTCTACTCCCTCACCTTTGTGGTGGGTTTGGCCGTGGTCATGTCCCTCCTGGGGGCCATGGCCGCCCTGATGGGCACCATGTTCGGCGACGTGGGGACCTACTGGTATTTTGTGGTGTCCGTAATTCTCATCGTCATGGGGCTGCAATTAGCCGGTGTCATAAACTTGAAGCTGGGCGGCAATGCCCAGAGATTCCTGCCCCAACGCACCGGTCTGGTGGGGGCCTTGATCCTGGGGGCGCTGTTCGGCCTGGTGCTCTCCCCCTGCGCCTCCCCGGTGCTGGCGGTGATCCTCACCCTGGCCGCAGTGCAAGGAAAAGTGGCCTACGGCAGCACCCTGCTGTTCGCTTACGCCCTGGGACAGGGGACCCTCATCCTCCTGGCCGGCACCTTTACCGGGGTGATCGAGAGCTACCTGCAATCCAAAAGCGCCAGGGTGGGCACCATGCTGCAAAAAGCGGCCGGCGGCCTGATCTTCTTCGCCGGCTGCTATATCCTGTTCCAGGGAATCAGGAGTTTGTGATCCTACCACGGAGATGAATGAGCGGTGGCAGGGAAAGCTAATCAGCCTAAAGGTCCCCGCCGTTAGCGGTCATGGCGACCTGGAAAATTACCGCACCCAACACGTTTTTAAAGCGGAAGCCACCCGAAAAATTTGTAGATAAATAACCGCTTATCCGGTTAATTACCTATCTGGTGAATGGAGGAACTCATTCATCATGGTTCAAAGAACCTTTTTGGCCTTCCTGGTAATTCTAACTCTGGCTATAAGTAACACCGCTTCCTTGGCGGAGCCGCGCCAACTGGGCCAGGTGATTTATATCACCCTGAGCAAGGCCTGCAGTTGCACCCTGATTCTCTGTCAGGCGGGTGATATTATCATTGGCAACGTCTTTGCCGGTCCGAGGCAGGAGCTTCTGAAGCGCATCGATTACTCCACGGATAAAGCAGGCGCCAGAGTATATCTCAAACAATATGGCATTGCTCAGGCCCCGGCTCTGCTGTTTTTGGACAAGCAAGGGAAGCTGCTGTGGCTGGCCATGGGGGAACTCTCGGAAAACGAAATTCAGGAAAAGCTACGGATTTTGGGTCATTAAAAAAAGCCAAGTAAATAAAGATGGGGGCCTGATAAATGGATCACACCTCGGAAAAGGTTGCAGCCCTGGAAGTCGAACCGCAGGAGTCGTACTGGATCACCGCCTGGAAAAAAGGCACCGGGGTCCTGTTCGGCCGGGAAGGCAAGATCTTCCTGCTCTTTGTGGGCATCTTTCTGTTCGCCTATTATCTGCCTTTGGGGAGGCCCAAGGTGCAGGAGGCCGTGCTGGAGTCTTTCCTCATGCTCCAGGCCTACGCCCGCAACCACACCCTCACCTGCGTGGTGCCGGCCCTGTTCATCGCCGGGGCCATCATCACCTTTCTGTCCCAGGCCTCGGTGATGCGCTACCTGGGGCCCACGGCCAACAAATTCCTGGCCTACACCGTGGCCTCGGTCTCCGGCACCATCCTGGCGGTCTGCTCCTGCTCGGTGTTGCCCATGTTCGCCGGCATCTACCACATGGGCGCCGGGCTGGGGCCGGCTTCGGCCTTTCTCTACAGCGGCCCGGGCATCAACATCCTGGCCATTTTTCTCACCGCCCGGGTGCTGGGGTTGGAATTGGGTCTGGCCCGGGTCATCGGCGCGGTGGGCTTCGCCTTCATCGTGGGCCTGTCCATGGCCTTCATCTTCCGCAAGGAGGAAAAGGCCAAGGTGGCCGCGGCCATGCAACTGCCGCCGCCCGAGGCGCCCCGGCGCCCCTTCTGGCAGACCTGCGTCTTCTTCTTCAGCCTGGTCTTTTTCCTCATCTTCGCCGCCTGGGTGACTCCCCGGGACGTCACCATCCACCTGAAGGACGGCCGGCAGGTGCAGGCCGTGGTCCTGGAGGAGCGCGCCCAGGACATGATCTTTCAGCTTAACCAGGATTGGGACGGCAAGAAGAAGGAAGACCAGGTGATCATCCCCAAGGAGCGCCTGGAGCGCCTGGAGCGGGAGCAGAGCCTCACCATGACCGTGGCCCAGGTCAAGTTTTATATCGCCGGGGCCATCCTGCTGCTGATTCTCCTGATGCTCTGGCGCTGGTTCACCCAACCGGAGATCAATGAGTGGCTGCACCACACCTGGGAGTTCACCAAGCTCCTGGCGCCCCTGCTCTACGGCGGGGTGCTGGCGGTGGGCTTTGTCAGCGCCCTGATCCCGCCCCAGTATGTGGCCTCCCTGGTGGGAGACAACAGCCTGGC
>CAZOCQ010000239.1:0-4297 GCA_964578335.1 uncultured Desulfobacca sp.
GGAGGTCCTGGGGGCCATGGGCATGCGGGAGGTCCGCCGCCTGCGGGGCGAAGTGGGCCGGGCCATGTTCAAGGAAGACCTGGACAAAGAAATCTTTGCCCCGCTCTTCGCCCGCCCGGAAGGCGAGAGCAGGCGCGTCGGAGAGTAAGACCGTTTTTCGTTTTTCGTTTTTGGAAAAACCCAGCAGCTTTATTGCTTTTTAACGAGAAACGAAAAACCAAAAACCAAAAACCAAAAACCAAAAACGAATTTACTGATCGAAAAGATAAAGACCAAAAAAATGGCACTACCGAAGAAGAAAGTCGTCCCCGAGGAAACCTGGTCCGAAGGCCAGCCTTGGCAGCCCATTCCCACCCCCAGCCGCTTCCGCACCGCCTTGAGCAAGTACCGGGTGTGGCGCAACGAATCCAAGTGCATCAAGTGCGGCAAGTGCGTGGAGGTCTGCCCCTACGGGGTCCACGCCAAATCCGGCAGTTATATCCGGCGCCCCCAGAGCTACCGCTGCCTGGGCTTCGCCTGCCAGAACAAGGAATTTTACTGCGTCAACAAGTGCCCGGCCCAGGCCCTGCGGCTCAGTATCCATCCGGTGTACGGCACCCTGGGGGACCAGCGCTGGCCCGCCGACTTGCTGCTGTCCACCTGGTGGCAGGCGGAAATGGGCAACCTGCCCTATACCGACCTGGAATACCGCCTGGGGGCCTCCGGCGGCGGCTTCGACAAGCTGCGCTTTCTCTTCCCCAAGCACCGCGCCGACTTCAAGCTGACCCATGACGACATCTCCCTGGAATTGGAGTTGAACAAACGGGGCGACGGCCGGCCCCAGATTATCCTGGGGGTGCCCTGGTACGGCGGCGGCATGTCCTTCGGGTCGGTGTCCATCAACACCATCCTGAGCCGCATCAAGGCGGCGGTGCGCTTCAACACCCTGGTGTCCACCGGCGAAGGCGGCTACCCTGAAGACCTCTACCCTTACGATCACAACATTGTCACCCAGGTGGCCACCGGCCTCTTCGGGGTCCGGGAGGACACCATCCAGCGGGTGCGCATGGTGGAGTTCAAGTACGCCCAGGGGGCCAAACCCGGCCTGGGCGGCCATCTGCTGGGTGACAAGGTGACCCCGGCGGTGGCCCGCATGCGGGAGTCGGTGCCGGGCAGCGCCCTGTTCTCGCCTTTCCCCTTCCACAGCGTCTATTCGGTGGAGGACCACAAGAAGCACATTGACTGGATCAAGGAGATCAATCCCATCGCCCTGGTGTCGGTAAAGGTCTCCACTCCCACCGACGTGGACATGGTGGCGGTGGGCAGCTACTACGCCGGGGCCCACGTGGTCCAGTTGGACGGCAGCTACGGCGGCACCGGGGCGGCCCCGGACATCGCCAAGAAGAACATCGCCATGCCGGTGGAGTACGCCATCCCCAAGGTGCACCAGTTCCTGCGGGCCGAAGGCATCCGGGACCAGGTGACCCTGATCGCTTCCGGCGGCATCCGCAGCGCCTTTGACGTGGCCAAGGCCATCGCCCTGGGAGCCGACGGGGTGCAGATCGGCACCGCCGACCTGGTGGCCCTGGAATGCCTGCGCTGCCACAACTGCGAATCGGGCCGGGGCTGCGCCCGGGGCATCGCCACCACCGACGCCGAACTGGTGGACCTGATGACCATCGAGTGGGGCACCAACCGCATCAGCAATCTGTACTACTCCTGGAGCTGGCAACTGAAGGAAATCCTGCGGCGCCTGGGTCTGCGGAGCGTCCGGGAGTTGGTGGGCCGCCACGACGTGCTGGCGCACCTGGATTACTTTGATCGGCCGGTGGAGGATGATTTAAGGAGATAATGTAGCGCACTGCGCACCATGTATGGTGCGTAAGACGCACCCTACGGGCTGTCAGCTTTCAGCTTCTAGCTTTCAGCTTTAATCCTGGCTCGGAGGAATTTTTTAAAATGTAGCCGCAAGCTTTAGCTTGCGCCAGGCGCAGGCTGAAGCCTGCGGCTACATAAACCAAATGATTTTAATATAGGGCGGCCTGTGGCCGCCGGATTCGGCGTGCACGGCACGCCCTATAAAAGATCTAGAACCGCCGCCCTCGGCGGTCCCTGCGCCGGCGAGGGCGCCGGCGCTACATATTTATCTTAAATATGCGAGAATTAGCGCTTTTAGCTGACCGCTGAAAGCTGATAGCTGACAGCTAATAACGAGGAAATCAATGAAGTCTGATCGCAACTTGAATAATCATCCCGGCCTGGCCCTGCTCAACACCCGCCAGGAGTTCGCCAATCCCTTTGCCGGCAGCCGCATCCAAAAGGCGGCCGACGAAGGCGGCTGCGGGGTCACCGGGTTTGCCGCCAGCGTGCCGGTGGCCGGGCGCCACATCGTCTCCCCCTCCATCCAGATGCACAACCGGGGCAACGGCAAGGGCGGCGGCATCGCCGCGGTGGGCCTGGACGCCGCCACCCTCGGAGTCTCCCAGGAGATCCTGGACGACGACTACCTCATCCAGATCGCCTACCTGGACACCGAGGCGCGCCAGACGGTGGAGGCCCAGTTCATCCACCCGGTTTTTAAGGTGGACCACGCCCGGCGCCAGCCCACGGTGGACGACTGGCAGGACATCGAGGGCCTGGTGGTCAAGCCCCCGGACGTCTGGCAGTACTTCGTGCGGGTCAAGCCCGAGGTCTTGCAGCACTTCATCCAGCAGCACAAGCTCTACGGCGTGGCCTGGCGCCAGGTGGAAGACGAGTTTGTGGCCCAGAACTGCTACAAGCTGAACGAGGCCTATTATGCCTCCCTGGGCGAGAAAAAGGCCTTCGTCATGTCCCAGGGCCGCAACATGCTGATCCTGAAGATCGTGGGCTACGCCGAGGAAGCCGCCTATTATTACCAGTTGCTGGACTTCAAGGCCCACGTCTGGATCGCCCACCAGCGTTATCCCACCCGGGGCCGGGTCTGGCACCCCGGCGGGGCCCATCCCTTTGCGGCCCTCAACACCGCCCTGGTGCACAACGGCGACTTCGCCAATTATTTTTCGGTGAGCGAATACCTGAGCCAGCGCCATTTTTATCCGCAGTTCCTGACGGACACGGAGGTGGCGGTGCTCACCTTTGACCTGTGGCACCGGCTCTACGGCTATCCCCTGGAATACGTCATCGAGTCCATGGCCCCCACCACGGAGAGGGACTTCGACCTGCTGCCCCCGGAGCGGCAGCGGGTTTACCGGCAGCTCCAGGCCGCCAATATCCACGGCTCGCCGGACGGCCCCTGGTTCTTCATCATCGCCCGGAACGACCCGGAGCGCAAAAGCTTCGACCTCATCGGCATCACCGACACCTCCATGCTGCGGCCCCAGGTCTTCGCCCTGCACGACGGCGAGGTGCAGGTCGGTCTGGTCTGCTCCGAAAAGCAGGCCATTGACGCCACCCTGGCTTCTCTGGCCGAAGAAGACCCCCGGGTCTGCCCGGTGGCCGACCTCTACTGGAACGCCCGGGGCGGCAGCGCCACCGACGGCGGCGCCTTTATCTTTTCCCTGGAGCCTCAGAACGGTCGCCGGGTGCTCTCCTGCCACGACAAGTTCGGCAAGCCCAAGACCGTGCCCTGGCACCAGCGTCCCTGGAGCGGCGCGGTGCTGGAGATCAGTCTGCAGGATGACTCCGAAGCGGTGCGCCTGGTGGGCGCCGCCCTGGAGGAAGACCAGACGGGGCAGAAGCTCTACCGGATGATCCGGGAGCGGGCCGCCGCCATCTCCTACGCCACCTTCCGGGAGTACATGGCGGCCGTCCAGGAGCAGGCGGCCAAGAGCGATGCTTTAAAGGATGCGGCCATCAACGCCCTGACCCTGCTCCTGGACCGGCGCTATGACCCGGGCGACAAGAAGCGCAGCAACCTGCTCCATCTCATCATGGAGACCCTGACCCAGATCTTTCGGGATACCCCGGCCCTTGGCGCGGATCAGGCCAGCCGCTATCGCCACCTAGCTTGGGACAGCCGGGAGGACCTAGCGCCGCCGCACCAGGCCGACGCCGTGCTGGTGCTGGACGCCGCCGGCTTCCCGCCGGAAGGGGACGATTGCGACGCCCGCCTCCTCTGCCGGGCCTTTGAGCTGGGATGGAAGCAATTTCTCACTTACGGCTACCGGGGGCAGCGTTTTCTGGGCTGCGGTTTCGGGCTCAACACCGACGGGGTGGTGATTGACGCCTACGGCAGCACCGGCGACTACCTGGCCTCCGGCATTGACGGCATGGCCATCAACATCCACGGCAACGCCCAGGACCAGTTGGGCCAGATCATGAAGCGGGGCAAGCTGGT
>CAZOCQ010000240.1:0-4286 GCA_964578335.1 uncultured Desulfobacca sp.
CCGCACAGGCCCCTGCTCAACTCCTCCACCGTCACAAAGGTCTGGTAGCCGTCCGGATACATCCGGGCCGCGTCGGGGGTATAGAGGACGTCCACCCCCACCTCCCGGGCCAGGGCCGCGTCCCGCTCCAGGTCACGGGGATAGCGGCCGAAGTCCTCCTGGGGGCCGAACTGGGTGGGATTGACGAAGAGGCTCACCACCAGGGGCCCCCCCAGGATGCGGCCGTATTCCATGAGGCTCAGGTGCCCCCGGTGGAAATAGCCCATGGTGGGCACCAGCACGACCCTCAGCCCCTGCTCCCGCCACTGCCTGGTCAGGTCCCTAACTGCCCGGGGATCGCCGCTTATTTCCATAAAAAAACCCCAGACCGATTCTCTGGGGGTTTTGTGCGCCGCCCTTCGAGTCCCGGTCCGTCTCCGCCGGATCCAAGCCCTGGGTAAAGAAAACCAATTATTTTTATCATCCCCGCGGGGCCATTGTCAATCTTTTCTTGAATGGCGTTAATCGGCGGTTAAACATAAACCAGCGGCGCTTCGTCCTCTTTGCGGGCGCTGATTTCGCCGATGACGTAGGCCATTTCCCCCAGGGCCTCCAGCCGCTGGGTGACGTCGTCCACCAGGTGGTCGGCCACCACCAGGGCCAGGCCCACGCCGTTGTTGAAGGTGCGCAGCATCTCCTCTTCCGGGATGTTCCCCAGGCTGCGCAGCAACTGAAAGATGGGGGGCACCGGCCAGGAATGGAGCCGGATCACGGCCCGGCAGGACTTGGGCAGGATGCGGGGCAGATTGTCGGTGAGGCCGCCGCCGGTGACGTGGCAGATGCCGCTGATGGGAAAATCCCGGCGCAGGTTGAGGACCGTCTCCACGTAAATGCGGGTAGGTTTGAGGAGTTCCTCCCCCAGGGGGCCGCCCAGTTCCGGGAAGACCTCGGCGACCTGGTAGCCGTGGCGCTCAAAAAAGACCCGGCGCACCAGGGAATAGCCGTTGCTGTGCAGGCCGGAGGAGCTGAGGCCGATAATCTTATGGCCCACCGCGATGTCGGAGCCGTCGATGATCTGGCCCCGCTCCACCACGCCCACCACGAAGCCGGCCAGGTCATAGTCCCCCGGCTGATAAAGCCCCGGCATTTCGGCGGTTTCGCCGCCGATCAGGGAACATTGGGCCTGGCGGCAGCCGGCGGTGATGCCTTCGACGATTTGGATGGCCACGTCCGGGTCCAGGCGCCCCATGGCCAGGTAGTCCAGGAAGAACAAGGGCTTGGCGCCGTGGACGATGATGTCGTTGGCGCACATGGCCACCAGGTCAATGCCGATGGTGTCGTGGCGGTCCATCAGCACCGCGATCTTGACCTTGGTGCCCACCCCGTCGGTGGCGGACACCAGCACCGGGTCGCGATATTTGTCCGCCCCCAGGTGAAACAGGCCCCCGAAGGCGCCGATCTCCCCCAGGACCCCGGTGCGGTAGGTGGACTTCACCAGGGGCCGGATCGCCTTGATGAAGGCGTCCGCTTTGTCGATATCGACTCCGGCCTCTTTATAGGTGCTGCCTTCGGCCATCTCCTTTGTCTCCCCCTTCAAAGGATGCCATTTTAAGTTTCGAGTTTCGAGTTTCGAGTTTTTGGTGCTGAAACCGAGGAGGCCGTGAGTTATTCCTTTTTCCCTTCACCCGACTCCTCGGCCAAGGGACAGCAGCACTCCGGGCAGGACTCCCCCCCCTCCAGGTCCGCCCACTGGCCGCAGGAAGCGCACTGTTGCCCCAGGCGGTAATCCCCGCCTTCGATGCAAATGGCCTTGCCGTGCACCAGGGCTTCGGCCACGGCCCGGTGGGCCCGGGCCAGCATCCGGGTCACCGTGGGCCGGGAAACTTGCATCTTCTGGGCCACTTCCTCCTGGGTCATCTCCAGGTAATCGGCCAGCCGCATGGCTTCCAGTTCATCCACGGTGATGACGTTCTGCTCCAGGGCCCGGAGGGGAATCCCCCTGGGTTTGAAAAAGGTGACCCCGGGTTCGGTCTCCACCCAGCGGCACTTTTTAGGTCTGCCCATGTGGTTCTACCTTGAGTTAATATTGTATATTTAAAGTATTCCGGCCCCCTGTCAAGGGTAAAGCGAAATTTGTCCGCCCCGGGCGGCAAGCATTGACGAACCCTGGAAAGGGGCTTATCCTTAGTCAACTAACCGGTGGAAAGGTCTCAGGTTGAGCCGAACTTATCAAGAACAGGTGGAAGAGTGCGCCCAATTTCTGCGGCCGCGCCTGCCGGCGCCGCCGGAATGGGGCATCGTTCTCGGCACCGGCCAGGGAGTCTGGGAAGACCGGCTGGCTGAGGGCCAAAGCCTCTCCTACGAAGATTTGCCCCATTTCCCGCCGGCCACCAGTCCCAGCCACCATGGCCGCCTCGCCTGGGGCCGGTTGTCCGGCCGCCCGGTCCTCCTCTTCCAGGGGCGTTTCCATGCCTACGAGGGCTATTCCCTGCGCCAGGTGACTTTCCCGGTGCGCCTGCTGGCGGCCCTGGGGGGCAAGAAGCTGGTGCTCACCAACGCCGCCGGGGGCCTCAACCCCCACTTCGGGGCCGGGGAATTGATGCTCATCTCCGATCATATCAATTTTATGGGCGACAGCCCCCTGGTGGGCGCCAATATCGACGCCTGGGGCCCCCGCTTTCCCGACCTGAGCCGGGTTTATGACGCCGGACTGCGTCAGGTGGCCCAAGAAGTGGCCCGGCGCCGGGGGATCGGGCTGCAACAGGGGGTCTATGTGGCGGTCAAAGGCCCACACTTGGAAACCCCGGCGGAAACCCGCCTGCTCCGCATGTTGGGCGCCGACGCGGTGGGCATGTCCACCGTCCCCGAAGCCATCGCGGCAGTGCACGCCGGACTGCGGGTGCTGGGAATTTCCGTCCTTAGCAACGTCAATCTCCCGGACGCCATGGCTCCCATCGCCATCGAGGAGATCATCGCCACCGTGGCCCGGGCCGAACCTCACCTGGTGGAGTTGCTGCTGGGGGTGCTGCAGGAAGCGAATTAACAGAGAGCTATGCGAAGACTCGTAGCTGAGCTCACCGTCATCCCGGGCGTGGCGCTCAGATCAGCGCCCTCCGCCCGGAGCGACGTGACGCGAGGAATTGCCAGGGAGTGAAATCTCCGGAAAAAGCAGGACTTAACCCTTCTTTTTTCTGGTCTTCTTGGGCTTCTTGACCGCCTTGGGGGCCTCGGGCGCGGCGGCCTCGGCGGGTGAGGCGGTAGCTTCGGCCGCCGCCGCGGCGGGAGCCGCGGTTACGGTTTCCGGGGCCCGCGCCGGGGGCGGGGTTTCGGCGGGACCGATGACGTAAACCCGCAACTCCGGCGGCAGATTATCCAACGACCGTCCGCAAACGGGGCAGACCCGCAAAGAGAGGGGATTTTTGGTCTGACATCCCGGACATTGCAACCATAAACCCATAATCATTCTCCTGAGGAAGACATCGCTGAAAAGGTTAGATTTTTATTACCTTTAACAAAAGCCGCGGCATACTTCAAGAGTTTTATCCGCTCAGCTATCAGGAAACGCTGAGAAAATCGGAATTTAATGAGCTTCTGGCCCAGTAAGCTTCATTTTCTCATCTAAAGGAAGATATCCATGAAAAAAATCGCCATCAACACCGACCAGGCCCCGCCCGCCATCGGCCCTTACACCCAGGCCCTGGCCGTGGGTCCCTTTATCTTCTTGTCCGGCCAGATTCCCGTGGATCAGCAGGGTAACGTGGTGCAAGGAGACATCGTGGTGCAGACCTGCCAGGTGATCGCCAATCTCAAGGCGGTTTTGGCCGCCGCCGGACTGACCCTGAAGGACATTGTCAAGACCACGGTCTATCTGGCGGACCTGGCCGATTTCCAGGAAATGAACCGGGCCTACGCCGAGTTTTTCCCCCAGCACCCGCCGGCCCGCACCACCGTGCAGGTGGCCGGCTTGCCCCGGGGCGTCTCCATCGAGATCGAGGCCATTGCGGCCAAAAAGGATTGGCCTGCTTAGCAGGGACCGAACCATGGCCCGGCAGGCCCGGTGGTTCCCTGGCGTGACTCAGGTAAAGCGGCCGCAGACTGCCGGGCCGGCAAAAAAAGCGGACCCGAGGGTCCGCCTTTTTGCTCATCTTAGCTCCCGGAGCGGTGCGGTTCGCCCCTGCCGCCAAGATCAGGCGGGCTTAACCGGCGGTCAGCAACAGCACGGCTATAATTATCACCAGCACCCAGCGTCTCATGGTGCGCCTCCGCATCTAATATCGGCCTAAGGTGCATTTTTAATTAATCATTTT
>CAZOCQ010000241.1:0-4243 GCA_964578335.1 uncultured Desulfobacca sp.
TCTGACTGGTCAAAGAATTACCGAAGCGGCAATCGGTTATCCAGGCTACAGATGGGCTCCCCGCCGACCGGGGTTGAACTCAGGCAGGACAGCCGAACCAATTTGTTTGACCCTGGGAGGCTATCCTCCAGGCAGGAGAAAAACTCGAGGAGGGACAATTGTAATGAACCAACATTTGGAAACCGCCGGGGACTTGGCCTTGAGCCAGAACGCTCTGGTGGTCTTGCAAAAGCGCTACCTGAAAAAGAACGATGGCGGCGCCGTGGTCGAAGAGCCTTCGGACATGTTCTTTCGGGTGGCCGAAACCGTTGCCCAAGTGGATCGGCAATACGATCCCGAGGCGGACGTTGAGGCTACGGCCAGGAAGTTCTACGAGCTGATGGCCGGGCGGTATTTCCTGCCTAATTCGCCCACCCTGATGAATGCCGGGCGGGAGTTGGGGCAGCTCTCCGCCTGCTTCGTCCTACCGGTGGATGACAGTATCGAGTCCATCTTCGAGGCCATCAAACACACGGCCATAATCCACAAGTCCGGCGGCGGCACCGGCTTTTCCTTCTCCCGCATCCGGCCGGCCAATGACCCGGTGATGACCACTAAGGGAGTGGCCTCCGGGCCCATCTCCTTCATGCGCGGCTTTGACATGGCCACGGACATCATCAAGCAGGGCGGCACCCGCCGCGGCGCCAACATGGGTATCCTGCGGGTGGACCACCCGGACATCGAAGCCTTCATCACTTGTAAGAACGACACCAAGAGCTTCACCAACTTCAACCTTTCGGTGGGGCTCACGGATGCCTTCATGGAGGCGTTGAAGTCCGGTGCGGACTTTTCCCTGGTCAATCCCCGCACTGGCCAGGAAGTGAAAAAGATAAAGGCAGCCGCTTTGTTCGATCTGATCGTCCAGAGCGCCTGGTCCACCGGCGAGCCGGGAATCATTTTCCTGGACGCCATTAACCGGGTAAACCCCCTGCCGCACCTTGGAGAGATCGAATCAACCAACCCCTGCGGAGAGCAGCCTCTGCTGCCCTACGAGTCCTGCAACCTGGGGTCGCTGAACCTGGCCCAGGTGGTCAAAGACGGTGAAATTGACTTCCGCGTCCTGGGAGAAATGGTCCGCTCCGCGGTCCATTTCCTTGACAACGTCATCGACGCCAACCGCTTTCCCCTGGAACTGATCAGGGAAAAGACCCTGGCCAATCGCAAGATCGGTCTCGGAGTGATGGGATTTGCCGACATGCTCTTGAAGCTGGGCATCCCTTATAACTCCGAGGATGCCGTGACGATGGCCGAAGAAGTCATGGCCTTCATCGACCAGCAGAGCAAAGCGGCCTCCGCTGATTTGGCTGCCAAACGGGGCAATTTTCCCAATTTCCCCGGCTCTTGTTATGACGGCAACGGCCTTGGCCGGATACGCAACGCCACGACCACCACCATCGCACCCACCGGCACCATCAGCATCATCGCCGGCTGCTCCAGCGGCATCGAGCCCCTGTTCGCAGTCTCCTTCAAACGCCGGGTCCTGGATGGCGAGGAACTGGTGGAGGTGCATCCCCATTTCGAGGAAATCGCCAAAAGCCGGGGCTTCTACTCCCCGGAACTCATGAAACAGATTGCCGAAGAGGGCTCCATTCGGGAGTTCCAGGAGATCCCCAAAGACGTGCGGCGGCTGTTCGTCACCTCTCACGACATCAGCCCCCAGTGGCACCTGCGGATCCAGGCAGCTTTTCAGAAATACACCGACAACGCCGTTTCCAAGACGGTAAACTTCCCCAAACAGGCCACTGCCGATGACGTCCGGGAAGTCTTCCTCGAGGCATATGAGATGGGCCTCAAGGGTGTGACCATCTACCGGGACGGCAGCCGGGACCAGCAGGTCTTGAGCTTCGGGAAAGAGAAACCCAAGTTGCAGCACATCGCTCCCCGGCCCCGCCCCGAGCGGACCACGGGGGTCACGGAGTATATCAAGACCGGCTGCGGCAAGCTCTACGTCACGGTCAATAAAGACGACCTGGGCTTCTGCGAGGTCTTTGCCCAGATGGGTAAGACCGGCGGTTGCGCCTCATCCCAGATCGAGTCCGCCGGCCGTCTCATCTCCCTGGCCTTGCGCTCCGGGGTGAAGATCGAGGCCATCATCAAGCAGATCAGCGGTCTCCGCTGTCCCAGCCCTTGTTGGAACGGCGGTGGCAAGCAAGTATTGTCTTGCCCCGACGCCATCGCCAAGGTCCTGTCCCGGGTGGCAGAGGTTGAGCCTCCGGCCACGGTCCATACCACTATGGGAGCGTGCCCCGATTGCGGCGGCGCCATGGAGCAGGAGGGCGGCTGTGCGGTCTGCCGGGTCTGCGGATTTTCGAAGTGTTAAGGCGAGAACTATTTTTCAACCCCGCCGGGGGAGCCTGCGTCCCCCTGGGGGAGGCGTCTCCTCCGGCAAGATCAAAGGAGGAGAAGACGATGAGCATCACCCAAGCATTGGCACTTCGTTGCGAACTGGTCCACCTTCTCACCAAGGTGCACCCGCAGGAACGGGCGAAGATTATCCGTATCAATCGGAAGATCTCAAGCCTCGACTCTTACCTGAAGTCGGCTCCCCCGTTGATGGAGCCGATTCCCGCCCGGGCCCGATAACGGGTCGCTAAAAAAACCCAAAACAGTAGGAATCAACCGGCTATTAGCCGGTATAAAACCCCGCTGGAAGAGAACTGCGCTCTCTTTCAGCCAAAGGAGGAAGTATGGCTATCAAAAACCTGGTGCCTCAGCTCGCGGAGCGGGGAAAGATCAAGATCGGCTACAAAGGCGAGGAGAAGACCTCAGGCCAGGGAAAGAAGTTCGGCCAGCCCACCAAACTCGACTGCTTCCTGATCACCACGGTGCAGCGGGATGCCGCCGGGCGGCTCATGGCCGACAAGACCCTGATGAGCAAATTCGGCAAAGAAGGGGATCCCACCATTCCCGAAGGTCCTTACAAGGGCTTGCCCCTGATCAAAGAGATCCCGGTGCGCCTGCTGTATGACGACATCGAACTAAACTTTCTGACCCGGTATGCCTCTTACCAGGGCAACCGCTGCACCTGCTCCGGGGATGGCGAGGCCGCCCAGCGCCTGGCCGGCCAGAACGGCAAATTCCAGGAAGTCCAATGTCCCTGCAACCGGCAGGACCCGCTCTATCAAGGGAATGACCGGTGCAAGATAATGGGTACCCTGCAGGTCTTGATCGAGGGCACCGACCGCATCGGGGGGGTGTGGAAATTTCGCACCACCTCCTATAACACGGTCACGGGCATTTTGTCCTCCCTGGCCATGCTCAAGACCATCACCGGCGGTCCTCTGTCGGGTATTCCCCTCTGGATGGTGGTGTCTCCCAAGACCGTCACCGTTCCCACCTCCGGCCAGGCCATGGTCGCTTACGTGGTTAGCCTGGAGTATCGCGGCGCCGGCCGGAAACGCCTGGAAATCGCCGACGGCCATGATGTGGAAGTGGCGCTGTCCGTCGAAGAGGAACTGACGGAGATCGGCTACGAGATCGTGAAACGGCGCATCGCCAACAAGATGCGCATGGATAACATCGAAGCCGAAGCCCGCAAGATGCTGGTCGCGCCCCATGCCGAATCCATTCTGGAGCAGGCGGAAACCGGGGCGGAGTTCTTTCCGGAGAACTTCTTGGCCAACGGCAAGGACCCGGGAGCCTCTGCCAGTGGCGCCGGCTCCGACAACGACCCCCTTGGTCTGGATGGCGGTGAAGGGCAGGAGAAGGTCATCACCATCCCCCGGGAAACCGACCCCGGGCCTCAGTTTGAATCCGGTGCCTCCATCACCCTGCCGGCGCTGATGGAATTCGCCAAGAATCCCTCCGAGCCCCCCATCACCTTGCCCATAACCCTGGCGACCAACCAGGGGGCGCCCATCGGCCGGTGGCTGGACTACGCCCTTTCTCCCGAAGGCGAAATCCAGGTCACTTTGGAACTGGTGCCCAACCTCAAGGACGTGGCCCAGGGGTTGACCGTGGAGGTGGTCAAGCAGTCTTTTGCCGGAGCCGGGATCGACCTGGTGATCAACCAGCCGAAGCCCGTTGAGGCGGCCAAGAAGGAAGCCGCCCCGAAATCCCAGGGCGCCGGAATGGCCCTGTTTTAAACCATCTTCAACACCCCATGCCCGGGGGAAAGCCTTCCCCCGAGTGGGGAGAGCTTTCCTTCGGCCCAGAACCGGGAGGTATTCATGGAAATCAATATCGAACGCGACGCCTTATTGAA
>CAZOCQ010000242.1:0-4226 GCA_964578335.1 uncultured Desulfobacca sp.
CTCGCGGAAATCGAGGTCGTACCCTGGGTCCAGATCGGCAGAATCGGGGGCCTGGGAGATGAAGGCATCCAACGGCTCCCGTCCGGTCAGAAACTCCACGATCTGGGGCAGGTTGTCGGCGGGATATATCTCCAGGCCCTGGACCACTGCGGCCTCCCGGGCGTTGTCCCGGGGGATGATCAGGGCCAGGCCGGCCTCCCGGGTGGCCAGGGCCATGGAGAGGATGCCCCGGGTGGGTTTGAGGCGGCCGTCCAGGGAGAGCTCCCCAAAGATGATATACTTTTCCAGGCCCTCCTGGGGCACCACCCCCTGGGCCGCCAGGATGCCCAGGGCGGCGGGCAGGTCGAAGCCGGTGCCCTCCTTGCGCACGTCGGCCGGGGCCAGATTGATGGTGACGCGGCCGCCGGGGAACTTGTAGCCGGAATTCTTCAGCGCGGCCCGCACCCGGTCCTTGCTCTCCTTCACCGCGGCTTCGGCCAGGCCCACGGTGGCAAAATAAGTCATACCGAAGGCCAGGTCCACCTCCACCTCCACCAGGTAGGCGTCCACCCCGCGCAGGGCGCCGCTGCGCACCCGTCCCAGCATGACGGCTCTTCCCGCCTCCTTATCCGGCCGACTGGTTCAAGAGCAAACTCCGCAGCAGGCCCGGCCCCGATAAACACCTGGCCGCCTTCAGCACTTCTCCCGCTCCAAGGCGGGCGCCAGGCCAGTATGGGGCCTTGCCGCTCACTTCAGGTAGAACGACAGATACAGACCATCCACGATCACCAATAACAACAACAGGGCCAATAAGGTCATGAAAAAGTTTTCTTTGTTGAACACCGATTCCTCGCCCCGCAATCTCAAGGCGGAATAGGGGCAGATCCTTCTGGTATCGAAGAAGGTTAAGAAAATCCAGACGATCATCAGCCCGAATTTGCCGAAATAGCGGATCGGCTCTCCCAGCACATAAGCCAGGAGCAGGCTGATAATCAGCAGGGCAGTGATGGCAAAATTAACGATTTTTTCCAGACGGATCACCGGCCAATACCAGACGGTTTTGCTTTTCAGGAATTTCATAATGGCGCCAAACTTGTCATAGACCCAGACCGGGTCAGTCCCTTCCACCTGCAACTGAATGGTATATTTGCTAAAATCCAATAAAACGGTCTTATCGTACCGGGTCTTGCGATCCCAACCCTCGATCCAGAAGGAGAGGTCGGAAATTTTGTCGGGCAACTCCGGCTGGACTAAAAAATCGCCCATGGAATTGGTAAATATCCGGGTCTGGCCCAGGGGAGTGGAGACCCGAAAATAACGCTCGACCTCATCTCTGGTGAAGCCCTCCTGGATGAGGCGGCTCAGGTTTAAGAGGTCCTCCTGGTCCAAAAAACACGGTTTGGCTTCTCCGGTGCGTTCATAGCGCTTTTCGACACTGTGCATTCCTATCCCTCAGACCCCGACATCAAGGGCAGAATAATCCATCAACTCCATAATTACAATAACAATTCCTCGTCGGGGGGCATCGTTGTCGGGCGCGGAGCCGGGGGCCGGGAAGGGAGAATGTCGGGGGAGTTGAGGCGGCGGGTTGTTTCGAGGGCCTGCCCGCCGGCTGGAGGGTGGCGGAGCGGCAGATAGGGCCGATTGCTGCCGCCGGGGGCCGGGGCCGCGCCGGGGCAGGCCGGGCGCGGCAAAGTCAGGATGGTTTACAGGCGGCTGCCTTCTTCCAGAAGCTCTTCCAGGGATTTGCTGGAATAGCCGTAACACATGGCCGGTTTGGCCACGCTCCCCTGTTTAACGCTCTTGACGCTCTTGGCTTGCTTGCCGGGCTTGTGGGGTTCGATATCCATGGGGATGGGGGACTTGCTCTTAATGAAGCCGGCCCGCAGGCCGTAAATATCGAACACGGTGCCGTTGTCAAACCAGCCCAACTGCCGGCCGTTCCAGCCGAAGATTTTATCTCCCGCCAGGCAGGCCACCGCCCGGCCATCCCAGAGGTAGATGGTTTCGCCGTCGGCGGCGATGTAGGCCACCGGTTTGCCGTTCTTATTAAAGAGGGTGGTTTCCATCCCCGAAAGTCCTCCGCTTAGTTGGAAAAATCACCTAAAATCCGGGGTTAAACGCCCAAGGCCGCGTGCTCCACTTTCAGGCAGCGGTTCTGGACCACCCGCAGGCCGGCCCTCCGGGCCTTTTCCGCCGCTTGCGGCTCTTCCAATCCCAGTTGCAGCCACACCGCCCGGGCCCCCACCGCGATGGCTTCGTCCACAATGGCGGGAATGGCCTCCACCTTGCGGAAGATGTCCACCACCTCCACCGGGAAGGGGATGTCCTTGAGGCTGGGGTAGCACTTTTCTCCCAGGATCTCCTGGCAGCCGGGATTCACCGGAACAATGCGATAGCCGTGATTTTTGAGGTATTGGGCCACCTGGTAGCTGGGACGGCCGGGATCGGCGGATAATCCCACCACCGCCACCACGCGGTAATCCTTTAAGATCGCCGCGATGGCCCCCTCTTGGTTCTCGGTCATGGATCCTGGTTCCTGTTGAAATATGCCGGCAATCTTGGCAGACAACCGGGGGGCGGCGCGAGAGCCGCCCCTACCAAGCAGCTAAAAAGTCATGGTGGTCGCTTCGGTGACTTTGGCTTCCTGGAGCTTCAGGGCCTCTTCGATCTTTAGGACCGTCTTGACGTATTTATAGGCGAACCTGAGCAATTCCTCATCGTCGTCCCAGATCTTCTCCAGGAGGTCTTCATCCACCGCAAAGAGCTGCAGAAAGCGGCTCTTGAAGACGAACTTGCGAAACTGGTCCAGGTCGTACATCACCATGGCGAACAGCCGGTTGCCCCGCTCGTCGGTGACCGGGCCGCCGCCTTCGCCGCGGCGCAGCATCATGGTCTTCCATTCCAGGTTCATTTCGTCGTAATGCTCCACGCCCTGGTCTTCCCGCCAGGTGGCCACGGTCCACTGGTCTTCGGCTTCATAACCCCGGCAGTGGGGTTCCCGGACGTAGAAGAAAAACTCCTCAATGGCCTTTTGGCCCTCCACCGGCTCGGTGATCAGGGTGCCCTGGCCGATGGGATAGTAGCGGCAGGTGGCCGGGCGGTCGGTATAGACCTCACAGCCGGTCACCGGTCGGACGAAGGGGCATTTGCCCTCAAACCGGGGCATGTCCATGATGACCATGGGCAGGCCCGACTTGTCGTGCTCCTCGGTGCGGGTGTACTTTTCCAGGAATTCCCCGGAGGATATCTTCAGGCGGTTTTTCAGGCGCAGGATATCGTAGGGGGTGAGGATAATGGTGGTCTTGCCGCAGCACTCGGTGAAACAGGGCACTCCCGGATGGCAGCGGAAACGGAAGCGGCTCTCCGGCTCAAGCCTGCGAGGCTCCACCACCTTCATGTTCAAATCAACCATGCGTTTACTCCTTGTGGACTTAACCTTCTCAAATAGACATTTTACCAGAAATTTAAGCCAAAGAAATCCTTAAGTTCGACGCTGCCCGCCCTTAATCGTCCAGCATCAGCTCCAGGCTGGGGGCGACCTCTTCCCGCACCGAAAACCGGTCTTCGGGGTCGGCTTCAAAGCGGTTCTGCAATTCATAGGCGTCCATCTCCAGGGGAATGGCGGCATAATTAAAGCCTTGATTGACCCAGCCCAGGATATAGAGTTCGACGAATTTCTCCGGCCCCAGGAGTTCGTATTGCACGGCGTGCACCAACTCATGGAACAGGGTGGCCGTGGGGTCGGCGCCGGGGAATCCGTCCACCAGCAGGATGGTGTCCACCAAGGTGATGCCGGAAAAACCGCTGAAATCCAGCAGGGGCAGGCCCTTGTCGGCGAAGGAGGCGCGGTAATCTTCGAGAAAGTCCGGGTTTTCCAGGGCCGGGACCATCAGCAGATGGACTTTCTTGAGCAGGGCGGGGTCGAAATAAGGAGACAGCCGGGCCACGGTCGCC
The DNA here is from genome assembly GCA_964578335.1 of uncultured Desulfobacca sp. Classification (GTDB taxonomy): domain Bacteria; phylum Desulfobacterota; class Desulfobaccia; order Desulfobaccales; family 0-14-0-80-60-11; genus JAPLJC01. Next base: position 3,937 of record CAZOCQ010000242.1, read on the forward strand.
TCCGGCAAGACCTTGCCCAGGGGCCGGTAAACCAGGCGCTGCTCCTTGATCCATTTCTGCCCCTGGCCGATCAGCAGGGCCAGCAGTTGGTTCATGTCCATGCGGTGCTCCCTTAATTGAGCTTAACTTTTGATTTGAAAGGCTGCCAGCAGTCAATAGCCAGTAGCAAGTTCCCAGTTCCAGGTAAAAAGACAGAAGACGAAAAAAATAACTATTGCGCAGGGCGCGGCTACTTATACCAAGTTGCTTTCAAACAGGCAATTTCTCGTGGCACAGATTGCTGATGCCCA
>CAZOCQ010000243.1:0-4110 GCA_964578335.1 uncultured Desulfobacca sp.
TAGCTTTTAGCTTTCAGCTTTCAGGAGAGGCCCACTCTCACCACTCCCATAAGGCCCACTATAAAAAGTGTATCCAGGGGCTTTCCACCCTCGTCTTAGAAGCAAAAATCCGAGCTAAAGGAGAATTACCATGACTGAGACGAGAGCGCATGAACTGACCCAGCCGGCCTGCTGCGCCGCCGGGGAAAGTTTGGTTCAGGATAGGGCGGCCTCCAGTGGGCAAAAAACCGTGGTCCTGCTGGCCACCGACAGCCTGGGCAAACCCGATGACACCCTGGGGCGGCATATCGTGGTCAATTTCATCATGAAAATGAAGGAGATGAAGGACGATCTCTGGCGCCTGATCCTGTTAAACGGAGCAGTCAAACATACCGCGGCGGGTTCGGAAGGCTTGCCCCACCTGCAGGAACTGGCCCGGGACGGCCTCGGCATCCTGGTCTGCGGCCCCTGCTTGAAGGCCTTTGATCTCTTTGAGAAGAATCAGGTGGGCGAGGTCACCAATATGCTGGATATCATCAGCTCCATGCAACTGGCGGACAAGGTCATTTCCCTGACCTGAGCCCAAAAATGGTATTCCATTCTGGCCGGGGCGGGAGACCCCGCCCCGGCCGGCGCGTAGGTGGACAACCCGATTATTTCAGGTATTCTTCAAAAATCCTCAGGGGGTATTCCTTGGCCAGGCGCGCCGCCAGGAGGTGATGGAGGTCCCAGGCCTCGTCTTTGGTGCCGGTTTCCACTGCCAGAGCGGGCCTGGACCAGGACTTGGGCAGGTAGAAGAAATTGGCCTCGAACACCGCGGTCTCAAAGTGGTTCTCGCCCTTCTTAATGGTGGAAACCACGTAGCGCCGGCGGGTGGGCAGGTTCTTGACTTTATTAAATAGCCCCTTGGCCATGCCGACTTACCTTAAGAGCCTTCCTGCTTCTTCCTGGACTTCTTCCGCATCACCGCCTTTTTCTTAGCCGGAGGGGAACCGGCGGAGCCCAGCACCACCTTGGACCGGCCCTGGCCCCCCTTCCGGGCCACCATCTTTTTGGCCCGGCCCTTGCCGAACCAGAGTTTTTCCTCGGCGGGCGGCAGCTTGGCGATGGGGGCGCCTTCCAATTCAAAGCCCTTTTCGATGAGCGGCCGCAAGTCGGCCCACTTCTTGGTGCTCCCCATCATGGCGATGATGATGGCCTTGTCGTCCTTGCGAAACATCCCCACGTAGGTATGTTTGGAGGCCCTGGTGTAGCCGGTCTTGCCTGCTACCGCCAGAGGCGTGGTCCACAGGAAGCGGTTGTGGTTGCGCAGCTCCTTGCCGCCGCTGATGGTGTAATACTTGGTCTCCATGATCTTAGCCAGTTCCGGATTTTCCATGGCCTTTTTAAAGATCACCGCCAGGTCCTGGGCCGTGGAGAACTGATTGTCCGCCGGCAGGCCGTTGGCGGTGGCCAGGGTGGTGCGATAGGCCCCCCACTGGCGCATCTCCCGGGTCATTTGCCGGGCAAAGTCCTCCTCACTGCCGCTGACCCGTTCGGCCAGGGCCCGGGCCGCATCGTTGCCCGAATTGAGCAGCAGGGCGTAGAGCAGTTCCCGAACGGTATAGGTTTCTCCGGGCTTGATGTTGATCTTGGAGGGCGGGGCGGCGGCGGCGTAGGCGCTCACCGGCACCCGGTCGTCCATCTTGAGGTGCTGCACCACTGACAGGGCGGTCATGACCTTGAGGGTGCTGGCGGGAGGCAGAAACATCTGGGGATTGAGGGAGAGCAAAACCTGGCCGGTTTGGGCGTCCATGATGACGAAGGACTTGGCCGAAACCTGGAAGTCTTCCTCCTCGGCGGCCAGCGGCGCCGCCAGCAGCCACAATCCGGCCAGCAATCCGAAAAACACCGCTGCCAATCTAGCGCTTTGTTTCATGCACCCTCTTGCTGCGTGTTGATTAGCCGGGGGCTCGGAATCCCGGCTGTGGGTTGCCACTAATGATATGAAAATTTTCGCCGCTTGGCAAACAAGAAGGGGCCGGGGAGAAGCATTTCTAAGCGCTCCCGCCCCGGCCTGAGGCTTGGCGCCTCATGGGACCCATGATACCTCTCATGAAGGGCAAATCCGGCTCAACCCCCTTGGCGGAGTTGGGTCGCAAGCTGCCTGCGATTCCTCAGCCGAATTTTTCCAGCTCTTTGAGGTACTCCAGGGGCGGATAAAACCCGGCAAAACGATGCAGCTCCTTGCCCTCCGGAGAAAAAATCAGCGTGGTGGGCGCCCCGGTGACCTTGAACTGTTTCACCAGGTCCATGTGACCGCGACCTTCCAGGCGCACGGGGATAAAGCGGGTATTCAGGGCCGTGGCCACCGCCTCGTCGGCATGGGTCTCCCGGTGCAGCCGCATGCAGTGGGGACAGCCTTCCATGTAGAACTCCAGCACCAGGGGGTGGTTGGCCTTTTTCGCCTCTTCCAGGGCGGCATTCCAACTGTCGCGCCAATACACCACTGCGCTCATATCATTCTCCTTGGGGGGATTTTCTTTAATTTGCGCCGGGTTAGTTTTCCGGAAACGCCTTCCTTTTAAAATAAGCCGCCGCGGTCCAAAGGCAAGGAGGGATGGCTGGACCGGCTGCTTTTCGCAAATTTTCTGTCCTTTTTCCGGGGAGATGGTATTATTTTTTCAGTCGGCTTGCCTTGGGCGCCTCAATATCCTGAAAAGACCATGGGATTATTCACCCTGATATTCTTTGTGCTGCTGGCGGCGGCCTGGGCTTACCAGCTCCTGGCCCTGATCTCGCTTTGGCGCTTCTTCGGCTCAGCCGGCCCCCCGACCGCGCTTCAGGATGGCCCCGGCGTCACCGTCTTCAAGCCCCTGAAGGGCCTGGAGGCCGGGACCCGGGAATGCCTGGAGAGTTTTTTGTCCCAGGCTTACCGCCCCTATCAGGTGCTTTTCGGGGTGCGCGACCCGGCGGACCCAGTGGTGCCTCTGCTGCGCCAACTTCAGGATTCCCATGAGGGGCCGGAAATAGACCTTGTCTTTTGTCCAGAAACTCTGGGGCTGAACCCCAAGATCAGCAATCTGCGCCAGATGGAGGCCCGGGCCCGCTACGATCTCTTGGTCATCGCCGATGCCGACGTTAAGGTGGCCCCGGATTTTCTCAGCGTAGTGACGGCCGCCTTGCAGGAGCCGGGAGTGGGGCTGGTGAGCTGCCCCTACCGCGCCGGCGCGGCAACCACCCTGGGGGCCAAACTGGAGGCCCTGACCATCGCGGCGGATTTCATCCCTTCGGTGGCCGCGGCCCACTATGTGGAGGGCATCCGCTTCGCCCTCGGGGCCGCCATGGCCCTCACCCGCCCGGCCTTGCGAGCCATCGGCGGCTTCGCGCCCCTGGCCGATTTCCTGGCGGACGATTACCAGTTGGGCTGGCGAGTGGCCGAAGCCGGCTTCCGGGTGAAAGTTCTCCCCTACGTGGTGGAGACTCAAAACCCGCGGATGAGCCTGAAGGATTACCTGGTGCATCAACTGCGCTGGGCCCGCACCTACCGGGTCTGCCGGCCCAAGGGCTACCTGGCCTACGGCGTCACCCACGCTCTGGTTTATAGCCTGGCCCTCGCTTGGGCCACCGGGGCGGCCCCCTGGGCCCTGGGGCTGGCCGCGGCCACCCTGGCCCTCCGGGAAATCGTGGCCCGGGCCGCCCGGTATTGCCTGGAGGCCGAATCCGCCGGGAACAACTTCCTGCTGCTGCCCCTGAAGGATCTGCTGGCCTTTGTCCTCTGGGGGATGAGCTTCCTGGGGGACCGGGTCACCTGGGGGGGCAAGACTTATCGAGTAACGCCGGAAGGACGGTTGGTGGCAACGGAAAAAAGCATGGGGGAAAAGGGTAATAGGGCAAAAAGTTAAAAGGAAAATCGGTTGAGAAGTTTTTTCCCCCTTTCCCCATTTCCCCTTTTTCCCTTTTTCCCTTTTGACCCCAAGGATTGATCTATGGATATCAAGCTGTTAGAACAATTGCTCTCCGAAGTCAAAGACGGCCGGACATCTGTTTCCGAGGCCCTGGAGCGCCTCCGCACCCTGCCCTTCGAGGACCTGGGGTTTGCCCGGGTGGACCACCACCGCCAGTTGCGCCAGGGGTTCCCGGAGGTGGTCT
>CAZOCQ010000244.1:0-4043 GCA_964578335.1 uncultured Desulfobacca sp.
TTGTCCAACCCCAGGCCGGACGCTCCGAAACCGGGCGGCCATGATGGTGATCAAGTGCGGTCGTGTCCTGCTTCGCCGAGACCTGCCATTTCTATGGAAGCGCTGAACCCGGAATCTCAACGACTACCGTTCGGGGAGTTGTCGAGACTGCAGCCCGAGACAAATACAGCGACAAGGCCGCGTGCCCTTAGCAGGGCCACTTTCGCCTTTGGATCGTGATCCGCCACTGCCCCGCCAACGGCGGCGGCTGGAGCACGGAAACAATCCACTTCTGAGGCGCCTGCATCCAGCGGGGAAACGACCCGCAGAGAGCGTGCGCCCGCACCTGGGCCTCTCAGACGCCGCACATCGCGTGGTCATCGCCGCCGGCCCAACCGTCATCGCCACCCCGGACAACACGAACTCGCCCCTCAAGATCCACGGCCCCGCCTGCAACCTGGCCGGCAGCGCCCTCTTCAAATTGACCGCCAACGGCGAGCTAATCCTCGCCGGCGGCTCCGGCAACGGCTATCGCCTCGCCGAACTCGGCGCCGCCAACAACCCCTCCGGCTGGGTGGGTATGCTGAAGGTGAAGACCCCTGGAGGGACTGCCCTCGGCTACATTCTTCTTTACTCGAATCCGTAAGATTCCGACTCAGCCCAGCAATTCGGCGGAAGGGGCATCAGAACACCAAGATCTTGTCCGCCTTCTTCGTCCAGCAAGTCAATTCGTCCATCGAGCTTTGATGGGCACCCTGCGCAAGAGACTCTGGTTTGAGGCCGCGAGCGTCCATGCAGGAGCCACAAACGCCGATCTTGCCGCCCTTCGACGAGACGATCTTGAGCATTCGTTCGATGTTGTAGTAGCCGTTCGGCGTGGTCTGGCCGGCGGCAGCGCACGAGGCGGCATCCCCCATCAAAAACACCGACACGCTCGTATCTTCGTCCTTCACGAGAGAGCTTGCCAGGCGAAGGCCGTTGTAGCTGCGTTCGGTTCCGTACGGGGGATCGTTCAAAATGATGAGATAGTCCATTGGCGCTCCTTTGAGGACTGAGAAACTAAAGGGTGATCGGGATGCCGTAGAGTCTTCCGCCTGCTTTCATGGCCCAGCCGATCGCCGACCGTCGCAAGCCGGCGGGCGCAAGCCACCATTTTTCGAACAGCACCTTGCCCAGGTGCCAGGCCTTGCCGATCTGCCTCAGTTGCACGTTTGGCGCGGGTTCTGCGAAGAAGTTGCCAAACGCAAACCCGGCCAGATCCTCGCCGGCCTCCAGCATGCAGTACCCATCTCCGCAAAACGCCGCTTCGCATGAACGCCCGGTTACCTCGGCGACGATCCGTTGGGCGACCACTTCGGCCTGCGCGTGAGCGAACACGCCGGCCTTGGGTAGCATCAGCGGCACATCCGGCTTCCACCGTCCCGGAATCGGAATCGCTGTCACGTCGCCGACCGCATAGACACCGTCCTGACTCGTTCGCAATGTCTGCGGATTGACTGGAACCCATCCAGCCTGGTTGGCGAGGCCGGCCTCCACGACAGCTCTTGGCGCGCGGTGGGGAGGCACCGCGACCAGCAAGTCGTACCCAACGCGCACGCCGTTGTCGAAGCTCATTTCCCGGACGCTCGGGTCTACGGAGGTGAGCTTATGCAGCGGGTTGAACTCGATTGCCTTTGCGTGGAGCATCCCTCGGACGGCTTCGCCAAGCTGCGGGCCGGCCACCGGCATCGGCTGCGACTCCGGTGTATACAAGTCGATCTTTACTTTCGAAGACAAGCCCCGCCGGCGGAAATAACCGGCGATCAGCATGGCCCCCTCGTGAGGCGCACCGGGGCACTTGTACGGCATGGCTGACACCACGACGGCAATCCGTCCGCCGCGAAAACTCTTGAGTGTGTCTCGCAGCTGCGTGGCGCCCTCGAACGTGAAGAATGTCTGCGACGCCTCGGCCAAGCCTGGGATGGCCCCGGGAGCCAGATTGGCACCCAGCGCCACGACCAGGTGATCGTAGGCGATCTCCGCGGCGCTGGTCCTCACCCTCCGCCGGACCAGGTCGATGCCAATAACTTCCGCCTGGGCCAGTTCCACGCCCCGGCGCAGAAGCCCCGCCAGCGGTCTGCGGATCTGATGCGGCTCACGATCTCCCGTCATGAGCCAGAGGAATGAAGGAGCAAATGCGTGTTGCGCGTTCTTCTCCACCAGCACGACACGATGGGCCGAAGGCAGTTGCCGCCGAATTTCGTTCGCGGCCACCATTCCCCCTATGCCGCCGCCAAGCACCAAGGTCGTTGATGTCATCTGCCCCTCTCCATCTCTATGAGCGTCGGGCCCGAAGATGCTCGGCCGCGTCCGCGACCGCGGCCACCACCGTTTCGATATCCTCCTCGCTGGTCATGCGTCCCGTGGAAAACCGGAGTGTTCCTCTCGCCCGTTGCTCGGGGATACGCATCGCCAGAAGCACGTGCGACACATGAACGCGGCCGGAATGGCATGCCGCGCCCGCGGAAGCGGCCACTTTGTCCTCGATGGCTGCCAGCACGGCGCCCGCATCCACGCCCTGCACGCTGGCGCTCAGCGTATTCGGAAGCCGGTTGTCCGGATGGCCGTTGACACTGAGATACGCCACCCGCTCGAGGAGCCCGGCCTCCAGCCTGTCCCGCATGCGCCGCATATGCCCACGGTTGGCCGCGAGATCCCTGCGGGCGATCTCGCACGCTTTCCCCAGACCTACGACCTCCAGAACATTCTCCGTGCCAGGCCTTCTGCCGCCCTCCTGCCCGGCGCCCTCCATGAAACGCTCCAGAGAGATTCCTTCGCGAGCGTAGAGCGCCCCCACGCCCTTCGGCGCGTACAGCTTGTGGCCGGCAATCGACAGCAGGTCCACTCGCAACGCACGAACATCGGTTGGAATCTTGCCGGCGGACTGTGCTGCGTCGGTGTGAAAGACGATGCCCCGCGCCTTCGCCAGTTCCGCGACCTCTTCGATGGGCTGAATCGTGCCCACCTCGTTGTTCGCGTGCATTAGCGTGATGAGGATCGTCTCCGGGCGAATCGCCCTTTCGACGTCGCCGGCGCTCACCATGCCGTGCCCGTCTACGGGCAGGTAGGTGATCTCGAATCCGTCCTGCTTGAGCCTCTCGCAGACTCCGGTCACGGCGGGATGCTCAATCTGGCTTGTGAAGATGTGCTTGCCATGATCCCGCCGGGCGAGCGCGATGCCCCGGATTGCATGGTTGTTGGACTCAGTGCCGCCGCTGGTGAACAGGACTTCGGCCGGCGTGCAGTTCAAAAGCGCGGCTACCTGGGATCGCGCCGTCTCGACGGCTTCGCGGGACTTCCGCCCGTACCAATGAGAACTCGACGGGTTGCCGAAATGCTCCTCGAGATAGGGGCGCATCGCCTCGACCACTTCGGGGGCATGCGGAGTGGTGGCATTGTAGTCCAGGTAAATCGGTTGGTTGATCAATCTCTCCTCCACGATTGCTGCTCATCTGCCACCACGGGAAGCCCTCTCGCATGCCAGTCGGCAACGCCATCCTCCAACCGGAACGCTGTGAAGCCGCGCGCCCTCAGGATCTCCACCGCTTCCACCGCCAGCACGCAGTATGGGCCGCGGCAGTAAGCCACGATTTCACGATTGTGCGGCAGTTCGGCCAGGCGGCGTTCCAGTTCCTTCAGCGGCACGGACAAGGCGCCGGGCAAATGGCCCGCCGCGTACTCCTCGGCCGGCCGCACGTCCAGCACGGTGACGGCGCCGTCCCGTACTTTGGCCAAGAGTTGTTCGCGGTCCACCGGTTGCAACCCCTGCCGGGCTTCCAGAAACCGGCGCGTGATCTCTCCGACCTCAGCCAACCGCGCCTCGGCCAGCGACCGGAGGGACCGGTAGAATTGGCACACCCGCTCATCGGCTAGCCTGTAGGTCACGTACAAACCCGCCTTTTCCGCCTCCACCAGCCGGGCTTCACGCAGCGCCTTCAGGTGTTGCGACGTATTGGCCAAGCCCAAGCCCGCCTCCTTGGCCAGGGCTTCCACGGTTCGAGGACCCTGGCAAAGCAGGTCCAGAA
>CAZOCQ010000245.1:0-4041 GCA_964578335.1 uncultured Desulfobacca sp.
CGGGATGCGGTGGCCCCACCAGATCTGGCGGGAGATGCACCAGTCCCGGATGTTGGTCATCCAGTCGAAGTAGCTTTTGTCCCAGTTGGCCGGGAGGAGTTTGGTGCGGCCCTCCTGCACCGCGGCCATAGCCGCCTCGGCCAGGGTCTTGACCGCCACGAACCACTGCTTGGAGACCAACGGCTCCACGATGACCTTGCAGCGGTAGCAGTGGCCCACCGGCACCTGGTACGGCTCCACCTTTTCCAGCAGGCCCAGCTTTTTCAGGTCCTTGACGATCTGCTCCCGGCAGACGAAGCGGTCCAGGCCCACGTACTTGGGGCCGGCTTCCTTGGTCATCTTGCCGCCTTCGTCAATCACCTGGACGGCCGGCAGGTTGTGGCGCTTCGCCACCTCGAAGTCGTTGAAGTCATGGGCCGGGGTGATCTTCAGGGCGCCGGTGCCGAACTCCAGGGAGACGTAGGAGTCCGTGATCACCGGGATTTCCCGCCCCAGCACCGGCAGCCGCAGGATGGCGCCGTGGAATTTCTTGTAGCGCTTGTCGGTGGGGTTGACCGCCACCGCGGTGTCGCCCAGCAGGGTCTCGGGCCGGGTGGTGGCCACGGTGAGATGGGCGTCGCGGTCCGCCAGGGGGTAGCGGATGTGATACAGGTGGCCGTCGTGGGGGTCGTGCTCCACCTCCAGGTCGGCTAACGCAGTGCGGCAGCGGGGGCACCAGTTGATGATGTAATCCCCTTGATAAATCAGGCCCTCTTCATAGAGCCGGACAAAGACCTCCCGCACCGCCCGGGACAGGCCCTCGTCCAGGGTGAAGCGCTCCCGGCTCCAGTCGCAGGAGGCCCCCAGGCGCTTCAGCTGTTGGATGATCTTGCCGCCGGATTCGGCCTTCCACTGCCAGACCCGCTGGATGAAGGCCTCCCGGCCCAGGGCGTGGCGGTCCACGCCTTCGGCGGCCAGCCGGCGCTCCACCACGTTCTGGGTGGCGATGCCGGCGTGGTCGGTGCCCGGCATCCAGAGGGCGTCGAAGCCCTGCATGCGTTTGGCCCGCACCAGAATATCCTGCAAAGTGTTGTTCAGGGCGTGGCCCATGTGCAGGACGCCGGTGACGTTGGGGGGCGGGATGACGATGCAATAGGGCGGCTTGGCGCCGTCGGCCTTAGCCCGGAACAGTCCTTGTTCCTCCCAATATTTGTACCATTTTTTCTCGATCCGCGAGGGATCGTAAACTTTCTCCAAAATTTCCGTCATTTCATTTCCCGTGGGAAGATATATGGGGAAGGCGGTCGGGTCCCACGGCACCGGTATCAGCCGGTCGGGAACCCTGGACCCCCTCCCCCACTGCATAACTATTTAATATCATTGCAAACTAACACGACAGGGATGAGATGTCAAGCTAATACCATCTTAGAGGATCGGCGCAGATTGAATTACGCTTGAACTAACTCACAAAATCTGATATGACCAGGTGGTCATGTTAAGGAACCAAGAAGCCACCCGGGCCACTTTTCGGCAACTGCCGCCGGACAAACGGGAACGCGTCCTGGACGCGGCCCTGGCGGAGTTCGCCGACCAGGGCTATCAGGCCGCCTCTTTGAACCGCCTGGTGGCCCAGGCCGGCATCGCCAAGGGTTCGCTCTATCAATATTTTCCCAATAAAGAAGGCATCTTCCGGCACATCTTCCAGTTTGCCCTGAACCGGGTGCAGACCACTCTCACCACCGTCAAAGAAGAGACCCTGGAACAAAGCTTCTTCGTGCGCCTGGAGAAATCCCTGCTGGCCGGGGTCCACTTCCTGCGGGAGCATCCCCGGATTTTCAGCCTCTATTTGAAGATTCAACTGGATAAAAACGTGCCCTTCCGGGAGGAGTTCCTGGCCGCGGTGCGCCGCCACGCGGCGGAATACTTCGGCTCCCTGGTGCGCCGGGCCAAGACTCGGGGGGAGCTGCGGCCCGGGGTGCCCGAGGCCGCGGTCCTTTTTCTGCTGGACGCCCTGTTCGACCGCTTCCTCCAGGCCGTAGCCGTGCCGGCCCTGGATGTCACCCTGGGACTACACCAGGCCTCTGATGCGGAAATCCGGAAGCGGGTCCGGGAACTGGTGCAATTGCTGCGGGACGGATTGACCGCGTGAGTTTTGGGGGAAAAAGGGGAAGGGGGAAAAGGGAAAAAGGATAAACCCACTGCGTTTTTTGCCTTTTCTCCTTTTGGCCTTTTTCCCTTTTACCCTTTATTAAATGACCAACCGGTCATAGAGGGAGTTAATGAATGACTCTGCCGATTTTTCAGGACCCCCGTCTTCAACCCATCTACGAAAAAGTGGCCGCGGGGACGCGCCTGGACCGGGAAGACGGCCTGACCCTCTTTCACAGCGCCGATCTGCTGGGCGTGGGCTATCTGGCCAACCTGGTGCGGCGGCGCCTCCACGGAAATAAGGCCTTTTACGTCTATAACCAGCACATCAACTACTCCAATATCTGCGTCAACGGCTGCAAATTCTGCGCCTTCAGCCGCAAGGCCGGCGAACCCGGGGCCTATGAGATGACCCTGGAGGAGATCTTCGGCAAGGTGCAGGAACGGGCCCGCGAACCCATCACCGAGATTCACATTGTGGGCGGCTGCCACCCCGACCTGCCCTTTTCCTTTTATTTGGAGATGATGCGGGGCATTAAAAAGCTGCGCCCGGAGGTGCACCTCCAGGCCTTCACCGCGGTGGAGATCGCCCACCTGGCCGACAAGGCCGGCCTGAGCGCGGCCGACACCCTCCTGGCCCTGCGGGAAGCCGGCCTGGGCTCGCTGCCCGGCGGCGGGGCCGAGGTCTTCAGCCCCCGCATCCGGCAGACTTTGTGCCCGGAAAAGCTCGCCCCCGAAGGCTGGCTGGGAGTGTCCCAAACCGCCCACCGGCTGGGGATGAACACCAACGCCACCATGCTTTACGGTCATCTGGAGACCCTGGAAGAGCGGGTGGACCATATGGTCAAATTGCGGGAAGCGCAAGATGAAACGCAGGGGTTTCTGGCCTTCATCCCCCTGGCCTTTCACCCGCAAAACACCGGCCTGAGCGACCTCAGCGGCCCCAGCGCCATTGACGACCTCAAGACTTTGGCGGTCTCCCGGTTGATGCTGGACAACCTGCCCCACATCAAGGCCTTCTGGATCATGCTGGGTCCCAAGCTCTCCCAGATTTCGCTGTGTTTCGGGGTGGACGACGTGGACGGCACCGTCATGGAGGAGCGCATCACCCATATGGCCGGGGCCCAGACCCCCCAGGGCCTGACCCGCAAGCAATTGCGGGCCCTGATCCGGGAGGCCGGCTGCGAACCGGTGGAGCGGGATACGCTTTATGCAGTGGTCAGTAGCCAGTAGTCAGCTATAGGGCGGGCTGTGCCCGCCGGTTTTTGGCGGCCACAGGCCGCCCTATAAAGGTCAACCATGATTTCCGGAAGTCGCCTCAATCGGGAAGAAGCTAACTCCCTCTGGGACCTGGACCTGCTCAGCCTGGGGGCCGCGGCCGATGAGGTGCGCCGCCGCCTCAACCCCGAGCCTGTGGTCACTTACGTCATTGACCGCAACATCAATTACACCAATGTCTGCATCTCCGGCTGCCGCTTCTGCGCCTTTTACCGCCCGCCGGGGGCTGAGGGCGGCTACGTCCTGGGCTGGGACGAACTGGCCGCCAAGCTCCGGGAACTCAAGGACCACGGCGGCAGCGGGGTGCTGCTCCAGGGGGGGCTTAACCCCGATTTGGGCCTGGATTATTACCAGAAGCTCATCGGCTTCATTCGGGACTCCGGCCTGGCGGTGCACGGTTTTTCCCCGCCGGAGGTGGTCTATTGGGCCGAACAATGGCAGATGGCCATTGAAGAGGTCATCCGGCGCCTGATCGAGGCGGGGTTGAGCTCCATCCCCGGCGGCGGCGCCGAAATCCTGGTGGACCGGGTGCGCCGCCAAATTTCCCCCAATCAGTGCAACCGCGCCCAATGGCTGGAGGTCATGGGCACGGCGCCTGAATTGGGGTTGAAGACCCGCGCCACCCTGATGGTTGGG
>CAZOCQ010000246.1:0-4021 GCA_964578335.1 uncultured Desulfobacca sp.
CGGGAAGCGAAGCATGCCTCCCGCCCTTCATATCTTTTATGATTCCCAGACCTTAAGCCATCACTCGCCCGCCCTATACTTCTCCCCCAGGCGCCGCAGTTTTTCCACCTCCGCCGGGGGCAGGGGCGGCAGCGGGCCCTGCAGCCGCGCCGCCAGCACCACCCGGGCGGTGTGCTCCAGCTTCTCCATTTTATTGTAGGCGTCCATGACGTCCCGTCCCACCGTCATGGCGCCATGCCGGGATAAGAGAATGGCGTCATATTCCCGAATAAACTCCCGGATGGCCTCCGGCACTTCCTCGGTGCCGGGAGTGGCATAGGGCGCGGTGGGAATCCCCCCCAGGGTGATCACCACCTCCGGCAGGATGGGTTCCAGCAGGTCAATCTCCGCCAGGGTGCAGGCCGTGGCGTAAGGCAGATGGGCGTGCACCACCGCCTGCACGTCCGGGCGCAATTCGTAGGCCAGCAGGTGCATGCGGATTTCGGAAGTGGGGCTGCCCTCACCCATGAGCACCCTGCCTTGCAGGTCCAGGGTGATCACCTGGTCCGCCTCCATGAGCCCCTTGTTAAGACCGCTGGGGGTGACCAGCACCCGGTCTCCCAGACGGACGCTGACGTTGCCGTCGGTGGCGGCCAGATAATTTTTGCGGTGCAGCATCCGGCAGACCTGGACGATTTCATGTCGGAAATGAGATTCTTGGCGCATAAGTTCTGTCCTTGCGTAATGACCATGCTGGGGTTATACGAACACCTCCCTTTCAGGGTTAGGCTGGCCCCTCCTGAGGCAACATCACGACCTTAAATCAAATGAATTTCTTGAACGCCAGGCAAGGCCCCTGGAGGTGGGATGAATCAAATCCTCCGGCGGAGAGGTCTCAAAGCGGAATTAAGACTCTCCCCGGAGGGCCTGGTCAATAATGGCCAGATTGTGGCGGGCCTCTTCGGGCCGGGCTTGTTGCAGCAAGGCGAACAAGCTGTCAATGATAGTCATCTGACCGAGAAAAGAGGCCAGGCTGTCCCGGGGCTCCGTCAGCTCCCGGGCGGCGGTGAGCAAGACCAGGTCGGCGATCCGGGTCAGAGGAGACAGGGAGTTGCTGGTGATGGCAATGACCTGAACGCCGTGGTTTTTGGCCAATTGGGCCGAGTTCAGAGTTTCCGGGGTGCCGCCGGAGTGGGACAGGGCCAGGAGGGCGTCCTCCGCCTTGAGGAGGGCGGCGGCGCTGAGCATCTGGCGCCTTTCGGTAAAACCTTGCACCTGCAGATCAAGGGGGGTGAAGCGGAGACAGGCATACCGCACTGCCAATCCCGAGCCTTCCACTCCGACGACCAACAGTCGCCGGCAATTGAGGAGGATTTGGCCGGCCTGCTGCAACTGCTGTTGATCCAGGACTTCCAGGGTCTCCTCCAGGGCAGCCAGGTTGGCCCTGAAGACCCGGCGCACCAGTCCCACCGGATGGTTGACCACCTCTTCTTTTCCCGACTCTCTTTGAGAGGGAGTCACCAGTTCCCGGGCCAGGGCGATCTTGAAGTCCTGAAAACCCTTGAATCCGAGGATGCGGCAGAAGCGCATGACCGTGGCTTCGCTCACCTCGGCGGCGGCCGCCACTTCATTGACCGAGGCATAGATGGCCATTTCCGGTTGGCGCAGGATTAGGTTGGCCACTTTCTGCAAGGCCGTCTTCAGAGAAGGATAAACCCCCCGAAGGCGGATCAAGGCGCCGCTCTGTGGATCTCGACTCGGAGCTCCCGGCTTTATCGCAGCCATGGACAGGTCTCCTTTGGGCGATTCTGCGGACAATTTGGCAAAAATCCCTTCCAACCAGGATGTTTTATTATACTTGTATTATTGTGATAAAAAAAAAATCATTTATTGTAAAGAATATTCGCAAGCCCCCCGATTATTTTGGCCTTAAAGGGGTCCATTCTACTCCAGCAGGTGTTGTACCAGTCTCAGGGCGTCTTCCCGGGTCTGCACCTGCCCTTCCCATTGAGCCTCCTGCACCGCGGTCAGGAGCCGCCGGAACAGGGGGCCGGGCGGCAGCCGGAATTCCCGCACCAGGTCGTCGCCGGTGAGCAGCCGGGGCCGGGACTCTTGCGGCTCCAGCCTGTCCTTCAGGAAATGATAGGCCTCGTCCGCCAGGTCGGCCAGCACCGCCTCGGCATCCCCCGGCTTCTGAGGTCCCTGCCCCGCCAGGCTGTCGGCCATGGCCAGGGCGAAGAGGCCGGGCAGCTCGCTTCGGGCCGCCCGCACCAACCGGCCCAAAGCCCGAAAGCTCAACTCCCGTTGCCGAAAGGCCGGCAACAGCAGAAAAGGCCGCATGTGCAGGCGGATGAGGGTGGACACCAGTTTGCTCTGGGCGGCGCTCAGGCGCAATCTCTGGGCCACCCCGGCAAAAATCTCCAGCCCCACTTTCTCATGATAATAAAAGGTATAGCGGTCCGGGTCGCTCCGCCGGCCCTGGACCCGGGGTTTGCCGGCGTCGTGAAAGAGAGCCGCCAGCTTCAGGAGCGCCGCCCGAGGCGGCGCCTTTGCATAACGGCTCAATTCCGGAGCCAGTTCGCCGAAGTAACGCTCCGGTTCCGCCAGCACCTCTTCCAGGTGCACCACCGCAGCCAGGGAATGGTGAAAGACGTCCAGGTGGTGATAGCCGTTCTGCGCCACTTCCTTTAAGTCATCCAGCTCCGGAAAGATTCGGCTGAGCAGCCCCACCCGGTCCATCCGGACCAGGATGGGCCCGGCCTGGGGCGCCCCCAATAAGAGGAACAGCTCCTGGTGGACGCGCTCCCCGGCCACCCGGGAGAACTCCCGGACCAGGCCGGCAATGGCGGCTTCGGTCTCCGGGGTGACGAGGAAACCATGGGTGGCGGCGAAGCGGTAGGCCCGCAGCAGCCGCAATGGGTCGGCGGCCAGGTTGGCCGCCGCCACCATCCGGACCAGCCCCCGGGACAAATCCTCCAGACCCCCCAGGGGGTCAATGACCTCCAGGGGCCGCAGTCCCAAGACCGCCTCCAGTTCCAGGGCCAGGGCGTTGATGGTGAAATCCCGCCCCCGCAAATCCCCCTCCAGGCCGGGGGCCCGGAATTCCGCCAGGTCCAGGATTTGCCCCTGGGCCACCACCCGGGCGGTGCGCTCCTTCTCATCCAGGAGCACAAAGGTGCCCTGCAGGGCCGCCGCCAGTTCCCGGGCCAGTTCCAGGGTCTGGCCGGAGACCGCCAGGTCCAGGTCCGGGGCTTCCCGCCCCAGGGCCAGTTCCCGCACCGAGCCGCCCACCAGGTAAACTTGGAGGCCCCGGGCCGCGGCCAGGTCCCGCAGCACCCGCAAGACGGGCCGGCCCGCCAGGTTCCCGGCTCCGGCCAGGAGTTTTTGGCGAAGAAGGTCAGCGGTCAGCAAAGTTCACTCGCTCAGAAAAGTGGCGCCTCCTGAGATCAGGCCAATTTCTCAGCCTAAAAATAAATATGCCATAATACCTGACTTCGGGCAAATTTAGGCTATATTTATTTTGTAATAACGTAACGGAGTTTCTCATGGAAGAGCACGTGCGACGCACTTTAACCTTGATTAAGAGCCCGGAATCCCACGGAGTCCGGCAAGACTCCCAAGCCGGGCCCCAAGAGAGCGCCGACCTGGAATTCCTGGACGCCTACTCCCGGGCCATCATCCGGGTGGTGGAAGAAGTGGGCCCAGCAGTGGTGGGCGTCACCATCGGGGTGGAGTCGCAAAGGCCCGCGGCGGAGCAGGCCGGGGCCGGCTCCGGGGTCATCATCGCCCCGGACGGCTACATCCTGACCAATGATCACGTGGTGGCCAACGCCCAAGTGCTCCGGGCCACCCTGGAGGACGGCCGTTCCCTGGCGGCGGAAGTCGTCGGCGCCGACCCCGCCACCGACTTGGCGGTAATCCGGGTGAACGCCTCGGGTCTGCCCTTCGCCACCCTGGGGGACTCCGCGGCGCTGCGGGTGGGCCAGTTGGTCATCGCCATCGGCAACCCCTTCGGCTTCCAGTCCACCGTGTCCACCGGGGT
>CAZOCQ010000247.1:0-3992 GCA_964578335.1 uncultured Desulfobacca sp.
AATGGGGACAGACACCTTTTTCGCGTCTGTCCCCAGGTTAATTTTACTCGCCCGCCGAATTCCGGCGGCCACAGGCCGCCCTGATACTGGGACCCAGGAAGAAAGTCAAAATTTGGCCAAATAAGCCAAGAGGCGCCGGGCTTTTCCGAGGGTTATCAACTCAGGCTTGGAAAAATTCTTCTGCATCAACCCCGGCTTGTTTCAGGATGGCTCGCATAGTCCCTTCGGGAATGGTTCCTGGATGATGAGGAATAGTGGTATATCTATTGCTGGCGGGGTTATACCAGATCTCATGGCTGCCGGCGGCTTGGCGGTCGAAGGTAAAACCAAACTTCTTTAATTTCCTGACGACTTCTCGATAACTGAATCCCGCCAACCTGCCCATTTAAGAGGACACAACCAGGGGATAATCAAATTCTTCTGCCAACGCGGTTAGATGGGGGACACCCTGGCGTTCCGCCTGGGCTTCCAGCAGACGTCGGGCCACATCCCGGGCAATCTCCAAGGTTTCGGTGACGGTGCGGCCCTGGGCTACCAAGCCCTGGATTTCCTCTGAAGTCGCCAGATAGAAACCTTCGGGCAATTTCTCTACCCTGATCTTGACAATCTGTTCCATAAAGCTGTCCTGAAGGCGTTAAGGAGTCAAGGCCTTGGGAAACTAATAATAATGGTAAACTATTAGACCTTAAACCTCAACTCCAAATTTTATTGGGAAAACCTAAGGACAGACACCATTTCCGGGTCTGTCCCCGTTAATTTTACTCGCCCGCCGAATTCCGGCGGCCATAGGCCGCCCTATAAACTGACTACTGGCTACTGGCCTCTGCCCCCTAAATCTCCCCCTCCTGCTCCATCTTGGCCAGGGCCTCGAAGCGGATATCCAGGCCCAGGACGCCCTGGATATCGTCGGCCTCGTTGCGCACCGGCACGCTCACCGTGATGCACAATGCCCCGGTGAACCGGGAGGTGTAAAAATCGGAGACATAGACCTTGCCGCTCTTGATGGGCTCGATGAACCAGGGGCGGTTCGTCAGGTCCTCGTCCAGTTTCATTTCGGCGTACTTGGCCCGGTCGATGATGTGGGTGATGTTCTTGGTGATCTTGCGCCCATCCATATTGACCACGTACATGAACTGGATGAAGGGGTACTGGTCCAGGGCCTGCTGCAAGACCCGCTCCATTACCTCCGGCGCCATGGACCGGATCTCGGGGCGCTCGGCCAGTTCTGCGGCCAGATGGGCCGCCAGGGTGTCGGCCTTTTGCTTGAGCTGGTCGAACTCCGAGACAAAGAACTCCGAGAGGTACTTGCGGGCGAACTTCTCCATCTCTTCGCCGGAGATGGAGGTGCAGCGTCCGGCTTCGTACTGTTCCATAATGCGCTTGAAGATCTTGCCCACCCCCGGGTGGTTCTTGTCCACGGCCCGCTCGCCGGTCAATTCCAGGCGGGAGTTGATCCAGTGGACGATGCCGGCCTTGCCCGATTTGTCGGTAATGGTGATGCTGATGGGCCGGTTCAGAATCTTGGCGGTGTCGAAGGCGTTGTAAATCTCTTCGTTCTTCAGCAGCCCGTCGGCGTGGATGCCGGCGCTGGTGTTATTAAAGTTCTTGCCCACAAAGGGGTAGTTGGGCGGGATGTGATAATGCAGCTCCCGCTCAAAGTATTCGCCGATCTCGGTAATCACCCGGGTGTCGATGCCGTCGCTGTTGCCCTTCAAAGAGATGTACTCCATCAGCATGCCTTCGATGGGGGCGTTGCCGGTGCGCTCGCCGAACCCCAGCAGGGCGCCGTTGACCGCGCCGCAGCCGTAGAGCCAAGCGGTGACGCTGTTCACCAGGACCTTGTGGAAGTCGTTATGGCCGTGCCATTCCAGCAGGTGGCCGGGGAAACCGGCGTCGTCGATCATGGCCCGCACCAGCTTGGGCACGCTCCGGGGCAGGGCGGCGCCGGGATAGGGCACCCCGTAGCCCATGGTGTCGCACAGCCGCAACTTGATGTCGATGCCGCTTTCGGCCCGCAGCTTCATCAACTCAATGGCAAAGGGCACGCAAAAGCCGTAAATGTCCGCCCGGGTGACGTCCTCCAGGTGGCAGCGGGGCTTGATTCCCAACTCCAGAGCGGCCTTGACGATGCCCAGGTATTCGTCCATGGCCTTGCGCCGGTTCCAGTTGAGTTTCAGGAAGATATGATAATCCGACACCGAAGTGAGGATGCCGGTTTCCTTGAGGCCCATGTCTTTGACCAGAGGCAGGTCGTTGGCGTGGGCCCGGATCCAGCCGGTGATTTCCGGAAAACGATAGCCCCGCTCCAGACACTGGCGCACCGCTTCCTTATCTTTATCACTGTAGAGGAAAAACTCGGACTGGCGGATGATCCCGTTCGGCCCCGACAACCGGTGCATCATGTCAAAGATGTCCACGATCTGTTTCACCGTGTACGGCGGCCGGGCTTGCTGCCCGTCCCGGAAGGTGGTGTCGGTGAGCAGCATTTCCTCCGGAGGTGCGGGCATGACGAATTTATAATCGAAATCGATTTTGGCAACCTCGGTGTAGGGGAAGATATCCCGCATCAGGTTGGGTTCATCCACTTCCTGCAAGCGATACTTCCAGAAGGAAGAGTGCTCGTGGTCCAACAACCGGCGATCCTTGTTCCAGCGTGCCATGGGAGTTTCCTGTTTTCTGTTTTCCGTAGGGGCGACCCATTGGGTCGCCCAAAGCATTCAATATTCGGTTTATTTGTAGAGGAGCGAACTTGAGGTTCGCCCTGGGCCGAGGGCGAACATAAAGTCGCTACATTTCCAGTCGCAACCCCAACTCCAGCAACTGCTCCAGTTCCACCCTTGACGGCGCTTTGGTCACCAGGCAGGCGGCCTTCTGGGTCTTGGGGAAGGCGATGACTTCCCGGATGGATTTGGCGCCGCTCAGGATGGCCACCAGGCGGTCGAACCCGAAAGCCACCCCACCGTGCGGCGGCGCGCCGTACTCCAGGGCCTCCAGCAGGAAGCCGAATTTTTCCTCCGCCTCTTGCGGGCCGATGGCCAGGGCCTCAAAAACCTGTTGCTGGATGTCCCGGCGGTTGATGCGGACGCTGCCGCCGCCGATCTCCACCCCGTTCAACACCAGGTCGTAGGCCCGGGCCCGCACCCGCCCCGGCTCGGCGGCCAGATGCGGCAGGTCTTCTTCTTTGGGTGAGGTAAAGGGATGGTGCATCGAGACCCAGCGGCCCTCGTCCTGGTCGTACTCCATTAGCGGAAAATCGGTGACCCAGACCAGCTTGTAAACGTCTTCGGGAATCAGCCCTTCCTTTTGCCCCAGGTGGAGGCGGACCTGGCCCAGGGCGGTGCAGGCCACCAAGGGGACGTCCACCACGAAGAGGATCAGGTCCCCTTCCCGGGCCCCCAGGCGCTGGTTGACCGCTTCTTTGACCGAAGCCGGAAAATACTTGGCCAGGGGCGATTGCCAGCCGTCCGGCTGCACCTTGACCCAGGCCAGGCCCCGGGCGCCATAGACCCCGGCCAGGTCGATGAGTTCATCCAGTTCCTTGCGGGTGAGTTTGGCCAGCCCCGGGCCGCACAAAGCCTTGACCACCCCGCCCTGGTCCACCACGGCCCGGAATTGCTTGAATTCCGTGTCCCGCAGCAGGTCGGTGAGGTCCTTCAGTTCCAATCCGAAGCGCAGGTCCGGCCGGTCCAGCCCGAAGCGGTCGAGGCACTCCTGGTAGGTGAGCCGGGGGAAGGGCGCCGCCACCTGAATCCCCAGCAGCTCCTTAAACAAGGCCGCCATCAGGCCCTCCACCACGGCCATGACGTTTTCTTCGGTGATGAAGGCCATCTCCATATCGATCTGGGTGAACTCCGGCTGGCGGTCAGCCCTGAGGTCCTCGTCGCGGAAACAGCGGCAGAGCTGATAATAGCGGTCCACCCCGGCCATCATCAAAAGCTGCTTGAAGAGCTGGGGCGACTGCGGCAGGGCGAAAAACTGGCCCTGCTGCACCC
>CAZOCQ010000248.1:0-3989 GCA_964578335.1 uncultured Desulfobacca sp.
AACCGGGCGGCTCAGGGGATCATGGACAGGACGGGGTTTCTATCAATAAGATTCCTCGGATCTTCAATCCCGCGGCATCCCGGGGCCTCAGCGCGATCCGGCGGATTATGGGTAAAATAAGCATCTTACCGCAGAATGCAAGGATCGCCGACTCGGTGACAGTCCTTCCAGGCTTGCTGGTCAGCTACTTTGGTTTGCTGAGCAATGCGGGCCTGCAATGAAAAAAAGGGGGCGGGTTAAAACCCGCCCCTGTGTTTTCTGCCAGGCATTACGGCGCGCTGAGCGCACCATACATAAACAACTAGATTTCCAGCCAGGAATCGGAGAACAGCACCTGGCCCATGATGACCCGGGCCGTTTTGGCGTAGTTCTGCTGCTCCTTGGTCATGGAGGCGATGTCCACGGACTTGCCGTCCATGATGTCATGAACGATTTTCACCACATCCGCTTTCTTGCCGTCCACCACGTCCCAGAGTTCGTCGTCGAAGGCGTCAACAATGGCGGAGGCCATGCCGTAGCGCTGCAACATAATGACGTAGGCCCGGTTGATGATGGGCCGGAGTTCGTCCGGCACGCCGTTGGAGCAGTTGGACAGGCCGCAGGTGGACAGAGACCCCGGAGCCATATCCTGGACCATTTTCATATATTCCAGCACGGCCATGAGCTGGTTCTGCTGGATATTTAAGGGCGCGATGATGGGATCGAACCAGATATCTTCGTTGGCGATGTCGTATTCCGCCGCCTTGGCCAGGATTTCGGCGGTGAGCATGCCGCGCTCGTGCTCATCCCGGGGCATGCCTTCGGGACCCCAGAGCAAGCCGATCATGTAGGCGTCGTACTTCCGGACCAACGGCATCATACCGTCCATGCGTTCCGGACGGGCCATGATGGAGTTGATGATGGCCTTGCCCTTGTGGACCTTGAGGCCGGCTTCAATGGCGGCAATGTTGGAGGAATCCAGGGCCAGGGGGATGTCGGGCACCACCTCCTGGATGGTCTTAACGATCCACTCCATCAATTCTTCCCCGCCTTTGCGGGCCGGGCCGATATTGACGTCAATGTAGTCCACCTTTTTTTCGGCCTCTTTCAGGGCCAACTCCTGGAGAGGCTTGGGGTTGCGCTCCTTCATCGCCTGACCATAGACCTTGGTCACCACGTTCAGGTTTTCGCCGATTCGGTAAAATTTACTCATCAGGTGACCCCCTTCTTAACAATGGGCTAATGTGGGGGGAGAACGCCATTCAGGCTGCCCTCCCCGGTTATTTTAAGGAGCTTCCCAATCGGTTACAGGTTCTTCAAAAAGGCCGGGATATGCGCCGCTTCCCGGGGACCGATGAGAACCTTCCAGTCAGGCAGTTCCTCTTCCAGGTCGCCGCTGATGCCGGCGGCATAGCCCGGGATGATGATGGTGCGGGTCTTGGTCTTATCCAGGATGCCGCATTTCTTGACGAAGTGCGCCACTGTGTCGCCGGAGAATTTGCCGGCGGCCCAGGCGGTCATGACCGACAGACCTTCGGTGTCCTGGATCAACAGCCAGGTGGACACCTTGCTGCCTTCGATTTCACCGGACACGATGAAGTAGGTCAGGGCGAAGTTGGTGGTCACGGCCACCGGGGAGTTTTCATCCGGGGTGCCCACCTCGTAGATGCCCGGGGTGATGATCATGGGCTTCTGCGGGTCGGTGTAGATATTGAGGCGCGACAACAGCAGCGGGAAAACCCCGTCGGCCGACAGGTCGTTGAGCACCACGATGCCGCCGTATTTGGCGATGAAGACCGCGGCGTAGAGTTTTTCCATCATGGGGTCTTGGGTCATCATGGCCGGCACGCAGATGGTGGGGAAGCCGAAGGGCCGGAACTTGGGGACCAGGGCGGCGCGGCGGATGACGATTTGGTCTTGAAGCGCTTCTTTGAGAGTCTGGCTGTCGGAATTGATCACCAGATCCTTGAGGCCCATGCCGGTGAGCTTGGTGGTCAGGGCGGCCAGATCGTCATAACCCTTGGCTTTGGCGATCAGGGGCAGCCCCAATTCCTTGGCCAGGGCGCCCATGGCGTCGGCGTTGGCCGGGGTGGCAGTGCCGATCAGAGGTTTGCGCTCCTTGGCGACTTCGGCGCCCGCCTTAACCACGTCGGGATTTTCACTGCACAGGATCAAGCCGGCGTCGCTGCCGTCCATCACCTTCTTGGCTACGGCCGCAAACTTGGCGGCGTCGCCGTTGGCGTCATGAATGCCTAATAATTCCGGGCGCAGCATGAGGCCCACCCGTTCGTACTGCAATTTATTGAACTGCGCGATCTTCGCATCCACTTCGGCGTCGGACATGGCATTGGTTAACAGTCCGCAGATGAGGGTGGGGTTGAAGAAGGTCTTTTCGTGGCGGAACATTACGGTTTCGCCGCCCACGGTCTTGACCCCGTCCTTCATGCCGATCTTGATCGGGCGGATGGGCGGCGCCGAGGCCTCGGCCAGTTTCTCCCGGACTTCATCCGAGACGTAGGGGCATTTATCCAGTTCCGCCTTGCCGCTGGCCAGGGCCATGGCAAAGGCCAGGCAGGTGGGGAAACCGCACTCCTTACAGTTGGTTTTGGCGAGAAGTTTGAAGATTTCAATTCCAGTTAAAGCCATCGTCTCTCTCCTTATCCAAAGCTAGGGGCCCCGAGTCTGCCGGGTCGGTTACCCCCAGCCAAGGGGTCTCCAAGTGAGAAGGGGGCCGGGAGGGGCGCACCTCCAAGCCCCCTTAGGGGTTAGCCGATAATGGGTTCCATGCTCAAGGCCGGATGATTCTTCTCCGTCAGGAAGGGCAGGATTTCGTCTTCGGTGACGCCTACACTCTCATCGGCGATGCGATCGATGAGATCGGGCACACCCTCTTCTTCGCCCCGTTTCAGGAGGCGCTCCCGCAGTTCCTCTTTCAGGATTTTGGGCATCCAGACCACCCGCAGCAGGCCGCCGTCGCCCTTGACGAACTTCCGCTGGGTGACGTTGTACTTGCTGTGGCCCACGAAGCCCGGGGTTACCTGCCCGCCGCCGATGACGCCCGCCAGGGTGGTGAACTTCATGCCGCAGGGGGTCTCCCCGGTGTAGTCCCGGTTGACGGTCATGATGCCGTTGCACATGGGCAGCACCGCGGAGATGGCTTCGCAGCAGCCGCAGGTGGTCATGGGATCATAGACCAGGCTGTAGAAGTTGTATTTCTCCACCTTCTGGCGGGAAGCCTTGAAAACGAAGTCGTTGACTCCCTGCCACATCCCGTACCGATCATCAATGGTCTCGCCCTTCTGAATCGGCTGGTTGGGGCCGGTGGGGTTGATCTCAAAGGAGGCCTTGCAGTCCATCCAGTTGTAAGCCCCGCAGAGGCCGGTCCGTTCCGGGCTGACCACGCAGACGTGGTTGGGCGCGAAGGACTGGCACAGGGTGCAGGAGTAGTAGGTCTCGGTGGTTTCGTCCCGCATGTTCTCCACCCGGGCGTCACGCTCGTGATAGACCTTGCGGGCCTGGGCGGTGATCTCGTCCACCTTGTCCTTCTCGGTGTAGATTTTCACCTGGCATTTATCGAAGATGGCGCCGAAGTCCTGGTGGAACTTAGCGTGCAGGATGGTGCCGATGTGTTTCAGGGAGAAGCCCTTTTCCACTGCGGCCTTGCCGATCCGGTACCAGGCGATGTCCCGCTGCCCGATGTGCATGACGCCCTGGGCGTAGTTCACCAGGTGGTGAATCTGCCGCTCCAGGATGGGCTCGAAGTCGGCCTGGAAGTTCCGGCCGGCCACTTCCACCACCACCGCCATGGGCAGGCGCATGGGGATTTTGTCCTGGGGCAGATCGGGGAGATCCGGCCCAAAGACTTCCACCTTGCCGTCTTCCACTTCGTCCATGCGCTTGCTGGTGACCCATTCCACCGCCTGGGTCTTGCCGCCGCCGCATTCGGCGTAGAGGTCGTCCTTGCGGACCCGCTCACCCTCGAAGGCGGCGCCGAAGTTCACCGGGATGTC
>CAZOCQ010000249.1:0-3972 GCA_964578335.1 uncultured Desulfobacca sp.
CCTTTACCGGGAAG
Organism: uncultured Desulfobacca sp.; assembly: GCA_964578335.1. Classification (GTDB taxonomy): domain Bacteria; phylum Desulfobacterota; class Desulfobaccia; order Desulfobaccales; family 0-14-0-80-60-11; genus JAPLJC01. The sequence goes on from CAZOCQ010000249.1 coordinate 15, forward strand.
GGTTTTAAATCCAGAAAATTGACACTCATTTTCTCTCCGGCCGATAAACAGTGAATTACGGAGCCTGTTGCCACCTGGCTTTCGCCAAGCAGGAGCTTGGCAGCCAAGTGCGTTCCCAAGCAGAGCTTGGGAACGAGAGGCGCGGCTCCTGCCCTCCCCCCTCCCGTGGGGGGAGTAATTGCCAAAAATTACTAAGGTCTTACTGGCTACTGGCTACTGGCTACTTTTTTCTTCCGCCTCCCCCGGCGCCGGCTCTTTCACTTCCATCTCTTTGAGGCGGCGATAAAGCGTCGCCAGGCCGATACCCAGCAGGCGGGCGGCCAGTTCCTTGTCTCCGTGGGTCTTTTTCAGGGTCTGGAGGATGGCCAGGCGCTCGATCTCCTCCATGGAGGCCCCCACCGGCAGCACGATCTTGTCGTCCTCCGGCGAGTGCCGGCGGATGTCGTCCGGCAGGTCCTCCAACTGCACGGTGTTGCCGGAAACCAGGGCCACGGCCCGCTCCACCACGTTCTGCAACTCCCGCACGTTCCCCGGCCAGGCGTAGCTCTTCAGGGCCCGCATGGCTTCGGGGCTGAACCCCATGGCCGGACGGTCGTTTTCCAGGCAAAACTTGTCCAGAAAGTGCAGGGCCAGCAAAGAAATATCTTCGACCCGCTCCCGCAGCGGCGGAATAACGAGGTGGATGACGTTGAGCCGGTAGAACAGGTCCTCGCGGAAGCGGCCCTCGGCCACCGCGGCCTCCAGGTCCACGTTGGTGGCGGCGATGAGCCGGACGTCCACCTTCAGGGTCTGGGCCCCCCCTACCCTTTCGAACTCCCCTTCCTGGAGCACCCGCAGCAGTTTCACCTGGGTGGCCAGGGGCATCTCGCTGATTTCATCCAGGAACAGGGTGCCGCCGTCGGCCAGTTCGAAACGCCCCTTGCGCTGTTGGACGGCCCCGGTGAAGGCCCCCTTTTCGTGCCCGAAGAGTTCCGATTCGATGAGGCCCTCCGGCAGGGCGCCGCAATTCACCTTGACCAGGGGCTTGGAGCGCCGGGGGCTCTGGTGATGGATGGCTTCGGCAATGAGCTCCTTGCCCACCCCGGATTCCCCGGAGAGGAGCACGGTGCTCTTCATGGGGGCCACCTGGTTCACCAGGTGGATGACCTTGAGCAGCGCCGGCCCCCGGCCGATGAGGCGGCCGGTGGGGCCCCGGTCTTGCAGGGCCTGGCGCAGCCGCTGGTTTTCCACCAGGAGCTTCTGGGTCTCCAGGGCCTTGCTCACCACCTTGCGCAACTCGCTCATGCGGAAGTCTTTGGTGATGAAGTCGTAGATGCCCCGCTTCAGGGCGGAGACGGCCTCATCCACGGTGGCGTGGCCGGAGATCATGATGGCGATGGCCTCGGGGCGCAGGATGCGCAAGGCCCCGAACAATTCGGTGCCCACCATGTCCGGAAGTTTCAAGTCGATAATGGCCAGGTCAACTTCGTGGCGGCGCACCTCTTCCAAGGCCGCGGCCCCGGTGGCGGCCGAGAGGATTTCATGGCCCAGCTTCTTGAGGCCGGTGGCTAGCGCCTCCCGGGTGGGATCGTCGTCGTCAACTACCAGGATTACACTCATTCAAATACCTGTTTGCTGTTTTCTGTTTCCTGTTTTCCGTAAATTCATTTGCTTTTACCGAAAACCGAAAACAGAAAACCGAAAACCTCCTTTACAAGCTGTCCATCCAGCCCAGGATCACCCGGACGATCTCCTCCAGCAGTTCCGGGGCCATCTGGCCGCCGCCGGACTCGAAGGAGTGGCCCGCCCCCGGAATCAAGTGGAGATCGGTGCGCACCGGCATCTTGCCCAAAACCTGCCCCAGCAGGTCCAGGCGGCAGAAGGGGTCTTTGGCCCCTTCGATGAACAGGGCGGGGCAGGGCAGCAGATGCAGCGGCTTATCCCGCAACTGCTCCGGCTTGCCGGGGGGATGCAGGGGGTAGCCCAGAAAGACCAACCCGCTGGCCCCCACCTCTTGGGCCACCAGTTGGGCGGCCAGCCGGGCCCCCATGGATTTGCCCCCCAGAAAGAGCTCCAGGCCCTTGAATTCCTCCAGTTCCGAGACGTACTCCAGCACCAGGCGGTAAACGCCTTCCAGGACTTCGTCGCTGTCGGGTCGCTTGCGCCCCTCTTCCGAATAGGGGAAATTGAAGCGCACCGTAACCAGACCCTGGCGAGCCAATTTCTGGTGCAGGCCGGCGATCAGGGGGTAATCCATATTGTTATTGGCCCCATGGGCCAGCACCAGGATGGCGTCCATGGTGGTGGTGCGGGGCACTCCCAGGACGGCCCGGATGGTCCGGTCGCCGCCGATGGGCAAAGTAACTGGTCGTAATTCCATAGATTTCCTTCCAGGTTCGGATCGCGGTCAGTAGATTCGCCGATATTTTTGGGGGAGAAGCAGACCTCCGGGAAGCCCCCGAATGCCTGGCCCGCCCTTTAAATATATTAAAATAGCACGATTTTTAGCGAGTGTCTAATGGCTTTCGGAAATTTGCTCGCTGCGGCCAGCCCAAAGGGGGCTGGTATCGGTGTGGGGCGGCGCACCCTCCTTCCCTTTATCAGTGGCACAGGCCTCCGGCCTGTGATTCACAGGCTGGAAGCCTGTGCCACTAATAAACAGCCGGGGGCGGCTATTCCACATTTCCCTGCGTCTTGGCGGGAGATATTCCTAATTTTCGTTATCCGCCTCATCAAGGAAAACCCGCCGGGGATTAAGGTCCGCCAGCTCCTGCCACAGGCTGGCGCCGTCCCGCCAGGGCGCCAGGTGCTCCCAGCCCCCCAGGTGCGCCACCCGGCCAAAGCGCTCCAGACCGCGGCGCAGCCGCCGGGCCAAGAACCGCTCCCGGCGGCGAGCCTCGGGCATGGGCCAGCCCGGCCGCCACAGGGACCGCTCACAGGCCAGCCGGGCCCGGCGAAACTCTGCGGCCACATAGTCTTCCAGGGAGCCGTCTTCGCCACCCAGCAGGGTCCGCAGATTTTCCGGGGCCAGGAGTTCCTTGGCGTAGCGCGGCAGGTTTTGCCGGGAAAGACCCCCCAAGTCCAGGGGCCGCCAGGGGACGCGATGTTGCCGGGAGTAGTCCCGGGCCGCCTGCACTTCGAAGGGCAGGGATATTTGGGCGATCAGCCGCCGGATGGCCAGATGGCTTTGGGCCCCCGGCGGCAGGGACTCCAATGTCTGGGCCAGGAGCCGCTGCCAGCGCGGTCCCCATTGCTGGCGATAACGCAGGGAGAAGCGGCTCACCTCCACGGTCACCAGGTCCGGCTGCCAGCGGCGCAAGAGCCGGACGGCCCGCGTATAACCCCGGGGGTCGCCGTGCACCGCGCCCAAGAGGATGAGCTTAGAAGAAACCTCGTGAAGATACCCTTGGTCAACCATATAACGGGTGGCACCGGCGTCTCGCCGGTGCAGGTTTGCCTTGGTAGCGCCGGCTTCCAGCCGGTGTTTTTTTTATTTGGTAGCCATAGGCTTCAGCTTGCGCCGGCACGGGCTAGACCCCCGCGCCACCCAAATCTATTGGCAGGGTGGCCGTCCCTGGCCGCCAACGTGAGGCGGGCACGGAGGCCCGCCCTACCAAAGCATTTCTTTTACCGAAAACCGGAAACAGAAAACTGTTTTTATTCCTGCACGAATTCCCGGCCTTCTTTCAGGGCCATTTCGGCCCGGGCCAGTTGCCGACCCAGATAGATGGCGTGATTGATATCCGACAGGGCCACGTCCCGGGCGATTTCGTGCTGCAGGCGCTCGGCTTTGCGGCCCCGGTACTCCTTCAGGGTGACGTCCTCAAAGCGGTGCTCCACCAGGATGTCTTTGCCGTCCAGGGTGATGCGGAAATAACCCATGGGGTCCAGCCGCACCTTAAAGGGCCGCTTGCCGATGATCAGCAGGGCCCGGTCCAGCTCCCGGCAATAAGCCTGAAAATCCCGAGCATAGCCATGG
>CAZOCQ010000250.1:0-3966 GCA_964578335.1 uncultured Desulfobacca sp.
GAACTGGATTTTCCCTGCGCCGGCCAGGGGGACGTGGTCACCAGCCTCCAGTTGGAGCGCCTATTGAGCGCCGGCGGGCCGCACCAGGGGCGCCTGCTGCGGCCTTCGGACCTGACCGAACCGGTCAGCATCGCCTTCATCCAGTGCGCCGGGTCCCGGGACCTGCGCCGGGGCGCGGCCTACTGCTCCTCGTTCTGCTGCCTGGCCAGCCTCAAGCAGGCCCTGGCAGCCCGGGAACTCTGCTCCCAGGCGCCCGAGACCGCCGTGTTTTACATGGACCTCCGGGCCCAGGGCAAGGGCTACGAAGCTTACGTGCGGCAGGCGGAGGACCAGGGGGTGCGGCTGATCCGCTCCCGGGTGGCCGGGGTGGAGCACCGGCCCGGAGGCGGGGTCCTGGTGCGCTATACCGACGCGGCGGGCCGGCCGGCGGCGGCCCCCTTTGACCTGGCGGTGCTGGCCGCGGGTTTGCGGCCCCATCCCGATTTGGCCCACGGCTCCAGGGTACTGGAACTCCCGCTCAATGAGCACGGCTTCGTGCGGGCCGCGGCCGGCAATCCGGTGGCCGCCGGGCGGCCGGGGATTTTGACCTGCGGCACCGCCCAGGAGCCCATGGACATCGCCCAGGCGGTGGTGTCCGCCGGGGCCGCGGCCCAGGCCGCGGCCCAGTTGCTGGCCGTCAGCCGCCGGGACTTTCCGCCCCGGCCGCCACTGCCCGAAGCCGACCCGGCGGCGGCCCCGAAGATCGGGGTGTTTCTCTGCCATTGCGGCACCAACATCGCCAAGATCATTGATCTGCCCCGACTGGCCGCGGAGATTAAGAAGCTCCCCGGCGTGGCGCACGTGGAGGACGACCTGTTCGCCTGCGCGGTGGAAGCCACTCGGCAGATGGCCGAGACCATCCACACCCTGGGCCTCAACCGGGTGGTGGTGGCCGCCTGCACCCCCCGGACCCACGAACCCCTGTTCCGGGAGGTGGTGGCCGGGGCCGGACTGAACCCCGGCTATTTCGCCATGGCCAACATCCGGGAGCAGTGCGCCTGGGTGCACCAGGAGGAACCGGCGGCGGCCCAGCGCAAGGCCCTGGAACTGGTGACCATGGCGGTGCTGCGGGCCCGGGCATTAAATCCCTTAACCGTCAAGGCCCTGCCGGTGATTCCCCGGGCCCTGGTGTTGGGCGGCGGGGTGGCCGGCATGAGCGCCGCCGTCTGCCTGGCGGACCAGGGCTTCCACACCTATTTGATCGAGCGCTCCGACCGGCTGGGGGGAGTGGCCCGGCGGCTCCACTTCACCCTGGAGGGCCTGGACCCGCCGCGCTTCGTGCAGGAGTTGGGGGCCAGGGTTTACCAGCATCCGAATATTGAGGCGCTCACCAACGCTGAACTGGTGAGCTGCTTGGGCCACGCCGGTAATTTCCGCAGCCGGGTCCGGAGAAAAACCGGGGGCCGCCGGCCGGAGGAGCGCCAGCTGTCGCACGGCGTGGTCCTGGTGGCCACCGGGGGCCGGGAATTCCAGCCCAAGGGGCGTTATCTCTACGGGCAGGACCACCGGGTGCTCACCCAACTGGAGTTGGAGGACCTGATCAGCGTCCAGGCCTCCCGCCTGGAGGCGGCCCGCCGGCTGGTGATGGTGCAGTGCGTGGGTTCCCGGGAGCCGGAGCATCCCTATTGCAGCCGGCTCTGTTGCAGCGAAGCCCTGAAAAACAGCCTGTTGCTCAGGGATCGTTACCCCTGGTTGGATATTACCGTCCTCTACCGGGATATCCGGGCCTACGGGTTCCGGGAGGATTATTACCGGGAAGCCAAGGAACGGGGGGTGAAGTTCCTGCCCTTCCAGGCGGACAGGGCGCCGCGGGTGACCGCGGCCAAGCGGCGCCCCCTAACCGTATGGGTCTGGGATGAACTGCTGCAACAGGAAATGGCCCTGGCCGCGGACCTGTTGGTCCTGAGCGCCGGGATCGAGCCGCCCGCCGACCAGGGGGCGGTGGCCCAGCGCTTGGGCCTGCCCCTGACCCTCGAGGGCTTCTTCCTGGAAGCCCACCAGAAGCTGCGCCCGGTGGAGACCGCCACGGACGGCATTTTTCTCTGCGGCCTGGCCCACTACCCCAAGAGCCTGGGGGAAACCGTGGCCCAGGCCCAGGCCGCGGCGGCCCGGGCCGCGGCCGTCCTGTTCCAGACGGAGTTGGCCGGCGGCGAAGTCACGGCCCGCATTGACCGGGGCCGCTGCCGCCGCTGCCTGACCTGCCTGGAGGTCTGCCCCTATGGGGCGGTGACCGTGGAGGCCGGCGGCCCTGAAGTGCTGGAGGAGTTGTGCCGGGGTTGCGGCACCTGCGTGGCGGAGTGCCCGGCGGGGGCCATCAGTTTCAGCCGTTATAGCGATGAAGAAGTGGAGGCCGAGATCAGGGCGGCCTTGTATTAGTTCAAGGTTCAAGGTTCAAAGTTCAAAGTTATTACCTTGGCGGGGCCGGGGAAAGGATGGCGCCGCAAGGAGAAACAGGTATGGACAGAGCAAGTTTTTGCGGCTTATGTGACGATTGCCAACTGGGCAATCCCGGCTTTCTGGACACGGTCTCGCGGCTGCAGGAATATCTGAGCCGTTTCCGGTCCAATTGGTGGCTCCATTGTTTCCCCGGGGAAGAAGGGTTCAGCTTCGCGGAACTGCGGCAGGGTCTGGAGTGGTTCCGGGCCCACTCGGAGTGTCCCGGTTGCAAGGAGGGCCGGGGCCACGAGGATTGCCCCATCCGGGTGTGCGCCACGGCGCGGGGGCTGGACCATTGTTATCAGTGTCCGGACCTCAAGCCCTGCGACAAATTCGACTTTTTGCTGACCGAGTTTCCTGACCTGAAGGCCAGACTCTACCGGCGGCAACTCAAGTACCGCGCCAAGGAATTTCACCGCCGCCAGGAAGGCGAGGGGAAGAAGTAATTTTCCCGGCGGCGGGAAGGTGTCGTGGGCGGATTAGTTGCGGTTTTAAGAGGTTAGGATGCCTATGCTTCCCCAGGTGATCAAACGGGCAAGAGCCGACTGCCTGGAATTGACTCTGCGGATGTACGCCGACCAGGTGCAACTGCGCCTGGACAAGCGGCTCTGCATCAAATGCGACATCTGTGCATTGGTCTGTCCCCGGCAGGCGGTGACCATCGTGGCCGGCGAAACCGACCTGGACATTGATATCGACCCCCGCCGTTGCGTCCTGTGCGAGGTCTGCGCCCATTTCTGCCCCCTGGGGGCGGTGACCCTGAATTACAACGGGCAGCCCAAGGCGGTATTCGCCGCACACCAGGGGCTGGCCCCCTTCCTGCCCAAGATCGAGATGGACAAAGGCAGGTGCCCGGAACCCTGCCCGCCGCAGCCGGAAGGGGAGGTCCACTGGTGCCGCCAGCAGTTGCGGCTGCTGCCCAATACCCTGGAGGAGTGCCCCAAGCATTGCCATAAATGCCTGGAGGCCTGCCCGCGGCAGGCCATCGTCCTGGATGACACGGGACAGACGACCCTGCCCCAGCCCGATCTTTGCCTGCGCTGCACCCAGTGTCTGGGGGCCTGTAAATATGACTCCATCAGAGTTAATCCGCAGTTCGACGGGGAACTAATCATTGATGACCGCAAGTGCCCGCCGGATTGCCTCAAGTGCCTTGACCTCTGTCCGGTCAAGGCCATCGTCCGGGAAGGGGAGCGGGTCTTTCTCAAAGTGGAAAGGTGCAGTTATTGCGGCGTCTGCCGCAACATCTGCGACGAGGAAGCCATCACCCTGACCCGCCGGGAAGTGGTGGCCAGGCCGGGAAAATATTCCCAGGCCTGGGGGGAGGCGGTGGCCAAATTAGTGGGAAACGAATAATACCGTTTTGGGTTTTTCGTTTTTGGTTATTCGTCAAAAAACCAACCTAAAACCTAAAACCCAGAACCTAAAACCTTCTTAAATGACTGAAGAAATCCGCCTCGGAATCTATATCTGCCATTGCGGCCTGAACAT
>CAZOCQ010000251.1:0-3962 GCA_964578335.1 uncultured Desulfobacca sp.
CAGAAGCCTGCCTTGACCGGCAAGGGAAATCCTGATAGTTTCCCAGGCATGCCAGCGGAAGTATTTTGCCTGGGCGCGGTCAATCTTGAGTTGACCTACCGGGTGGACGATATTGCGGGGTTTCTGCGCCACTGGAGCAGCGGGCTGCGCCGGGGCGGGGAAGAGACCCTCTCCCCGGCGGCGGAGGCCCGGCTCCAGGACTGGCTGAGCCGTTATGCCCAGCCCGCCGGACGCGAGGGGGGCGGCCGGGCGGCCAACACCGCCTACGCCCTGGCCCGGCTGGGGGTCCCGGCGGCTCTATTGGGGCGGGTGGGGACCGACGACGACGGTTTGTTGATCAAAGAATGTCTGACCGGCGTTAACCTGGACTACCTGGTGCAGGCCGGCGAAACCGGCCGGGCCTATATCCTGGTGAATGGGACTGGCGAGCATACCGTCCTGACGGCCCCCCGCACCAACGGCGACCTGCGGGCCGCGGACCTGCCCTGGGAGGCCCTGGCCCAGGCCCGGTTTTTACACCTGGCTGCGTTTATAGGAGACGGTCCCCTTGAGGTGCAGCGGCAAGCGGCCCTGCGCTTGCAGGGCGGCCCCCGCCTCAGCTTCGCCCCCGGGGAACTCAATGTCCGCCGGGGCCGGGCCGCCTTGGAAGACCTGCTGGACCACACCGAGACCTTGCTGGTGACGGAAAAGGAATGGAGTCTCCTGGGGGGTGAGGCCAAGCGCCATCCCGACTGGGCCCCGCCCATCGTCCTCATCCAACGGGGGCCGCACGGGGTGCGGCTCCTCACCCCGGTGCGCTACCTGGACATCCCGGCGGATTTCCAGGGACAGCCGGAGGAGACCCAGGGAGCCGGAGAGGTCTTCGCGGCCGGCTACATCGCCGGGCTCCGGGCCGGCCTCAACCTGCCCCAGGCGGTGCGCCTGGCGGAGCACGCCGCGGGCTACAAATTATCCAGGGCCGGCCGGGAGGGCTATCCCACCAAAGAGATCATGGATCTGATCGTGGCTCGGTTGCGCTAAAATTTCACCTGAGACCCGCAGGGCCCCAAAGCGCCGGACCGCCAAGATTCAGTCCAAGGTAATTGGCGCGGTCTCAGGAAGTCAGGAATACCCGGTTATGAAATGGACAGCCAACTTATTTGCGGCCTTGCTCTTGATCTTTGTCCTGGGCTCTGTTCCTATGGCCCAAGGGCTAACAGGTTATCCATCTTTGCCAGGCGAGATCTCGGCCAGCGATGACGGCGATGACGGCGTTTCTGAAGATTCAGCCTGACTTTCCCGCCATTATTCAGCGGTTCGCTGAATTTACTTAAAAGGATTAAATAAGGGTGCCATCCGGGCATCATCAGCAAGGAGAATCAACCGAATTTATGGTAGCGATGCAATTATATACGGATTGCGAAGGACCCCTGGCCTTAAATGACCACCCCTTCGAGCTCTGCCGGGAATTTTTAAAGCCCCGGGGCGACCGCTTGTTCCGCCAGGTGAGCCGCTATGACGAATATCTGGCCAATATTGCCAAGCCCAAAGACCATCAGGCCGGCGACGCCCTGAAGCTCATCCCGCCTTTCCTCAAGGCCAGGGGACTCAGCAATGACCTGATGCGGGAGTTTGCCGCCCGCAGCCTGATGTTGGCGCCTGGAGCCGAAGAAACTTACCGCTTTTTGCACCGCTTCGACTTTCCCATCTTCGCCGTCAGCGCCAATTATCGGCAGTTCGCCGAGGCCGTGGGGAGCAGGTTGGGGTTTAAGAGCGAGCGAATTTTCGGCGCCGAGCTGGACCTGGACCAATACCGCCTGGCGAAATCCGAGGCGGAGGCATTGGCCCGCCTGGAGGAGGAGATCGTGGCGACCCCTGACCTGGAAGCGCCCCCGGGGGCCGGCTCCCTCGCCGATCTGGCCGAACCGGCGCAGGAGGCCGTCGCGGTGCTGGACCGTATCTTCCGGGAGCGTCTGCCTGAAATGGGGATCGGGGTGATGTTACAGGAGGTCAATCCCCTGGGCGGCCCTGGAAAGGCCAAGGCCGTGTCCGACGGCCTGGCCCAAACCGGCCTCAAACTGGCGGACACCATCTATGCGGGCAACGACCGCAGCGACGTCCAGGCCTTCGAAGCGGTACGGGCCGGCGGCGGGCTGGCCATCTCCTTCAACGGCGACCGGCACGCGGTGCAGGCCGCCGAAGTGGTGGTGGTGTCGGACTGCGCCTGGCCCATGGCCCTGCTCACCGCCATCTTCCGCCTCTGGGGCAAGGACGGCGTCCTGGAGGTGGCCGCCCCGGAGACCAGGGCCAAATCCCGGGCCCTGGTGCTGCCGGAAGCGATGATCGAGCCCATCGCCATGGGCCTCCAGGGCCACGTCTTCAACCTTTATATGTCTGACAACCCCAACCGGGAAAAGATTATCAAGGAAAGCGAGGCCATGGCGGCCCGGCTGCGGGGGGAGGCCATTGCCGGGAACAGTGAGCAATAGCAAGTGGTCAGTGAATAGTGAAAGGCGGACGCAGGGCGCGTCCTTGGGTCTGGCAGAAAAAATCTAAGGGCGGTTCGGGAACCGCCCCTACCCTGCAAATCAGACCGGTTCAATTCTTGAAGTGATTTTTTCCGGGTTATCGCTTCACGAACTTCTGCGGTTGCGCGGTGAACTCCTCCTTGCAGGCCTCCGAGCAGAACCAGTAGGTCTCATCTTCAAAGTCATAGGCGAATTTCCCGTGCATGGCCTTCAAGTCCAGGTTGCACACCGGGTCCACTTTGCACACCGGCCGGGCCCCGGCCTGGATGAATTTCTGGGGCTGGGCCGCGAACTGCTCTTTGCAGGCCTCGGAGCAGAACCAGTAGGTTTGGTCTTCGAAGTCATAGGCGAACTGACCGTGCATGGCCTTCAGGTCCAAGTTGCACACCGGGTCCACGTCGCATTTGGGCTTGGTCGCTTCAGCCAAGGTGATTTCCTCCTGGAGATTTCTTGTTCAAAGGTTAATTATCCGGGGGCGGAGCGTCAAGGAAGAGGCCCGACCACTTTTCCTTGGAGAGCCAGTTCCCGGAAATCGCTCACTTCCACGCCGTGGGCGGCCAGGGCGGCTTTCAGGCGCGGGCTGAGGAGGGCGCGGAATTCCTCCTGGCGGCGGTAGGCCGGGGCCCAGCGTCGCAGTTCCGGGTCGGGATAGAGGGCGGGATGGCAGTAAATCTCAGTGACCCCGGGCAGAAGGTGCGGCACCAAGCTTAGGAGATAATCTTCGGTCATGCGGCCGTCGTTTAACAGCCCAAAAAGATGGTCATTATAAATCAGCCCCGCGGCCTGGGCCTGCCGCCGGGCCCGGCGGGAAAGCCAGGCGAAGCTGAGGCCCTGGGCCAGCTTGGGCAGGGGGTGGTCCGGGGCCAGGGCCAGGGTGGCGCGCCAGTCCTCCCGGCCCAGGCGCACCGCGGGGATGTCGTATTCTCGGGCCAGTTCCACCACTAAGGGAAAGATCCGGGGGTGCAGGTGCAGATTGAGGTGGCCGTTGAGGTGCCAGATGGAGAGGCCCGCCCGCAGCGCCGCCTCGATCTGGGCCCGCAGCTCCTTTTTGATCTCCGGCAGCAGGCGGGGCTCCCAAAAGTAGCGCCAGCCCGCCAGCACCGGGTTATGGGGGAACCGGCCCTGGCCATCCACCAGATGAGGAATCGCCGCCGGCGGCAAGACGGCCCGGCCCTGGATCAGGGTGAGGTGCACCCCCGGGCAGAGGCCGGGGTGCTCCCGGGCCAGCCGGAAAGCGGCCTCCGCCTGCGGCCCGCCGGGCATGAGGCTGGCGCAGGTGAGCAGCCCCCGCCGGTGGGCCAGGACCACGGCGCCGTTCAGCGCCGGGGAGAGGCCGAAATCATCGGCGGTAAAAATAACGGTGCGGCCAGGCGAGCTCATCGGGACGGCGTTCGCCCTCCTTCGAATTGTAGTTCAGTCAACCCCGTAGCCATTCACCACAGTTGTTCATGGGCC
>CAZOCQ010000252.1:0-3950 GCA_964578335.1 uncultured Desulfobacca sp.
GTGCTCGAAGTCGGCACCGGCTCCGGTTACCAGGCCGCAGTGCTGGCGGAACTGACGGATAAGGTCTTTTCCATCGAAATCAGGCCGGAGCTGGCCCGGGACGCGGCCGCCCGCCTCAAGGAGTTGAGCTACGGTAACGTCCGGGTGAAGGCCGGGGACGGCTACCTGGGCTGGCCGGAGGAGGCCCCCTTCGACGCCATCCTGGTCACCGCGGCGGCCCCTAAGCTGCCGCCGGCCCTGGCGGCCCAACTCAAGGAAGGCGGCCGCCTGGTCATCCCCCTGGGGGAAGCCTACGGGGAGCAAACCCTGGTGCGCCTGCGCAAAGTCAAAGGCGAATTGAAAGAAGAGGCCCGCCTGCCGGTGCGCTTTGTGCCGTTGGTGCGGGAGTGAGCGGTTGCCAGGTTAGGGTGCGTCTTGCGAACCAATTAGCTATCGAATTTCAGACGTTTTGCCGCACCAACTGCCGGGGGCCGGTGAAGCCGCCGGCCCGCCAGTCCTTGGGGGGCTGATAGGTAAGCAGGCGGTCCAATTCCCCCAACTGGCTGAGGCGCTCGTAAATCATGGCCCAGACGCAGGGGACGTCGCACTTGAGGGTGACGGAAACTTCGCATTTACCGCCCTGGGAGCCGCCGCAGGGGCCGTTGAGCAGTTGTTTGGCGCAGCGCGTGACGGGACAGAGGCCGCCGGTGATCCCCAGCACGCAGTCGCCGCAACCCTGGCAGCGCTCCTGCCAGAGGCCGTCGGCCGAAGTTTCGCCGATGAACATGGTATTTAAGCCAGGATAAACCGGCTTGGCGGGCAGTCGTTCGGCGATGCTCTGGATGCCGGCGCCGCAGGCGATGGAGACTACTGCGTCCACCTCGGCGGTTTTGTCAACGATATCCAGCAGAAACTCGTGGATGCACTGGCGGTCCACGCTGATCTCCAGGATCTCCATTTCCCGGCCCTCCAGGCGGAAGGCCATATCCAGGGCCGCGGCCAGTTCGGCCACCTGCTTGCGCCCGCCGCTCATGGACTCGGCGGTGCAGGTTTCGCAGCCGGCCACCAGGATCTTTTTATATGGACGCACCATCTCCTTGATTTCGGAGAGCGGTTTTCTTTCGCCGACAACCATAATTTCCTTCCTTTAGCAAACAAAAATTACCGGGAGAGCACTTCCTCCCGGCGCGGCTACCCTTAGATATTGAATCTTATAAACATTATAACCGAGGCGGCGGCGGAGCGCAATTGCATTTTGATGGCGCTTCATGGTTTTTACTGGCTACTGGCTGCTGGCTACGGACTACTAGCCGCTCCGGGATTTCTTCAGCATGGCGATGGGCTTGGCCAGGGCCAGGAGATGTTCATGCAGCGCCGTTAGGGTCTCCCCCGGCGTCCCCAGCATCAGGTGGCAGGGGTCCAGGGCCGACTTCAGGCGGCAGCCCAGCCCCAGAAAGGTGACGTTGGGGACCTGCTCCAGCAGCGGCAGGGCGGTGATGTCGGCGCAGCCGCCCAAGGCCCCGCCGGATTGGGGCAGGTTCAGGCGGCCGCCCCGTTCGTAATTCAGGGCGTAGAGCAGCCACATGACCTGTTCGCTGTCGGCGGTGAAGACCACCACCTGGGGGAACAGTGTAAAGAAGGACAGCGGGGCGATAAGCGCCGCTCGGGTGCGGCCCGCCTCCAGATAGTAGGAATGGCGGATGGTGGCGGCGGAGGCTTCCTCGCTGGCGAACAGGCCGACGCCGTACTTCTCCAGGACGCCGTCGTCCAGGAAGGCCTCCGTTTCCGGTTCCAACCCCAGGACCGAGGTCCCCAGCTTGCAGCCCAGTTGTTCCCGGGCCAGCAGCATGGGGCGGCCCTGCCCGGCCAGCACCAGGGCCTGGCAGTAGCTCTTCAGATTCTCCTGGGTGAAAGGCGGGTCCGCCGGCAGGGGGTCGTCCTGACGATATAGGGTCACTCCCACCGGTTCATAAGGCAGCCCCAGCCCTTGCCTGAGGTCCTGGGAAATTTTCTGGAAGTCGCTCATGGGCCGCTCCGTCTCGAATTTTTCTGGTCTTGGCCCTCTTTTAGCACAAATCCCCGCCCTCGGCAACGGCGGACGATGGGCACCTGATAAATCGGCGTTGAGGAAGTAAAGGAGAGAGGCCGGCGGTTGTTCCCGGGCCCGGTTTTGCGGTAGAATAGCAGGCCAGAACAACTTGCCGGAGGCGCCCATGCGGAAAATCCTATTCTCTCTGTCAGCTTTGACCCTGTTGCTGGTATTCACGGGCAGCGCCTGGGCCCAGCCCTACGTCCCCGACCCCGATGTCAACGCCAAGATCAAAGGCGCCTATCAGCCCATCGGCCTGGTGGGCCGCATCGGTTACAGCAAAAAACACGGGGGCTACTACATCAAGAATAATCCCAGGTACGGCTTCGGCGACAAGGTGATCCTGAACCAAAACTATAAGACCCTGGGCCGCCTGGCCCGGAGCGGCAAGGTCCACACCATTTCGGCCCGGGTCAGCCCCATGGAGTGGCGGGCCACCCACGTCTTCATCGAGGCCATTGACGGCCGGCCCTACCACGGCGGCAAGGCGCCGTTGGTGCGGCTGTATTAATTAGGCTGTGGAGGATCATAGATGAAGATTCCCGAAACCATGCGCGCCATGGTCCTGGAGGCCCCCCACACCCCCCTGCAATACCTGGAAGTCCCGACGCCCTCCCCCGGCCCGGAGCAGGCGCTCCTCCGGGTGCGGGCCTGCGGGGTCTGCCGCACCGACCTGCACATCGTGGACGGCGAACTGACCGAACCCAAGCTGCCCCTGATCATCGGCCACGAAATCGTCGGTGAGGTGGCGGCGGTGGGTGAACGGGTCAGGAAATTCCGGGTCGGCGAGCGCATCGGGGTGCCCTGGCTGGGCTATACCTGCGGCGAATGCCGCTACTGCCGCCGGGGCCGGGAAAATCTCTGCGATTCTCCCAAATTCACGGGCTATACTTTGGACGGCGGCTACGCCGAATACGCCGTGGCGGACCAGCGCTACTGCTTCCCCCTGCCGGCGGCCTACGGCGACGCAGCAGCCGCGCCCCTGCTCTGCGCCGGGCTCATCGGCTACCGCTCCTACCGCCTGGCCGGGGAAGGGGTGGAGCGCCTGGGCATTTACGGCTTCGGGGCCGCGGCCCACATCACCGTGCAGGTGGCGGCGCACCAGGGACAAAAGGTTTACGGCTTCACCCGGCCGGGCGACGCCGAGACCCAGGAGTTCGCCCGGCGCCTGGGGGCCGTCTGGGCCGGCGGCTCCGATGAGCTGCCGCCGGCGGAGCTGGACGCGGCCATCATCTTCGCCCCGGTGGGGGCGCTGTTGCCGGCGGCCTTGCGGGCCACCGGCAAGGGCGGGGTAGTGGTCTGCGGCGGCATCCACATGAGCGACATCCCCGCGTTTCCTTACGATATCCTCTGGGGCGAACGGGTGGTGCGCTCGGTGGCCAACCTCACCCGTCGGGACGGGGAGGAGTTCCTGGCCCTGGCCCCCCAGGTGCCGGTCAAGACCGAAGTCCAGACCTTTCCCCTCCGGGAGGCCAACGAGGCCCTGAACCGCCTGCGCGCCGGCCAGATCACCGGCGCCGCGGTGTTGCTAGTGAGCAGTTAGGAGTGCGCGGTAAGCAGAGGAAGTGGGGGCGGCGGCCACGGCCACCCCACCTTTATCGTGGTTATTTGTAATGACATTAAGAGTCAGCATAAAAGGAAAAATGCAGCCGCAGGCTTTAGCCGGCGCTGGCCCAGGCTGAAAAGCCTGTAACCCAAAGTTGGCATTCCTCTGGGGATAGCAGTATTCCAATCTTATCTGCCATTACAAATCTTCTCACACCAATTGCTGATACAACTCCAAGTACGCCTGGGCGCTCCTTTTCCAGGAGAAGTCCTGGCTCATGGCGTTCTGCATCAGGTGCCGCCAGAGCTTCTGATCTTTGTAAGCCTCCAGGGCCTC
>CAZOCQ010000253.1:0-3909 GCA_964578335.1 uncultured Desulfobacca sp.
CACCCGGACGTCGTCGCAGCCCACCACGATGCGGTCCGGCTTCATGAAGTCGTCCAGCGCGGTGCCTTCCTTGAGAAATTCCGGGTTGGAGACCACGTCGAATTCTAAGGCTTCGCCCCGGGCCGCCAACTGCTCCTGGATGACCCGGCGCACCTGGACCGCGGTGCCCACCGGCACGGTGGATTTCTCCACGATGACCTTATAGCCGTTCATGTGCCGGCCGATATCCTTGGCCACCTCCAGGACCATGGAGAGATCGGCGGAGCCGTCTTTGTCCTGGGGCGTGCCCACCGCGATGAAGCAGATCAGGCTCTGCTGCACCGCCGCGGCCAGGTCGGTGGTGAAACTGAGGCGGTGTTCCCGGACGTTGCGCTTGACGTAATCCTCCAGTCCCGGCTCGTAAATGGGGATGCGCCCCTGTTCCAGGGCTTCCACCTTGGAGACGTCGGCGTCCACACAAATGACTTCATTACCCATTTCGGCAAAACAGGCCCCACTCACCAAGCCCACGTAGCCCGTGCCGATAATTGCCAGCTTCATTGAACTTTCCAACCTCCTTCATGATTCCTCCGCTCTCCCCGGAGCGGTTTGGGGCAGCAGCCAGTAAGGCTTTTCGGTTCTCGGCGATTAATCTTCCAGATTCTTCCCGCAGCCAGGCTCCGAAAGGAATGGCCGGCGCAGTTTGGTCATTCTGCTGGAGCCTTAGCGACCGAATTGGCTATTTTATCAGGATACAAAACAAAACGCTATGCCGGGGTTGCCGAGGTAATGTATCAGTTTGAATTTTGGAAGCTTCGAGAAATGATCCTAAAAGAAATCAGGCGCGCCTTTGCTCCTGGCCTGATCCGGGAATTGCACCGGCGAGCGCTTCATCCTCTCCCCCAGGCCGGGGATAAAGATGGTGACCCCCACCCGTTTGTCGTCCGGGCGTTCGGTATAGGAGAGCACCACCCCCCAGCACTGGCGTTGCAGGACCAGTCCGTATCTCTGCTCCAGGCGATTGTTGGTTTCAAAGGTATGGCCGTAGGTGACCCAGGTCTTCACGGACTTGAACAGATTCAGATAGGTTTCGACGTTAATCTGCTTGGCGAAGTCGTTGATGAAAATATAGTTGAGACTGAGGTAGTTTTGCCGATTGGCATCCAGAAAGGTCAACTTGAAGTCGGCCCGGTCGAAGCCCTCCCGGTAGGGGGAAACCCCCATCTTCAGCCCCAGGGTGAGCCGGCGCAGCGGATAGATTTCCACCTCCCCCCAAAAGTCGGAGAAGGGATGGTGGGGCACCGGCGTGCCGTCCAGACCCATGGAGGAACGGTTGAAAAAGGCGCTCTGCACCAGACGGAAGCGCAAGAGGTCCTGGACCGTGGCTTGTCCTTGCTGGTTGACGCCGCGCCACAGGATGGTGTTGGAGATACCGTAGGTCAGGGCATTGACTCCGCCGATGGGGTCATCGCCGTCGACGATCGGCAGATTGCGGTCGGCCCGGGCCACCCAACCCCGATCAAAGGGGTCGAAGGCAGGATAACGCAAGGGATCGTACCGGGGGATATTCCAATAGGTGACTTCCGGGCGGAAGATGTGTCGAATAAAGGAGGCGCCGCCTTCGCTCTGCCGGTAATTCCTGGCCCAGGCGCTGGAAAGGCCCACCCGGGCATCGAAGAGTTGCCGGGAGGCGTAACCTTCCGGCGGGCCGGTGGGCACGTTGTGGTCGATGCGGAACAGGGTCTCCCGGAACCCCACCCGGGAGTTGAAGGACAGGAAGGACAGCGGCTGCCCTTGCAGCAGCACTTGGGGGTGTAAATCCAGGCGGTCTCCGTTCATGCCCTGGTTCTGCATAAAATAGCCATAGGAGCTGTTCAGACCGAAATAGAGGGGAAATTTGCCGAGGGGCAAAACCAGGGAAGACAGGGATAAATTGGGGAGCCGGTTGAAAAGATTGGGATCGGCCTGATTGAGGCGCTCGTAATAGCGGCCGTAAGAGGTCAAGTTGGCCCAGGAAAAATTGCGGGTAAATTGCAGGGTGGAGACCCGGGTGTTGACCTCCTGCTGCTCCAGGTCCCGCCCGAAAGTTTGCAGCAGTTCCCGGGAATAGCGGTTCAGACCCATATAGCCGAAGTTGAAATCACTGAGGTATTTGGCGTCGCTCACCCGATCCACCGTGAGGCGCAGGTGCCAGTCTTCGGGCAGCGGCTGGTTCATCATGCCGGCGACCCAGTAGCGGTGGTTGGTGGGCTGGTTTTGCTTGCCGTCGTCCAGATAAAAAAAACGGAAGTTGGCGGCCGCGTCGTGGTGCCCCAGGCGGCGGAACTCCACCCCTTGCATATAGCCCCGGTTGGAAAGAAAGTTTTGGTAAAGGGTGGCGTCGGCGTTGTTGCTTATGGCCCAGTAAAAGGGAAGTTCCACCACGGTGCCGCCGGCCTTGTGCTGCCCGTAATACGGCAGCAACAAGCCGCTTTGCCGTTCGGTCTTCACCGGCAGCGCCGCAAAAGGCAGGACCAGGACCGGCACTCCCGCCAACCGGAGCTTGGCGTCCTTGCCGGTGGCGTAGCCTTCCATGACCACCGATAATTTGCGCACTGAGAAGCTCCACACCGGCCGGTCGGCGTCGCAGGTGGTGACCTTGGCCTCCTCGGCGTAGTAGGTGTGGTCCCCGGTGCGACGGATGGTGCGGCTTTCCACCCGGAAATGATTGCGGCGCAGAAACAGTCGGGCGCCGTGGAGCTCCCCACCGCGGGTCGCCAGATTGAAGCGGCCCTCCGTCCCGGTGAAGACGTCATCCCCCAGGACGATGACCACGTTCCCCGTCAGGATGGCGATCTTGGTGAGCTCATCCACCTGCACCCGGTCGGCGCTGATGCGCCGCTCGCCTTGGTCGATCTGCACCTGTCCCTGGGCCTCGTACAGGTGGTGGCGGGCATCGTAGGTCAGGGTCTCGGCCCGAATCCGCCAGGGCCCCCCCTGGAAACGTTCAGCCTTAAAAAGCTCCATTTCCGCCGCCCCGGCCGCCCCCGCGCCGAGCATCAGGATGAGAACCGCGGCGATTAAGACCCGATGCCTCGCCATACCCTCCCTTTGGCCCCCTAACCGGAAATCGGTGCATCATAACACGGCCCCAGTCATCTTTCAAGGAAGGGCAAGCCCGCCGCCACAATTTGCGCCGAAAACGGATATTGTGGATAATATATTGTTATTTCAATCACTTCACTGAGATCAGGGAAGATATTGCCTCAGCCGGGTCTGGGCGCCCTGCTTCCCCATTTGGTTGCCGCCAGGCCGGGCGCCGGGGCTGCGCCCCCTTGCGTCCCGGCTCAAGTTGGCTTATTATTTTAAGCGGCGTCACCTTCCGCCCCCGTAGCTCAGAAATGGATAGAGCAAAGGATTCCTAATCCTTGTGTCCCGAGTTCGAGTCTCGGCGGGGGCACCAAACAAGCGGGTTTTTAGATAGTTGAAAATCTGCGGGTACCAAAACGGGTACCACTTTCATTTTTTGATACCCAAGGATTGTAGGTAGATTGAGGTGGTGGAGATGTCTTCATGGCCCAAAAAATCCCGGATATAGACCAGAGATTGGCCCTCATCGGCTAGGGCAGAGGCCTTCTGATGGCGCAGGGCATGATACCCCATTTCCGGGACCCCCGGCCAGACGGCAGAGGCGGTCGAAGAACTTGTCCCGGTAATCCCAGGGCCGGCCGGTGTGGGGGTTGGTGAAGACATAAGATGAGCCGGGTAACCTGTGCCATTGGGACAGCTTCAGGGCGGCAAAGGCTCGATCGTTCATGTCCACCAGCCGGGCCGTCTTATTTCCGCCTCGTTTTTTGCGGGTCCAGAGGCGCACCTGGTGGCGCCTGAAATCCACATCCTGCCAGGGGAGGTTGTTTACCTCCCGTACGCGAGCCCCCAACTGCCAGATGG
>CAZOCQ010000254.1:0-3889 GCA_964578335.1 uncultured Desulfobacca sp.
ACGAAAAAGGGCTCATCTAATAGAGGGGGTTAGGAAATATGACCGAACACTTGGACAAACTCTCCTTTGACGAATATTGTAAGACCGTATTCAACAAAGACACGCTTGCAGAGAAACCCGAAGCCCTGAAGGGCTATCGGGTGCTGTCCTGCACCCAGTACATCCTGGGGCCCTGCGCCGCCGCCTACCTGGGCGAGCTGGGGGCCGAGGTCATCAAGATCGAGGTCCCCCGTTTGGGTGAACCCATGCGCCACTGCTCGCCCTACAACGAGTCGTGGTTCTACCCGGTGTCCCGCTGGAATCCCCAGCGCGGCACTTCTCCGGCCTTCCAGGGCGCCAACCACAACGAATACTTCGTCACCCTGGACTACCGCAAACCGGAGGCCAAGGAACTCTTCTACAACTTCGTCCAGAAAACCGACGCCATGGTCTGGAACTACCGGCCCGGCACCTTCGACCGCTGGAAGATCGGCTACGGCGCCTGCAAAGAGGTGAACCCGCGGATCGTCCTGGCCTGGTGCGGCGGCTTCGGCGGCTTCGGCCCCGGCCGGAACTGGGCCTCCTACGACATCCTGGGACAGGCCAAGGGCGGCGTCTTCTCCTTCACCGGCCACCGGGCCGGAAGGGCCACCGCCGGCTTCCCCAGCAAACACACCACCTGGATCATGGACTACTCCATCGGCATGCTGGTCTCCACCGCCATGCTGGCCGGCCTCTTCTGGCGGGATACGGTGTCCAACCTGGGCAACTACTTCGAGTGCTCCCAGGTGCAGGGTTCCACCCGGTACACCGAGTACGGCCTGCCCCTCTGGGGCCGCACCGGCATCGTCCGCATGCGCTGGGGCAACTGGGACACCGAGATCTGCGTCAACGGCATCATCGCCTGCGGTCTCTCTTCCTATCCCCATTCGGACCATCCGGCGGAGAAGGAAGAGGGTTACATCTGCGTTCAGGCATACACTGACGCCGATTTCGCCAATCTGATGGGCCTCATCGGCCGTCCCGACCTGGCCAAGAAGTACGCCACCCATGATGACCGGGTGGAGGCCAAGGCCCAGGAAGAGATCTATCCGGCCATCAAAGAGTTCCTGAAAGACAAGACCAAGGAAGAGGCCAACCGCATCTTCAGCGGCGCCGGTATCATCTCTCAGCCCCTGCTCACCGTCCGGGAAGCCGCCAACTGCGACCACTTCCTGGAGAGGGGCTCCCTGGGCTGGTACGACGACCCCTATTACGGCGACGTCTTCACTCAGAAGGTCATGTACAAGATGAGCGATTCACCGCCGCGGCTGAAGCACGTCCACCGGCCGGTGGGCTGCGACAACGAGGAGATTTACCAGCGGGTCTGCGGCCTTTCCGCGGAGCAGATTCGGGAGTTCGAAGCCAAGGAAATCATCTAAGTTAGCGCGCGACGGGGCCGGGTTCCCTTGCCGGCGCCTTCGCCAACCTCTATCCATAAAGGGAGGAATGACTCGATATGAGTGAATTCAAAGTCTCGTTGTTTTACGATTGCCCGAAGTGCCAGGCGCGTAACTTCTTCGATCCCTACAGTTACTGGGATTATTCCGGCAATTTCAAATGCGCCGGCTGTGACATCCTCTACTACGCGGAGTGGGAAAACGGCCAGCGGGTGGTGGAGCCGGAAGCGGCCCGGGGCGCGGACTTCATCCTGCCCGGCTATGCCGAGACTACGGACCTGAAGCCCCTCTCCGGGGAAGGCAAGACCTCGCCGCCGCCGTTTGCCAATGTCACCTTCTTGGGCAAGCCCAAGAATTGCACCGTTTCGGCTCGCGGCAAACTCTGCGCTTGCACCCAGCTCACCCCCGAGGACCTGGACGGCAGCGCCTGGAAGCGTATCACCGCCCAGCGCAAGTACGGCAAGTCCTGGTAGCGGCGTCGTAACTTCGGAAGACAGGAGGAACATCTGATATGCCAGAGATTCTGTGCGAAGGTTGCAGGAATTACAAACGCACTTACGACCCGCAGATTTCCAAAGTGCTCTACGGACACTGCCGGGCCATTGAATATCCTTTCCTGCTGGGCATTTTCATGGAAGCGCGGCCCGGGGCTTTCACCGCCCCCACGGACTGCAAATACTTCCAAGAAAAGAAAAAGTAGGATAGAATAACCTCCATCCGGGGCGCCGGCTGGCCCGGCGCCCCTATCTTTTTATCCCCACGGTAATCCTCATGAAAGACTATTCGCTCTATTATTGGGATCGGCGTCTGGACGAAGCCGAGGTGATTGAATTCTTGAACCAGGCCTGGGAAGAGCTTTACGAACTGGAGTTCGACCAGGTCTTCGGCGCCTGGCGCGGGGTCCACTTTGACGTGGAAAGCGATACCGTCCACATCACCTGGGAAAACATGTACTCCGGGCCGCCTATGTTGATCTCCATTCACCGGGTCACTCGGGCCCTGCGGATGGACTATGCGCCGGAAGAATTCATTGAGTTGGAGCAGGCCGAAATCGAGCGCCTCCGCAACCTGCCGCCGGGGAAAAGGCGAAAGTAAAAAGGCAAAAGGAAAAAGGCAAAAGGAAAAAATGAGCGGAAGAGAGAAGCCGCGGGATATCAAGGAAAGAACTTTTGCTTTCGCCCTGAACATCGTCAAGTTCGCCCAATCTATTGATTTCCGAAATGAAACCTTGCGAACCTTGGGGCGTCAACTTTTGAGAGCGGGAACATCAATCGGAGCAAATGTGGAAGAGGCGCAGGCCGGACAAAGCAGGGCCGATTTTATCAGTAAGTACGCCATCGCACTTAAAGAATCAAGAGAGACGCTATATTGGCTGAGGCTGTTGAAAGAAGCTGGGTTATCGCCGCAAGGTAATTGGGAATCCCTTCTTCAGGAAGCCAATGAGATCGCCCGCATCCTCGGGGCAATAATCGTAAATGCAAAAAATAATCCCACTCGCTAAAAGGCAAAAGGAAAAAGGAAAAAGGAAAAAAATGAGCGGAAAGAGAAGCCGCAGGAGAACTTTTGGTTTCGCGCTGAAAATCGCCAATTTCGCCATCAATTAGTTTTTGCCTTTTTACTTTTTACTTTTTACTTTTTACTTTTACCTTAACTTTGAACTTATCAGGAGATCTCGAATGGACTGGGGAATGGCAAACCGCTTAAGCCGGCTCATGCCGGGCGGCAAATGTTTTTTCATGCCCATTGACCACGGTTATTTTCAGGGACCCACCCGAGGTCTGGAGAAGCCGGGAGAGACGGTGAAACCGCTGCTGCCTTATGTGGATGCGCTTTTCTGCACCCGTGGGGTGTTGCGCTCGGTAATCGATCCCAGCGGCAGTAAACCCATCGTCTTGCGGGTCTCCGGCGGCGCCAGCATGGTGGGCAAGGATCTGGCCAACGAGGAAATCACCACCTCCGTTGAGGAGATTATCCGGGTGAACGCCGCGGCCGTGGGGGTCTCGGTCTTTATCGGCAGTGAATATGAAAAGGAGACCCTGGGGAACCTGGCCAGCCTGGTCAATGCCTGCGAGGGTTACGGCATCCCGGTGATGGCCATCACCGCGGTGGGCCGGGAAATGGACAAACGGGAGTCCCGCTACCTGGCCTTGGCCTGCCGCATCGTGGCCGAACTGGGCGCCAAGGTGGTGAAAACTTACTGGTGCGAAGAACATTTCGATAAGGTGGTGAACGGCTGTCCGGTGCCGGTGATCATGGCCGGCGGGCCCAAGTGCGAGACCGAACTGGAAGTGCTGGAATTTGTCCATGACGGCATCAGCAAGGGCGCGGTGGGCATCAACCTGGGGCGCAACGTCTGGCAGAGCCCGCACCCGGTGGCCATGGCCAGGGCCTTGCGGGCCATTGTCCATGATAACGCCTCCGTCCAGCAGGCCCACGAGATCCTAAAGGAAGTAAAAAGTAAAAAGTAAAAA
>CAZOCQ010000255.1:0-3876 GCA_964578335.1 uncultured Desulfobacca sp.
AGGAGGGGTACCGAAGAGGCCGTAACGGGGCCGACTCGAAATCGGCTTGGGGGCTAATCACTCCCACGTGGGTTCGAATCCCACCCCCTCCGCCATAAATGCAGGGGTCAGTAGCCAGTAGCCAGTGGTCAGTTTTTAGCTGGGCAGAGATTAAATAATGAGTGGTAGAAACAATGGAAAATATTTTCAAAAGAGGTGAAAAATGTAGGACTTAGATAGATTTATGTATTTATTTGGGAGGCTTTCCCAAGGATTAGAGATGATGTTGGAGTATAGCGAACATATAGAAGCTAATGAAGACAATCTAATGTATGACTTTGTTGCGGCCAGAGAAGCCACAAAAAAAGCCATGCAGGAATTAAACAAATTTATAGACGAAAATAGATAAAAGAAGAAAGCTACCAGTAGAGTGCGTCCGGCGCACCAATAAAAAGCAGGCTGGAAGCCTGCGCTACCAGTTCATTTACGGAGAGATGCCCGAGAGGCTGAAGGGGCACGATTGGAAATCGTGTGTACGTCAAAAGCGTACCGAGGGTTCGAATCCCTCTCTCTCCGCCATTAAATACAGTTTTCGGTTTTCGGTAAATGATTATTCTCTCAGAAAGCCGACTTTTTTCCGAAAAATGCATTTACCGCGCGAGCAGAGATATTAACCAACCGGCACAGAGGTTTTTCTAACCGAAAACCGAAAACCGAAAACCGGAAACCATCCTCTCATGGCGTACCAGGTCCTGGCCCGGAAGTGGCGTCCCCAAACCTTTGAGGAGGTGGTGGGCCAGGAGCCCATCACCCGCACCCTGCAAAACGCCCTGACGCAGGGCCGCGTAGCCCACGCCTTCCTGTTCAGCGGCCCCCGGGGAGTGGGCAAGACCTCGGTGGCCCGCATCCTGGCCAAGGCCCTCAACTGCACGGCCGGCCCCACCCCGCACCCCGACAACACCTGCCAGGTCTGCCGGGAGATCACCAACGGCTCCTCCCTGGACGTCCTGGAAATCGACGGCGCCTCCAACCGGGGCATTGACGAAGTCCGCGACCTGCGGGAAAAGATCAAATACCTGCCGGCCCAGGGCAAGTACAAGGTCTATATCATCGACGAAGTCCACATGCTCACCAAGGAGGCCTTCAACGCCCTGTTGAAGACCCTGGAGGAGCCCCCGGCCCACGCGGTCTTCATCCTGGCCACCACCGAACCCCACAAAGTGCCGGTGACCATCCTGTCCCGCTGTCAGCGCTATGACTTCCGCCGCATCCCCACCGGCTTGATCCAGGAATACCTGGGGAAGCTGGCGGCCCAGGAAGGCTGGCAGGTGGACCCCGAGGGCCTGGCCCTGGTGGCCCGGGCCGCCGAGGGGGGCCTCCGGGACGCCCAGGGCTTCCTGGACCAGGTGGTGACCTTCGGGGGTGAGCAGGTCACCAGCGCCGAGATCGCCCGCATCCTCGGGGTGACGGACCGGGGGGCGCTCTTGACCGCCCTGACGGCCATCATTGACCGCAACGGACCGACGTTGCTGGCCCTGATCGAGGAACTCTACAACCAGGGCCATGACCTGCGGCGCTTTTATCAGGATTTGGCGCTGTACGCCCGGCATCTGCTGCTGGCGGGCCTGCACCACGAATCCCGGCAACTGGCCGCGGTGGCCGACCGGGAATGGGAGGCGCTGTGCGAACTGGCCCGGCGGGTCCCGGAGGTCCACCTGCACCATCTGCTCACCGTGCTGCTCCAGGGGGAGGAGGAATTGAAGCGGGCGGCCCAGCCCCGCCTGGCCCTGGAGGTGGTGCTGCTAAAGCTTATTCACCTGGAGCCGGTGCTGCCCCTGCACACCTGGCTGGAACGGCTGGAGTCCCTGGAGCGGCGCCTGGAGGGGCGGGGCACTTTGGCTTCCGAACCTGCCGCCCGCCTGGAGATCGGCCCCGCGCCCCGGCCGGTTGCCCCGGCCCCGGCGGCGGAACCGGCGCTGCCGGCAATTCCGGCGGACGCCCCGCTCCCGGAGAAGTGGCAGGCCTTTCTCCACTACGTCCAGGAAGCAGTGGGCGGGCCGCTGTACGGCAAGCTCTCCCAATGCCGCCTGGAAGGCCAGGAGGATCACCGCCTGCTGGTGGCCGCGGGCCGCACCTGGAACGCGGTGGGCCGGGCCCATGAGGAGCGCCTGCAGGAGTTGGCCCGGAAATTTTTCGGGGAGCAATACGTGCTGGAGATCAAGGCCCCCGAGGCCAAGACCCCGGCGAAAAAGCCGGCTGCGGCCCCCAAGCCCTTTAAAATGACGGAACTCAAACAGCAGGCCCTGGAGGTCTTCGGGGGCGCCTTTGTCGCCCCGGGGAAGGAGGAACCTGAGGAATGAATATCGCCCAGATGATGAAGCAGGCCCAGAAATTGCAAAGCAAAATGGCGGAGATGCAGGCGGAGCTGGGCAACCGCATCGTCACCGCCCAGGCCGGCGGCGGCATGGTGGAGGCCACCGTCAACGGCCGCCAGGAACTGCTGGGTCTGCGCATCGACCCGGAAGTGGTGAGCGCCGACGACGTGGAGATGCTCCAGGACCTCATCCTGGCCGCGGTGAACGAAGCCCTGAACCGCTCCCGGGAAATGATGGCCCAGGAGATGAGCAAGCTCACCGGCGGCATGCAGATACCGGGATTGTTTTAGTGAATATAGGGCGGCCTGTGGCCGCCGAAAATGATGGCGGGCACAGCCCGCCCTATGGGATCTTCAATGTCTGGTAACGCCTATCCCGCGGCGCTGCGGCGGGTCATCAACGAGATCAGTAAATGGCCCGGGGTGGGTGAGAAGACCGCGGCCCGCATGGCCCTGCACCTGCTGCGGGCGCCCCGGCCGGAGGTCCTGGAACTGGCCCAGGCCCTGCTGGAGCTCAAAGAGAAAATTCAGCTCTGTCGGCGCTGCTACGCCTTTGCCGACCAGGAACTCTGCCCCATCTGCGCCGACCCGGGGCGCCAGGCCAGCCAGCTCATGGTGGTGGCCGAACCCGGCGACCTGCTGGCCCTGGAGAAGGTGGGCTGGTATAAAGGCCGCTACCACGTCCTGGGCGGCCTCATCTCCCCCCTGGAAGGGGTGGGCCCCGACGATTTGCGGGTCCGGGAACTGCTGGAGCGGGTCAAGGCCGAAGGGGTGCAGGAGGTGATCCTGGCCCTCAACCCCTCTCTCGAAGGGGAGACCACCACCACCTACCTGGCCATGGAACTGAAGCCCCTGGGGATCAAGGTGACCCGCATCGCCTACGGCCTGCCCATGGGCGGCGAGATCAAATACGCCGACCGGCAGACTTTGAAGGAGTCGCTGAGCCACCGGGTGGAGACGTAGGAGCAGTGGTCAGTAGCCAGTAGTCAGTGGCCAGTAGCCAGTAGTCAGTAGCCAGTAAAACCATAATGATGAAGAAATCCGCCTCGAAATCCAAAGTCAAGGTCACCCTTCCTCAAGAAAAGATTGCCGAGTTTTGCCGCCGGCATCATATCAAAAAATTGGCAATCTTCGGTTCGGCCTTGCGCCCTGATTTTCGGGAGGACAGCGATATCGATGTCCTGGTGGAATTTGACCCGGATCACATTCCCGGCCTGGCGTTTTTCGCCATGCAGGATGAGCTGTCCGAAATCCTGGGCCGCAAGGTTGACCTGAATACCCCGAATTTTTTGAGCAAGTATTTTCGGGATGAAGTCATCGAAGAAGCAGAAGTGCAATATGTTGCCTAAAAAAGACTTGACCCGGATGCGACATATGCTGGACCATGCCCAGGAAGCGATTGAACTAATCCAGGGGAAACCTCGCTCTGACCTAGATACCAACCGACTTTTGAGTTTGGCCCTGGTCCGGCTACTCGAAATTGTCGGAGAAGCGGCCAGTCGAGTCAGCAAAACTAGCCGTCT
>CAZOCQ010000256.1:0-3850 GCA_964578335.1 uncultured Desulfobacca sp.
TCCTTTCGCAACCTTTGGAGTGAAAATTTCAAATATGTTTGGCTAGTTTTTAGTTTTCAAAACAAATCGCCTCAAATGTAGCGAACCTTGTGTTCGCCCACGATTCAGGGCAAATCCTGCAGACTGAGGCGGCCCGGCCCGAAAAAAAAGCACAGCCTGGCTGCGCTTGTAATATTAACAGATCTTCCGGACCAGTTGTTAGCGGATCATTTTTCCGGGACCCGAGGCCTGGAGATCAGTGCAACACCTCCCAGACGCTGGCGAATTCTTCGTCAGCCGCATGGCAGAGGTACCCGAGCATCTGCCCCACCCGGGGGGGCACCCCATCCTGGATGAGCCAGAAGGAGAAATAGAAGAGCGGCACCACCTGGCCTTCGCCGTTCTTGCCGTCCTCCTCCACCCACTGCCACACTTCCCGTTCCATGACCCGCCACAAGGTGCCGCATTTTTTGCAGCGGACCACCTCGCCGGTCCGGGGGAGTCCTTGTTCCTGGAGAACCGCATCAAATTGAGATTTGGTCGCCATGGCATACTCCTGCTGAAGGACCCCTTCCATGGCAATCCATAATAAATGGTAAGTTTAATCATTTCCCTCTGCTTGTCAACTTTAACGGGCTAAAATCCTTTCGGGGCGAGCTTTCCCCAACCGGCTTGCATGCCGGGCGCCGGATAGTTATAATTTTGTATATGGAAGAGGAACTGCACCTTTCGACGACAACCTTTAAAAGTGGCAATTTTTAATAATATGGAAAAAATCCCGGATCCCAAGGAATTGGAAAGGGAACTGAGCGACTACCTTTCCAAGAAATACGGCGGCCGCATCAAGGTCCTGGCCCCCCAGCTCATCACCAAGCCCGACCCGGACGGGGAAGGCAAGGGCCCGGCCAACCGCCTGAGCAAGATCAACTTTGACCTGAAGCCCGAAGAACTGGAAGCCTATCTGGACGAATACGTCATCAAGCAGGATATCGCTAAGAGCATCCTGGCCACCAAGGTCTGCACCCACTTCAACCGCATCCGCCGTTCCCTGGAGCAGGGCCGGGAGCCCGAACCCGGGGTGGGGTCCATCAAGAACAACATCATCCTCATCGGCCCCACCGGCGTGGGCAAGACCTACCTGGTGAAACTCATCGCCAAGAGGATCGGGGTGCCCTTTATCAAGGGGGACGCCACCAAGTTTTCCGAGACCGGCTACGTGGGCGGCGACGTGGAGGACCTGGTGCGGGACCTGGTCTATGCCGCCGGCGACGACCTGGAACTGGCCCAGTACGGCATCATCTACATTGACGAAATCGACAAGATCGCCTCTTCGGCCCATACCTGGGGCGGGCCCGACGTCTCCCGCACCGGAGTGCAGCGGGCCTTGCTCAAACCCATGGAGGAGACCGAAGTGGACCTGAAAGTGGCCCACGACCCGGTTTCCCAGATCCAGGCCATTGAACATTACCGGCGCACCGGCAAGAAGGAGAAGCGCACCCTCAACACCCGCCACATCCTCTTCATTGTCAGCGGCGCCTTCAACGGCCTGGATAAGATCGTCAAGGAGCGGCTCAGCAAGAAAAAGATCGGCTTCCACGGCAAGATGACCTCCAAGGAGGAAGACCGCATCTTCCTGAAGCAGGTCACCGCCGAAGACCTGATCAAATTCGGCTTTGAGTCGGAGTTCGTGGGCCGCCTGCCGGTGGCGGCGGTGCTGGAGGAACTTACCGCCGGGGACCTCTACGACATCCTGCACAACCCCAACAATCCCATCATCACCAGCAAGAAGCGGGATTTTTGGGCCTACGGCATCAATGTCAGCTTCGAAGACCAGGCCCTGCGCCTCCTGGCGGAGCAGGCGGCCCTGGAAAAGACCGGGGCCCGGGGGTTGGTGAGCGTCATCGAGCGGGTCCTGATTCAATTTGAAAAACGGCTGCCCTCCACGGATATCAAGGAGTTCGTGGTCACCCCGGAAGTGGTGCGCCAACCGGAGGCGGAACTGGCCCGGCTCCTCAATGAGCCCGGCGACCCCGGCCTCCAGGCGCGGTTCCGAGAGGCGGCCCGCCTGGAGCGGGAAATCCTCAAGGAATTCATCTGGCGCCGGGAACGGGAGCTGCGGGAGCGCTACCGGCTGCCCCTCACCGACACCCGGGTGGACCTGATGGCGGACCATTATCATCAGTGGGACTGCGATTTAAAGACCTGTTTCGACGAGATGGGCCGCCTGCATGAGCAGGTGCTTAATTTCGAGGACCGCTTTTTCGCCGAACACGACATCCAGCTCCATTTCGATGACGACGCGGTGGATGAAATCCTGCGCCAGGCCCTGGAAGGCGAAACCTCGGCCTACGCCGTCTGCGAGCAGCTGGCCGGCGATTTGGAATACGCCCTGAAACTGGTCCGGGACCGCACTTCCCGGGATCACTTCATCTTAAACCGGGAAGCCCTGGGGGACCTGGACACCTATCTAAACCGGGTGATTCAGGAGCACTACCAGACGACCCTGTTTCGCGAGTAACCGAGCCATATGATCGGGGTTTCGAAATTATACTGCGGCGCCGTGGAACCCGGCGACGTGCTCCGTTATCACGACCGCCGGGCCCAGGACCTGCCTTCCCATTTGCTGCAATTCTCCGCCGACAAAAAGCCGGTGGTGGTCTGGAACGTCACCAAGCAGTGCAACCTCAAGTGCGTCCATTGCTACGCCAAGGCCACCGCCGGGCCGGCCCCCAATGAGCTGACCCATGAGGAAGGCCTGGCCTTGCTCCGGGACCTGAAGGATTTCGGGGTGCCGGTGGTGCTCTTTTCCGGGGGCGAACCCTTGATGCGGCCCGACCTCTTCGAGCTGGTGGAGTGGACCGTAAACCACGGCATGCGGGCGGTGATCTCCACCAACGGCACCCTGATCACCCCGGAAGTGGCCCGGCGCCTGAAGGACCTGGGGCTCTCCTACGTGGGCATCAGCCTGGACGGCACCGAGCCCACCCACGACAAGTTCCGGGGCCTGTCCGGGAGCTTCGCCGCGGCCATGGCCGGGGTGCGCCATTGCCAGGCCGCGGGCCTCAAGGTGGGTCTGCGCTTTACCGTCAGCCGCCTCAACTACCGGGAAGTGCCGGCCATCTTCGATTTGGTGGAGGACTACCGCATTCCCCGCATCTGCTTCTACCACCTGGTCTATGCCGGCCGGGGCGCCAAGCTGATGGAAGAGGCCCTGTCCCATCAACAGACCCGGGAACTGGTGGACCTGATCTGCGCCCGCACCCGGAAGCTCTTCGACCTCGGCCAACCCGTGGAAGTCCTGACCGTGGACAACCACGCCGACGGGCCTTACCTCTACCTCAAGCTGCTCCAGGAAGACCCGGCCCGGGCCGCCGAAGTGCTGGCTCTCTTGCAGATGAACGAAGGCAACAGCTCCGGCCGCGGCATCGGCTGCATCAGTTGGGACGGCGAGGTGCATGCCGACCAGTTCTGGCGCCACCATTCCTTCGGCAACGTGCGCCGCCGGCCCTTCAGCAAGATCTGGACCGATATGGGCGACGAGCTCATGGCCCGCCTCAAGGATAAAAAGCACTACGTCACCGGCCGCTGCCGCGATTGCCGCTGGCTGGAGGTCTGCGCCGGCAATTTCCGGGTCCGGGCCGAAGCCCTGACCGGCGACCTCTGGGCCCCGGACCCCGCCTGCTATTTGACGGATGGGGAAATTTCCTAAAGTTTTTCTGGCAAGGGAGCCGATATATCGGGTAATATATTGATCAAAACGAGGGGACGATGAAGAGGCAGACTCCACTCTTCGAGACTCCATCAATATCCGGCTTGCCCAGGGGCGCAGTTGGGGTAGTGAATGTGGCCACTATTCCTCAATTGAGCCCCT
>CAZOCQ010000257.1:0-3823 GCA_964578335.1 uncultured Desulfobacca sp.
CGGGGAGAAACTGAAGCGAGGCGGGCCATTTTCAATATTTTTCAGTCAGGTCTCTAGTGGGGCGGGCGTCCCGCCCGCCCTCCATTATACCAGCTTGGCATCCGACAGGCGGGACGCCTGCCCCACCAAAACACCCGCCCTACCGGATCAATTTCCACCCTCAATCCTTCTCCAGGACAAAAACCTCCGGCAAGGTGCGCATCTTTTCGCCGCAGTCCAGGCCGTAGCCCACCAGGAAGCCTTGTTCCACCACGAAGCCCACGTAATCCAGGGGCACCTCAACTTGCCGGCGCTCCCGCTTATCGATCAGGCAGCAGATCTTCACCGAGGCCGCCTTGTGGGAGGCCAGATGCTTCTTCAAAAAAGCCAGGGTAAAGCCGAGGTCCATGATATCCTCTACGATCAGGACATCCCGGCCCTCCAGGGACAACTCCACGTCCTTGGTGATCTGCACTTCCCCGGTGGGGGAGGTGGAGCCGCCGTAGCTGGCCAGCCGGACAAAATCAACCTCCACCGGAAATTCGAGCTCCCGCACCAAGTCGGCCAAAAAGATGAAGGCGCCTTTCAGCACCCCCACCATCACCAGGTCGCGGCCCTGATAATCGCGGCTGATTGCCGCCGCCAATTCTTTCACCCGCCGGTTGATCTCCGCCCGGGAAATTAGACAACGTTTCTGGGTGCCCATTAATCTTTCCCCTCCACGGCTAAAATAGAAAAAGCGCCGCGGGATGTCAAACGCGAAGACGGTTTTCGGTTTTCAGTTTAAAAAAACAAAAGGAAATCAAAGATTTGTTTGGATAATGGGTTGCCTTTAAATGTGGAAGCGGCAGGAAAGGAGGGGAGGCTCTCAGTTGACCCGCAGTTTGTATTTTTCGATCTTGTAGCTCAGGGTCTTGCGGTTGATGCCCAGGATGCGGGCCGCGTCCTGGCGCCGGCCCTTGGTGCGGCGGAGGACGAACTGGATATAGCGCTTCTCCAATTCCTCCAGGGTGTGGTCTTCCTCGGAAAACACCTGGAAATCCCCCTGGCGCTGGGTGATGAAGCTGGGCAGGTGCTCCGGCAGGATGATCTCGCCGTCCTCCAGGATGACGATGCGTTCGATGGTGTGCTCCAGTTCCCGGACGTTGCCCGGCCAGGCATAGCTGCTTAAGAGCTTCATGGCCGCCGGGGAAATGCCATGCACTTCCCGGTGGCCTTTCTGGCTGTATTTCCGCAAAAAGTGCTCCACCAGCAGGGGGATGTCCCCGGTGCGTTCCCGCAGCGGGGGCAGATGGATGGGAATGACGCTGAGCCGGTAGAAGAGGTCTTCCCGGAAGGCCCCGGCCTTGACGGCCTCGGCCAGGTCCCGGTTGGAGGAGGCGATGATGCGGATGTCCAGCTTGATGCGGGTCTGGCTGCCCACCTGCATGAATTCCCGCTCCTGGATGACCCGGAGGAGCTTGGCCTGGATGTTGAGGCTGAGGTTGGTGATTTCGTCGAAGAAAAAGGTGCCGTGGTTGGCCAGTTCGAAGAGGCCGTGCTTGGTCTGGTGGGCCCCGGTGAAGGAGCCTTTGACGTGGCCGAAGAGTTCGGACTCCAGCAGAGTCTCCACCAGGGCGGAGCAGTCCACCGGGACGAATTCCTTGTCCCGCCGGGGACTGAGGAGGTGGATGGCCCGGGCCGCCAGTTCCTTGCCGGTGCCGCTTTCCCCGGTGAGGAGCACCGTGCTGTCGCTGGGCGCGGCCCGGCGGATCTTGCCATAGACCTTTTTCATGGCCGGCGAGTCGCCGATAATGGACTCGATGCCCTCCTGGCCGGCCTCCATTTCGCCCTGAGCCTTCCGGGCTTTTTCAGCTAAATGGTCCAGGGCCTTTTGGACCACGGCTTCCAGGTCGTCAATGCGGAAGGGCTTCACCAGATAGTCCAGGGCCCCGTGGCGGATGCACTCCACCGCGCCCTGGATGGTGGGGAAGCCGGTGATCATGATGACTTCGGTGCCCGGGTGGTCCTGGCG
The DNA here is from genome assembly GCA_964578335.1 of uncultured Desulfobacca sp. Lineage (GTDB taxonomy): Bacteria > Desulfobacterota > Desulfobaccia > Desulfobaccales > 0-14-0-80-60-11 > JAPLJC01. The sequence goes on from CAZOCQ010000257.1 coordinate 1,994, forward strand.
GATGCGTTTCAGGACCTCCACCCCGTCCAGGTCCGGCATCTTGATATCCAGCAGGACGACCCCGTAGTCCCTTTGGCCCAGCAGCTCCAGGGCCTGCAAACCTCCGGCCGCGGTGGCCACCTTGAGGTGCTGCTTGGACAGGACCAAGGAGATGCCCTGGCGAATGGCCTCCTCATCGTCCACCACCAGCACCCGCCGGTTGGGGTCATGATCCCGCATTGTCCACCTTTCCGCCGGCCACCGTGGGCAGCAAGACCCGAAAAACGGTGCCCCGGCCCAATTCGCTTTCCACTTCCACCGCGCCCCGGTGGGCCTCCACCAAGCCCTTGACCAGGGCCAAGCCGAGGCCGGTGCCGATCACCTGCCGGGTTTTAGGATGCTTGACGCGGTAAAATTTGTCAAAGATTTTCGGCAGCTCCTCGGCCTCGATGCCGATGCCGGCATCCTGCACCCGCACTTCCAGGTAGTCGCCGTGGGACACGGCGGAGACCGTGACCCGGCCGCCGTCGGGGGAGTAATTGACGGCATTGCTCACCAGGTTGGTGAAGATCTCTTCCAGGCTGCGCCGGTCGGCGCAGACCAGGGGCAACCCCGGCGGCAGCTCCAAGTTGAGGGTGACTTGCTGATTTTCCGCCTTGGCCCGCATCAGCTCCACCACTTCCGCCAGCACCTCCCCCAACTGGAGGGGCACCTGCTCCAGGTGGCTGCGGCCGGCCTCCATCTTGGCCACGTCCAACAGGTCGTTGATCAGGTCCAGCAGTCCCTGAATCTTGGCCTGGGCCCGGCTGAGCAGTTCCGCCTGCTTGGGGCTCAGGTCTCCCGCCAGACCGTCCAGGATCACGGCGTGCTGCTGCTTGATGGCCGCCAGGGGGGCCCGCAGCTCGTGGGAGACCATGCGGACGAAGTCGTTTTTCATCTCATCCAGCTCTTTGAAGCTGGTGACGTCGTGAAACACGGTGACCGTGCCCAGGACCTGCCGGTCCGGCCCCAGGAAGGGGGCCGACAAGGCCCGCAACTGCACCCGGCTCTGAGCGAGTTCCTGGGAGATGCACTTGCCGGGATTTTTCGCGGCCTCCGCCAGCAAAGTGTGGATGGCCTCCTGGAGGGCAGGATCGTCGAGGTAGGCCGCCAGGGGTCCGGGTTGGGGCAGCGGCGCCGACAGGCCCAGGAGCTGCTTGAGGGTGGTATTGCACAGGACCACCTCGGCCTCCCGGTTGGTCACCAGGACGCCGTCGGCCATGCAGTTGACCATGGTGTGCATCCGGCTCTGCTCCAGGGCCAGGTTGTAGAGGTTGCGGGCCTGCTCTTCTTCCAGCCTCCGGGTCTGCTCCTGCAAGCGTTGTTTTTCCAGGGCCCGGCGCACCACCAGGGTGAGGTGATCGATGCTGAAGGGTTTGGTGACGAAGTCGTAGGCCCCCTTCTTCATGCACTCCACCGCGTCGGCTACGGTTCCCAGCCCGGTCATGATGATCACCGGGATCTCGGGGTAACGGACGCCGGCTTCCTCCAAGACCCCCAGGGCTCCCATCACCGGCATCTTCAAATCGCAGAGGACCACATTCACCGGGTTCACGGCCAACATTTCCAGGGCCTCGCGGCCATTGGCGGCGGTGAGCACCCCGAAGCCCTCGGCCTGCAGCACCCTGGTGCAGCCGTGGCGCAGCACCTCTTCGTCGTCCACCACCAGGATCATATCCTTGTCAGCCATGGAGCACCTGTCTGAGTTTTGAGTTTTTAGTTTTGAGTTTTTAGTTTTGAGTTTTTAGTTCACTATCCACAATTCACAATTCACTAATCCCATTGACCGGCCCCGGGTCCTGGGATTCCAGG
>CAZOCQ010000258.1:0-3797 GCA_964578335.1 uncultured Desulfobacca sp.
AACTATGATCGCACACGTCAGCAAATGGGTGTTGCCGGTGAGCCGCCCTCCCATCGAGGAAGGGGCGGTGCTGGTGCACGGCGGACGCATCGAGGCCGTCGGTCCGGTCCGGGAGGTCCTGCCCGGCTTTCGGGGGCTGATCTGCGACCACGGCCAAGGCGCCATCCTGCCGGGGCTGGTCAACTGTCATACCCACCTGGAGTTTTCCGCCCTGGCCGGCCGCATCCCGCCCCAGGAGTATTGGGAGGATTGGCTGGAAGCCGCCCTGGCCCACCGTGAAGCCCTGGACCCGGCCGCGGTGGAACAGGGCATCCGCCGGGCCGTCCAGACCCTGCGACGCAGCGGCACCGCCCTGGTGGGCGAAGTCAGCAACACCGGCGCCTCCCTGCCGCACCTGGAAGACAGCCCCCTGGATTACCATTTGTTTTATGAATGCCTGGGTTTCCATCACCGGGAACGCCTGGAGTTGACCGAGGCTTTTGAGTTTTTTGCCGATGAGGCGGTGGCCGCCAATCCCTGCATTTCCGCGGCGGCCCATGCCCCCTATTCCGTCTCCGCCCACCTGTTCCAGGCCGTCAGCCGGTGGAACGGCGACTCCCGCCCCCAAATGGTGCACCTGGGTGAATCCCGGTCCGAGTTGGAGTTTCTGGCCCAGGGCAACGGCTTTTTCCAAGACCTGCTCAAAAGCCGGGGCCGCTGGGTGGACGACTTTCGCGCCCCGCAGGCCAGCCCGGCTGCCTATTTGCACGGACTGGACTTTTTAGGCCCCCGCACCCTGGCGGTGCACGGGGTCTGGCTGGAGGAGCCGGATTGCCGCCTGTTGGCGGAAAGCGACACCTGGCTGGTCCTCTGCCCCCGGGCCAACCGCTACACCGGGGCCGGGGTGCCGCCGGTGGACCGCCTGATGCAAGCCGGGGTCAACCTGGCCCTGGGCACCGACTCCCTGGCCGGCAACTGGGACCTGAACCTCTTCGGCGAGATGCGCTGGCTGCACCGCAATTTTCCAGCTTATCCCGGCGACCTGTGGCTGCGGCTGGGGACCTATAACGGGGCCTTGGCCCTGGGCCGGGACACGGAGTTGGGCAGCCTGGAACCCGGTAAAAAGGCGGCCTTCGGCTTTATCCCCCTGAAAGGGGCGGGGGATGATTTTTGGCGCGAACTCTTCACCGCCGGCGCCGCCGGCAAATTCCGCTGGCTGGCTTAAAGGCGGTTTTCGGTTTTCAGTTTTCGGTTTTCGGTAATAAAGATAAAGACTCGGAGGCTGTAATGCCTGCTAAGGCCCGCCTGGGGCGGATTTCATATCTGAACGTGCTGCCCATCTATTATGCTATGGAATCCCTGTTTGGGGAGGACGGCTTTCATCTGGTGCGGGGCACTCCAGCGGAACTCAACGCCGCCATGCGCCGGGGGGAGGTGGACCTGGGGTCCATTTCGGCCCTGGAATATGGCCGCCACCATCAGGATTACCTGCTGTTGCCGGACCTGTCCATCAGTTCCCGGGGCCCGGTGGGCAGCGTGCTGCTCTTCAGCCGGGTGCCTTTTAATGAACTGGAGGGCCGCCGGGTCCGGGTGAGCGCCGCTTCGGCCAGCGGCGCCGCGCTGGTTAAGGTGCTCCTGGCCAAGCTTTTTCAGGTGAAACCGTGCTATGAAGCCGGACCGTTGGCCCAACGGCCCATGATCGAAGTTGACGCCATCATGGCCATCGGCGACGAGGCCCTGTGCCTGAAGCAGGCCCGGGCCCTGCCCTATGAACTGGACCTGGGCGAGGCCTGGCAGGAACTCACCGGCCTGCCTTTTGTTTTCGGGGTCTGGGCGGTGCGCCGGGACTTCGCCCGGAGCCACCCTGAAGAAACCGGAACCCTGCACCGGCTGATGGTGCGCTCCAAGACCTGGGGGCTCAGCTCCCTAACGGAATTGAGCCGGCAGGCGGCGGCGCCCTTCGGCCTGACCCCGGAACAGGTGCTGGCTTATTTCCGGCAACTCGATTACGCCTTGACCCCGGAACACGAACGGGGCTTGCGGACCTTTTTTCAATACCTGCACGAGCAGGGAGAATTGGCCGAAGAGCCGCGATTAGAGTATTTTCAGGAATAGGGCGGCCTGTGGCCGCCAAAATCCGGCGGGCGCAGCCCGCCCTGATATGGGCCTGCACAGGCGAGACGCCTGTTCCACCAAAAAATTGTCGATGGTTCGCAAATCGGCATTAAACCTTGAATCACGGTTTCGCTGACGGCTGATAGCTGACAGCTGACAGCTATCCCGAAGGGATCAACATGGGTTATCGCAACTTACAGGAATTCATCGCCCGGTTGGAGCAAGCCGGCGAACTGGTGCGCATCACCGAGCCGGTGAGTCCGTACCTGGAAATCACCGAGATCACCGACCGGGTGAGCAAGATGAACGGCCCGGCCCTGCTGTTTGAAAATGTCCCCGGCTACGACATGCCGGTTCTGATGAACGCCTTCGGCTCCATGCAGCGCATGTGCCTGGCCCTGGAGGCGGATTCGCTGGACGACATCGCCGCCGAATTGCTGGGCTTCATGGAGGCTGAAGCCAACACCCTGTGGAAGAAGCTCAAGCTCATCCCCCAACTGGCCCGGCTGGGACGGATGTTCCCCAAGGAGGTCTCCCGGGGGCCGTGCCAGGAAGTGGTGCTCACCGGCGGCGACATTGACCTGGCCAAAATTCCGGTGCTCCACTGCTGGCCGGAGGACGGCGGCCCCTTCATCACCCTGCCGGCGGTCTTCACCCACCATCCCGAGACCGGGCGGCGCAACGTGGGCATGTACCGCCTCCAGGTCTATGACGCCCAAACCACCGGCATGCACTGGCACGCCCACAAGGGCAGCGCCCAGCATTACCGCTTGGCGGAAGCCCGGGGCGAGGTGCTGCCGGCAGCGGTGGCCATCGGGGCCGATCCGGCGGTGACCTACGCCGCCACCGCCCCCCTGCCGGAAGACATTGACGAAATCCTGTTCGCCGGCTTCCTGCGCAATGAACCGGTGGAAATGGTCAACTGCATCACCCAGCCCTTGAAGGTGCCGGCGGAGTCGCAACTCGTCCTGGAGGGCTTTGTGGCCCCCGGCGAGCGCCGGGTGGAAGGGCCCTTCGGCGACCATACCGGCTACTACTCCCTGGCCGACGACTACCCGGTCTTTCATCTCACCGCCCTCACCCGGCGGCGCCAGGCCGTTTACCCCGCCACCATCGTGGGCCGGCCCCCCATGGAAGACTGTTTCATGGCCAAGGCCACCGAGCGCATCTTTTTTCCATTGATGAAAAAGACCCTGCCGGAGCTGGTGGACATGAACCTGCCGGTGGAGGGGGTGTTCCACAACCTGGCCTTCATCTCCATCGACAAGCGCTACCCCGGGCACGCCCGCAAGGTGATGCACGCCCTCTGGGGCCTGGGCCAGATGATGTTCACCAAGATCATCGTGGTCTTTGACAAAGAGGTGGACGTCCAGGACCTGTCGGCGGTGCTCTGGCGCTTGGGGAACAACGTGGACCCCAAACGGGACGTGGTCTTCTCCGAGGGGCCGGTGGACGCCCTGGACCACGCCTCGCCGCTGCCGCGCTACGGCTCCAAGATGGGCATCGACGCCACCCGCAAGTGGCCCGAGGAAGGTTTTAACCGGCCCTGGCCGAAAGTGATCGACATGGACCCGGAAGTCAAGCGTAAGGTGGACGAATTGTGGCCCAAATTGGGGTTGGACTGAACATGCAACAAGTCTTACGGAACATCTGGGAACTGCTGGAGATGATCAAGATCGGCCACAGCGTCCTGGCCCTGCCCT
>CAZOCQ010000259.1:0-3794 GCA_964578335.1 uncultured Desulfobacca sp.
GCGGAGTAAGGCGGACCATGGACTACCTGCTCACCGAGGAGCAAAAGATGCTCCAGGACCTGGCCCGCCAGATCACCCAGGAGCGCATCAAGCCTATTCGGGCGAAACTGGACGAAGAAGAGACCTTCCCCTGGGACATCCTGGCCGACCTGGCTCAGGCGGACCTCTGCGGCACCGTCATCCCCGAGGCCTACGGCGGCCTGGGGTTCGGCTGCCTGGAGAACGTCCTGGTCCTGGAGGCCCTGGCCGAGGGCTGCGTCGGAGTGGCCACCACCTACGCCGCCAGCTTCCTGGGGGCCTATCCGCTGCTGCTCTTCGGCTCCGATGAGCAGAAGGCCAGGTATCTGCCGCCCATGGCCCGGGGCGAGGCCCTGGCCGCCTTCTGCCTCACCGAACCCCAGGCCGGTTCCGACGCCGGGGCCATTGCCACCACCGCGGTGAAGGACTGCGACCATTACGTCTTGAACGGCACCAAGCAATGGATCACCAACGCCGGCGAAGCGGAGTACTACACGGTCATCGCCCTCACCGACCGCGCCAAGGGGGTCCGGGGCGCCAGCATGTTCGTGGTGGAAAAGAACGACCCGGGCATCTCCTTCGGCAAAAAAGAGAAAAAGATGGGCATCCGGGCCTCGACCACCCGGGAGGTGGTCCTGGAGGACTGCCGCATTCCCAAAGACCGCCTGATCAGCAAAGAAGGCATGGGCTTCCTCATCACCATGAAGACCCTGGACAACGCCCGGCCCGGCGCCGGCGCCCTGGCCGTGGGTCTGGCCCAGAGCGCCCTGGACGAAGCCGCGGCGTTCGCCAAGGAGCGCCAGCAGTTCGGGCAGGCCATCTTCTCTTTCCAGGCGGTGCAGCATATGCTGGCCGACATGGCCACCAAAATCGAGGCGGCCCGGGCCCTGGTTTACTCCGTGGCCCGCTACATCGACACCAAGCCCAAGGACCAGGCCAAAGAGGCCGCCATGTCCAAGCTCTTCCCCACCGACATGGCCATGCAGGTGACGGTGGATGCGGTGCAGGTCATGGGCGGCCACGGCTACATGCGGGAATACCCGGTGGAAAAGATGATGCGGGACGCCAAGATCCTCCAGATCTACGAAGGCACCAACCAGATCATGCGCAACATCATCGGCCTGGCGCTGAATAAGGAATACGCGAAAAAGAAATAGAGTCAGGAGGCAAATATTCTCACCACAGAGACACAGAGACACAGAGAGCACAGAGATACACAGAGAATAATATTACCCCTGCTCTGTGAAACTCTGTGTCCTCTGTGCCTCTGTGGTTAATTATTAACTTGCCCCTGCCCCCGTTATGAATCCATGCTAAACATCATCGTCTGCATCAAGCAAGTCCCCGACACCCAGGAAGTCCGCCTGGACCCGGTGACCCATACCTTGAAGCGGGAAGGCGTCAAGGCCATCATCAATCCCTTTGACCTCTACGCCCTGGAGGAGGGGCTGCGGGTCAGGGAGGCCCAGGGCGGCCAGGTCACGGTCCTCACCATGGGTCCGCCCCAGGCCGAAGAGGCCCTGCGGGAGGCCCTGGGCTTCGGGGCCGACGCCGCGGTGCTCGTGTCGGATCGGGCCTTCGCCGGGGCCGACACCTGGGCCACGGCCTTGACCCTGGCCAAGGCCATCGAGAAATTGGGCGGCGCGGATTTAATTTTCACCGGCAAGCAGGCCATTGACGGCGACACCGCCCAGGTGGGGCCGATGCTGGCCGCCATCCTGGACATTCCTTACGCCGCCTGGGCCCGGAAGCTTACTTTCGGCGGGGACGGCGCCCTGACGGTGGAGCGCCTCCTGGACCACGGCTATGACGCGGTGGAGGTCAAGCTCCCGGCCCTGATTACGGTGGTCAAGGAGATCAACGAACCCCGGGTGCCCTCCTTCAAGGCCAAACTCAGCGCCAAGAAGGCGGTCATTCCGGTCTGGGGCCTGGCGGATTTGGGGCTGGAGGAACAGGACGTGGGCCTGGCCGGTTCCTTCACCCAGGTGGTCAAGGTCTTTCCGCCGCCGGCAAGGGGGAAGTCCGAGGTCTGGACCGGCGAGCCGGCGGAACTGGCCGGGCGCCTGTGGGCGCGGCTCAAAGAAATGTCCAAGGGCGCGGTATAGGACTTCCTTCAGGTGTAAAGCCGGCGCCCTCGCCGGCGCATTGGCGAAGCAGAGCTTCGCGCCAATTTGCGTCCCCAAGCGGAGCTTGGGGACGAGTAGAATTTACCGACAAATGGCCCTGCAAGAAGAGTTCGAAAACCTCGGCGAACGTTTCTTCCGCTGGCGGAGTTATTTGCCGCTGGTCATGGGCCTGTTGTTTATTCTGGCCTTGCTGAGCCGGCGCCATCCTGCGGCTTCCCCGTCTTTGGAGCGGGCCTGGCAATTTTTCTGCCTGCTGGTGTCCGGCCTCGGTTTGGGGATCAGGTTTTACACGGTGGGTTATGCCCCCAAAGGCACCTCGGGCCGCAACACCCGGGGCCAGGTAGCGGACAGCTTGAACACCACCGGGATGTATTCCCTGGTCAGGAACCCGCTTTATTTGGGGAACTTCATCATCTGGCTGGGCTTGGCGCTGTTGGTGGGAGTCTGGTGGTGCACCGTAATAGTCGTGCTGTCTTTCATCATCTTTTATGAACGCATCATTTTTGCCGAAGAAAGGTTTCTCAAGGATAAATTCGGGGCGGATTTTTTAAATTGGGCCGCGGCCACTCCGGCCATAATCCCCAATCCGAGGCATTGGCGGAAGCCGGCCCTGCCGTTTTCCTGGAAGTCGGCCCTGGCGAGAGAATATTCCAGCTTTTTTGCCGCCGTTGCCTCCTTTACGGGGTTGGCTGTATTCAAAGAAAGTTTGCAAGCCGGAAGAGTTATTTTTGATAAGACCTGGCTCAAGATTTTCATTGCCGGTCTGATCATTTATCTGGGCCTCAGGTTTCTCAAGAAGAAAACCAAGATATTACTTACCGCAGATAGATAAATTGTCACCGGCTCTTATGGTGCGCAGTGCGCACCCATTTAAGGCACAGGCGGGACGCCTGTGCCACCAAGTGAGGTCGGCGGGCGGACGCCCGCCCCGCTAAAACCCAAAACCTAAAACCTGAAACCTGGAAGCCGAAACCTGCCTTAAAATGAGCCTGATCCTTTACTCCGAAAAATGTAGCGCCTGCGGCCAGTGCGTGGACGCCTGCCCCTTCGGGGTCCTGCGCCTGGAAGGCGAGACCCTGGTCATCGGCGAGGGCTGCAATCTCTGCGGCGCCTGCGTCGAGGTCTGCGAAGTGGAGGCCCTGGCCTTGCCGGAGACCGCCGGTCCCAGCCCCCGGCCGGAGACGCCGCCGGACGGCGTCTGGGTCGTGGCGGAGCAGCGGGGCGGCGTCCTGGCCCCGGTGACCGCCGAACTGCTGGGCGAAGCCCGGCGCCTGGCCGCTGACCTCCAGGCGCCGGTGGCCGCGGTCCTCCTGGGCGACGACGTGGGCGACCTGGCCCCGGCCCTGCTGGCCGCCGGGGCCCATAAGGTCTATCTGGCCGAGCACCCGCGCCTCCAGGATTTTCTGGAAGAGACCTATGCCGCAGCCTTGACCGAGTTGGCCCGGCAGTACCGCCCGGAGATCATCCTGGCCGGAGCCACTTACGCCGGCCGGGCCTTCATCCCCCGGGTGGCGGCGAACCTCAAGACCGGCCTCACCGCCGACTGCACCGCCTTCGCCATTGACCCGGAGCAGCGCCTGCTGCTCCAGACCCGTCCGGCCTTCGGCGGCAACATCATGGCCACCATCATCACCCCCCGCACCTATCCCC
>CAZOCQ010000260.1:0-3789 GCA_964578335.1 uncultured Desulfobacca sp.
GTCGAGTAGAGTGGCAGCACCATGAACGGCAGGTATGAATAAATAATGCCAATGTAGACCGCCGTATTGGTATTGAGAATGCTGATCGGTTCTTCGATGAGACCGGCCCATTGCAGGAAGGAATTCAGGAAGCCCGACTCCGAAAGGATTCCCATCCACGCGTAAACGCGGATGAGGAAGCTCGTCCAGAAGGGCAGGATCACGAACATCAGAAGGATCGGCCGCCACTCGGACGGGGCGCGCGCCATGCCATATGCAATGGGATATGCGATGAGCAACGTGAGAAAAGTCGAAACAATCGCAATCCAAACACTCGACAGATAGGACATCCAATAGATGTCGTCTTCGATGAGACGCCGGTAATTGGCACCCGTGAATTGAGCGAACTTCTCCTTCGTCGTTTCCCAAGTGTCGCCCAAAAGATCGAACACCGGATAGTAGGGTGGCATCGCAATATCGGATGTAGAAAACGAAATCTTGAGAACGATCAGAAACGGAACGAGAAAGAAAAAGAGCAGCCAAGCATAAGGGATCAAAACAGGGATCCAGCGTGTCCAGGACTTCTTCGTTGCTTCGGCCATTGTCTCTGCTCCTCGGCTATTTGTTGAGGAGCACGCCGGCGTCCTGTCCAAAGGACAGCCAGACCTTGTCATCCCAAGTGATGGGACGTTCGACGACGCGGGTGGCATTGGCGACCTGGGTCCGGATCGTCGCTCCGGTCGGAATCTTCACGTGATAGATCGAACTATCCCCCATGTAGCCGATATCGTAGACCTCACCCTCGATGCGATTGACCGCGGGATCAGCGGGCGCTTCATGAGTAATCCGGATTTTCTCCGGCCGCAGAGCAAGCCAAACCTGATCGCCTTGCTTGACATTCGTTTCCGATTTGACTTCGAGGGGTGAGGGCAAACCAGCGATTTGGATGCGAACGCTGCCAGCACCATTGACGGCTGCCGCCTTCCCCTCAATGAGATTAATGTCGCCGATGAAGTCCGCTACGTACTTGCAGTTCGGCTGCTCGTACATTTCGGAAGGCGGAGCCACTTGTACGAGTTTTCCGTGATCCATGACCGCAATGCGGTCGGCGACCGTCATGGCTTCCTCCTGATCGTGAGTGACGATCACGAACGTGAGCCCCACCGATGACTGAAGGTCCATGAGTTCGAACTGCGTTTCCTCCCTCAGTTTCTTGTCGAGTGCACCAAGCGGCTCGTCGAGGGCGAGTACCTTCGGTCGTTTCGCAAGCGCTCGTGCGAGCGCGACACGCTGGCGTTGTCCACCGGAAAGCTGATGCGGCTTTCGTTTCGCGAACTGCTCGAGTTTAACAAGCTTCAGCATCTCCTGGACGCGCGCTTCGATCTCGCCCTTTGAAAGACCGTCCTGCTTCGGACCGAACCCGATGTTTTGTTCGACCGTCATGTGCGGGAAAAGCGCATAAGACTGAAACATCATGTTGACCGGGCGCTTGTAGGGTGGAATGTCTGCCAAGTTTTCGCCGCCGACGAACACCTGCCCCGACGTCGGAATCTCGAACCCGGCGAGCATCCTCAAAAGCGTTGTCTTTCCGCACCCCGAGGGGCCTAGAAGTGCGAAGAACTCACGCTCATAGATCCCGAGTGAAACGCCGTCGACGGCCGTGAATTCCCCGAAAGTCTTGACGACATTCTTGAATTCGATGAATGGCTTCTTGCTCGGATCATCCCAAGGCGCGAACTTTCTGCGCACGGGTCCCAGAGTCTTGGTCGCCATTGGTAACTCCCTATTCGATCTACTTGCTAGGTTGTTGAATCAGCCGGCGCGACCGCCTGCTATGGTCCCCCCTCCTCGAAGCGCAAATGAGCTGGGGGAAGTGCAAGGCACTCCCCCCATCTTGTTATTTGCGTTTCATGTCGCGCCAAGCGTTCAAGAGTGCGCGTTGGACCTCTGGACTATTGGGCGTGATCGTATAGAGCCTTGCGACTGTCTCCTTCGGCGGATAGATCTGCGGGTCCTCGAGAACTTCCTTGTTGACGAACTGCTGCGAAGCCAGGTTGCCGTTCGGATAACCGACGAAGTTCGTGTTCTTGGCAGCCACTTCGGGTTTCATCATGTAGTTGATGAAAATGTGGGCCTCTTCGGGATGCGGGGCATCCTTCGGAATCGCCATGTTGTCGAACCACATGAGGGCGCCCTCTTTCGGGATCGAGTAGGCGATCTCCACCTTCTTCTTCTCGTCCTTGATATTGGCGTTCTTCTCTTCGGCACGCGTCTTGGCCTGCACGACGTCACCCGACCAGCCTACCACAATGCACACATCGCCATTGGCAAGCGCATTGATGTACTCCGAGGAGTGGAACTTGCGCACGTTCGGGCGAATTTTCTTGAAGTGCTCGGCAGCCTTCTTGAAATCTTCCGGGTTCTTCGAGTTCGGATCCATGCCGAGATAGTGGAGTGTGGCGCCCATGATCTCATCCGATGCATCGAGCATCATGATGCCGCAATCCTTGAATTTCTTGACGATCTCGGGATCGAAGACAAGTGACCAAGAATCAACCGGAGCGTCCGGCATGCGCTCTTTGATCTTCTTCACATTGTAGCCGATGCCCGTGGTGCCCCACATGTAGTTGACCGCGTGCTCGTTACCCGGATCGTACTTGGCTAGACGATCCATGATTTCGGGCCACATATGCGTCAGGTTCGGAAGCTTCGACTTGTCAAGCTTTGCGAAGACACCTGCCTGAATCTGCCGGCCGAGGAAGTTGCCGGTGGGCACAACGACGTCGTATCCGGTCTTGCCGGCAAGGAGCTTAGTTTCCAGTGTGTCGTTGCTGTCAAAGAGATCGTACTGAACCTTGATCCCGGTCTCGGCTGTGAAGTCCTTGAGGACCTGCTCGTCGACATAGTCAGACCAATTATAGACGCGGACTTCGCGATCTTCAGCGAAAGCCTGTGGCGCAATGCCAAACGCCGTCGCAATGGCGGCCGCCGCAACTGCGACGCGGGCCGCTTTCACTCTCATCATTCCCAACTCTCCTTTAGCCTTTCACTCTTCCGTCGCGTGCCCTGACATTCGTGTGCGCCCAGCCCAGTCATCTGGCACCGACACCATTGTGATCACAAACGTTGCATTGTACAAGTATCTTGCTGAGTGCGTTCTTCGGCATCGTGAACCACGTTCCGGCGCTCTATTGATTTCGGCACCGCAACACGGCGCACATCGAGGTGGAGGAAGCAGATAAAGGAATGGCAATAATTTCAGGCGGTCCCTTGCTGAGACCCGTACGATTGACGGACAGTGATGGTCCGACCACGCACGAAACAGTCTATCGGCGTCTGCGCCAGCGCATTTTGTTTGGCGGATTCAAGCCGGGCGGGGTGGTGACCTTACGCGGGCTGGCGCAGGATTTGCACGTGAGCCCGATGCCCGTGCGCGAGGCCGTGAGGCGCCTCATTGCCGAGCGAGCCCTCGAAATGCAGGACAACCGGCGCGTCCTGGTTCCGCCCATGACACGCCAGAAATTCGAGCAAATCCTTTTCGCCCGCAGCGCCCTCGAACCGGAACTCGCTGCACGCGCATTACCACATCTCTCGCCCGCCAAGATCGAGGAAATCGCCGAGATCGATGCCCAACTCGATCAAACGATGAAGAATGGCGACGTTGAAGGCTACATGCGCCGGAACTACCAATTCCACTTCGCCATCTACGATGTCGCAAAGGCCGAAACACTTGTGGCTCTCGTGGAAAGCGTCTGGCTGCAATTTGGACCTTTCATGCGAATGGCTTACGGACGCCTTGGAACCTCGAAA
>CAZOCQ010000261.1:0-3769 GCA_964578335.1 uncultured Desulfobacca sp.
AGCGGCCATGACGGCCAGGCAATGAGTATCAACGATATCGGTCTGATCGTGGGAGCGAGGAGGTTTGGGGAGGACCTGGACCACTATCGGGCCTGGTTGAAAAACCCCGATCAACATACCACCTATGAGCTGGGCACCCTGGGGGGCACTTCCAGCCTCGCTCTAAACATCAATAACACCGGTCAGGTGGTGGGCTGGGCGGAGGATGCCGATGGAAATCGTCGGCCATTCTTGAAAAATCCCGGCCAGTCCATGCAGGACCTGGGCACCCTGGGAGGAAATTCCGGTCTGGCCGCCAGCATCAACCACCGCGGCCAGGTGGTGGGCCGGGCAAAGGACGGCTCCGGTTTTGAAAGAGCGTTTCTCTGGGACCAAGGCGTCATGTATAACCTCAACGACCTCACGGTTAATCTGCCCTCCGGTGTCATCCTTTCGGCAGCCTGGGCTATCAACGACCAGGGGTGGATTGCGGGGGACGCCTCTAATAACGCCTTTCTGCTGATGCGGGTGGAGGGGAATGCCTATTTGTGGCTGCTCCTCTTAGATTAGTGTGGTGCTTCAACAATTAAAAATGACATTTTATTGAAGGGAAGAGGTGGGTAAGACGAACCCTGCGCCTCTTTTTGATGGCAATCCATTTATCTTAAATCGCCACCAAGCCAAACTCGCGACCGATAATGCCCATAGATGTCATCATGAAAAAGCTCACATCCATAGCGGGATTGGTCACCTTGGCGGCTCTCCTGGCCCTGGCTGGCTCTTCGCAGGCCGCTCCCCGCTATCATTACAAAGACCTGGGCACCTTTCACGGGGGAATTGAAAGCCTCGCCCGGGGCATCAATGACGCCGGCCAGGTGGTGGGGCGGTCCCTGAGCGGGACGCCTTTTTTATGGGAGCAAGGAGTCAGGTACAACCTCGATGACCTGACGGTTAATCTTCCCGCCAACCTTAGCCTCAGCCAGCCGGTTGCCATCAATGACCGGGGCTGGATCACCGGCACAGCCAGCAATGGCTTTGCCTTTCTGCTGACCCCGGTGACGGGGCCGATCCCCCAGACCTTGCTCCTGCTGGAGTAGTTCAGTGGTTTTGTCGGGGCGAACCGAGTGTTCGCCCCTGCAATAACGCTATTTTTCCTTCAACCCCTCCAACCGCTTCCCCACATACCAGTCAATCTGGCGGCAGATGCCTTTAATCACCTGCGCCTCCCGGGCCCGGAGGCCGTGGCGGTAGAAGAGGCGCCGCACGTTGAACATCCAGTGCTCCGGGTTCTGGTGGGAGATGAAGTTGATCTTCAGCAGGGTCTCCTGAAGCATGGCGTACATGGATTCCAGTTCCCGGCTGTTGGCCAGGCGGGGCGCGAAGTGGGGCTTATGGCTCACCGCGGTGAAAAGCTCGTAGGCCAGCACCATCACCGCCTGGGCCAGGTTGAGGGAGGAGCACTCGGCGGTGGGGATGGTCACCAGGGCGTGGCACAGGGGCAGCTCCTCGTTGGTGAGGCCGAAATTCTCCGGCCCGAAGAGCAGGGCGATGTCGTTGTGGGCTGATAATTCGATGAGCTTGAGGGCCATCTCCCGGGGGGAGAGGTAATCGTTGCGCACCCCGCCCAGACGGGCGGTGGTGCCCACCACGTAGGGAAACGGGGCCAGGGCCGCGGCCAGGTCGTCATGGACCTCCATCCGGTGCAGCAGTTCCACCGCCGGGCCGGTGGCCATCATGGCCATGCGCTCGAAGTCCAGGTCCTGGGGCTGCACCGCCATGAGGCGCGACAGCCCCATGTTGCAGGCGGCCCGGGCCACGGCTCCGACGTTTTCCGCCAGCCGGGGCCGAAACAGCACCACCGCGATTCTTTCCAGCCGCGCCCGGACTTCCGGGGCCGGTTGTTTGCGTCCTTTCATGATCCTAATGTAACATATCGCCGCGCCCTCGCCAAACCGCCGCCCCGCCTGCGCCTTTTCTTCTTTCCGGTTTCCAGGGGCATATGGTATGATTATTTCAAGGAGCAAGCCATGTTCATTAATTTCACTGCCAAGTACACCAAGATATCTTCCGGCTATCTGGGACAGTTGGTCGAATGGCCCGAGGTGGTGACCGAAGGCCAGGATTTGGAGGACTGCCGGGCCATGCTCCGGGACGCCCTCCATGAAATGATCCTGGCCTATCAACAGCAAGGCAAGGAAATTCCCCCCGGCAATGCCCTGATCGAACAGCTCCCCGTGGATCTCGCCGATGTCCGTCAAACGGCGTGACCTCGTCCGTTATCTGGAAGAAAATGGCTTTCAACTGGTGCGTGAGGGGGCCAATCATTCCATTTACAGCAACGACCTTAAAACCATCCCAGTAAAAAGACATAAACTCCTGGACCGCCTCACCGCCAACGAAATCTGCAAGCAGGCCGGCCTTTATCCCAGGTTTTGAGCTACCATTTACCTGTAAAATATTTATACCCCGCCTTGCCAGGCCGCTTAATTAGCGAGTCTGTCAATCGCGCCGGCCTCCCTGCCGGATTTTTCCCCTTTCCGGTGCGACAATTTTACGACCCTTGCAGAATGATTAATAATCGCTTATATTTAATTTAATAACCCACCTTTCGGCAAAGAGAGGCCCGAGCATGTTTGGTTATAATTTCAGCACTCTTATTATTATTTTGGTGATCGCGCTTCTGCTTTTCGGCCCCCGGCGCCTGCCGGAGTTGGGAGAGAGCATCGGCAAGGCCATCAAGAGTTTTAAGAAGGCCCACGAAGATCCTGAGTCGGTGATTACCAAAAGCGAGACTCCCGGCGCCGGCGCCGGCGCCAGCGCCGCCCAGACCACCACTTGCCCCCAATGCCATAAGGAGCTCACCGGGGAGTTCGCCTTCTGCCCCCACTGCGGCCAGAAAGTGACCAAGGCCTAATCCGAGGTCGTTCCGGTGTTCGGCATTGATTTCGAAGCACTGGTCATCCTCGCCATCCTGGCGTTTATTCTCTTCGGGCCCGAGAAACTCCCGGAATATGCCGCCAAGCTGGGCTACTACATCGCCAAACTGCGCCAGGCCAGTTCGGACTTGACCAGGGAGTATCAAGCCTCCTTGCCCAACCTTAACCAACCACCGCCGGCCCAGGCCCCAACGCCGTCCGCCGCTGCCGGCCCATATGCGACCCAGCCGCCGCCGGAGCCGTCCGGACCACGCACCTGCCCCCAGTGCGCCGCCCCGGTGGGGGTGGATTTCCTCTTCTGCCCCAAATGCGGCCAACTGCTGCCGCGCCAACCCGACTCAAGCTCCAGCCAGTCCCTGGCTTCCTGAAGCCATGCCGCCAGCCATTATCCGACCTTTGCAAACCCAGGATATCCCCCAGGCCTTTGCCGTCATCAATGAGGCGGCCGAAGCCTACCGGGGAGTGATCCCCGACGATTGCTGGTGCGAACCCTACATGCCCGAGCATGAGCTGCGGGAGGAAATCGCCGCGGGCGTCAATTTCAGCGCCTATGAGGCCGGCGGGGAGATTTTGGGGGTCATGGGCCGCCAACCCCTGGCGGAAGTGACCCTGATCCGCCATGCCTATGTGCGCACCGCCACCCAGCAGCAGGGCATCGGGGCGCAACTGCTCCAACATCTGCTCCAGGGGGTGGAGGCCCCGGTGCTGGTGGGCACCTGGGCCGCGGCCTGGTGGGCCGTCCGCTTCTACGAGAAACACGGCTTTAAGCTGGTGACTCCGGCGGAAAAAGACCGGCTGCTGCGGCGCTACTGGACCATTTCGGACCGGCAGGTGGAGACCTCGGTGGTCCTGGC
>CAZOCQ010000262.1:0-3723 GCA_964578335.1 uncultured Desulfobacca sp.
CGGTGCGCATGTTGCGGGTGCTGCGCCACGCCGCCCGCACCGGCTTCAGCATCGATCCGGAGGCCTGGCGGGAAATCCTGGCCCAAGGCCGGTTAATCCGCACCTGTGCGCCGGCCCGGGTGCGGGATGAACTGCTCAAGGACTTTCGCAGCGCCGCGGCGGCCCCTTTCTTCCGGCTGATGTTGGCATCGGGCCTGTTTTACGCCATTTTCCCCGCCTGGGAAAGCCGCCTGGGCCGGGCCGGCGGGGAGCGCCTGCTGGAACTGTGCCGCCGCCTGGACCTGCTGATGCAGGCCGAGCGCGCCGTGTCCGACACTCTCCTCTGGGCCGTATTTTTAAGCCCATATCTGGAGCAGGGACCGGTCTTTCCGGAAGATTTCCGGGAACTGCGGGACTTCATTCATGCGGGAATCAAGGAAGCCCTGGGCGGCATCGAATTCCCCCGGCAGCGGCACGACGACGTCTCCCAGGTCCTGGCCCTGGAGGCCCGGGTGGCCCCGCTGCTTAAGAGCCGGCGGCCGGTGCCGGCCCGCCGGGCCCGGCTGGCCCTCTTCCCCGAGGCCTGGCTGTTGTTCCACCTCAAGGAAGCCCCGGAGGCGGAACTCCTGGAATTACCCACCCCGGAACAACTTCCCGTTCGGCCGCCGCGCTCCCGCCCCCCCAAGTCGCACCGCCGTCCCCGACGCCGCCGGCGGCGCGGCCGGGGCGAAAAGGAGGCGGGAGAAGGCAGTTGAATACCGGATTGCTTATTCAGGAATCCTGGTCGGGAGGAATAAGCCATGAGCAACCCTGAAGTGGTGCAGGTGACGATTTACGACGCCCCGACCGCGGCCGACGCCTCCTCCGGCTGCGGCTGCGGCTGCGGCCACCACGGCCACGACCATCAGGAGTCCGGGGACCCCCTGGAGAAGATCAGCATGGAATTTCAGGTGCAGGCCCTGGCTATGACCCTGGAGAAGGCCTTCCCCGGCCGGGTCCGGGTGGAGTACCTCAACGTCCTCAAGGACCCCCGAGCCGCGGGGCTGCCGCAGACCGCGCTGCTCTGCTCCCTGGCCTATCCCTCCCCGCTGGTCTATATCAAGGGCCAGGGACGCTTTGCCGGGGCCCTGCCGGTGGAGCGTATCCGGGAAGAAGTGGCCAAACTCCTGGAAGCGGCTTAAAGGAGAAACAGAGATGGCCGCTCACTCCGGGTCCCGGGCCATCATCACTCTGCTCAGCGATTTCGGCACCAAAGACGAATACGTGGGCTGCCTGAAGGGGGTGATCCTGGGCATCAACCCGCAGGCGACGCTGGTGGACCTGAGCCACGAGGTGCCGCCCCAGGATATCCGGGCCGGGGCCTTTATCCTGGCCGGCGCAGCCCCCTATTTCCCGCCGGGGGCCGTTCACCTGGCGGTGGTGGACCCGGGGGTGGGCGCCGGCCGCCGGGCCCTGGCGGCCCGGGCCCGGGGGCAGTATTGGGTAGGACCGGACAACGGCCTGTTTCATCTGGCTTTTTCCGGTCAGACCGATGTGGAAATGGTCTCTCTGGAAACTCCCGCCTATTTTCTGCCCCAGGTCTCCGCCACCTTCCACGGGCGGGACCTGTTCGCCCCGGTGGCGGCCCATCTTTCTTTGGGGGCGGCCCTGGAGCGGTTGGGACCCCCCCTCACCGACCCGGCGCGGCTCCCCTGGCCGGAGCCGGTCTTTGCCGCGGACGTGGTCCGGGGGGAGATTATTCAGGTGGACAGCTTCGGCAATCTGGTGAGCAATATTGCGGCCGACGCCTTGTTCTCCTGGCTGAACGGCAAAAGTTTCCGGCTGCGGGTGGGCGCAATAACCTTGATCGGATTGCGCCACACTTACGCAGAGGCCGTCCCGGGGGAACTGCTGGTCCTGGTGGGCAGCCGCGGTTATCTGGAAATCGCCTGTGCCAGAGGCAACGCCGCGGCGCGGCTTCCCGGCCAGGTGGGGCTGCCTCTGGAAATCCGGCGAGAATAAGGGGTCTGGGCGCAGGTTATGACTACGGCTTTCAGCTGTTGCCGGCTAAGAATATTTTTTTAAATTTTTACTTGTATATTGATTCATTCTAAGGTAAAGGTTTTATATATACTATTTTTCTTATAGAATTGCCTATGCCCCGGGGAAAGAACAAACGCAACAGGTCTGGCGATGGCGGTGGAGAACTCTTTCTGATCAATGAGGTCTCCCGGTTGGTGAACCTTTCCCAGAAACGGATTCGGGAATACGAAAAAGAAGGCTTTATTAAGCCTTTGCGGGAAAAGAACACCAATAACCGGCTCTACTCCACCTTCGACGTCACGCAAATCAACCAGATCAACAGCCTGATCCATGATCGGGGTTTCACCCTGGCCTGCCTGCGCAACGTCATGGTGCTGGCGCCGTGCTGGAACATCTTTGACTGCCAGAAGAAAGAGGCCTGCGCTGCGTTTCAGCTCCCCTGGCGGCCCTGCTATGAAGTGCGGGAGTATCGGGATACCCTATGCAACGGCCCCTGCGCCCGCTGCGCCATTTATCTCAATCGGAACGTCAAGAAGGAAAAAATCCTGGAGAAATATCCCCAGGAATCCTGACCATTCCGGCCGCCTGCCTTCCGGTCCCGGCCATTTCCCCCGGTTGCCATGACTAAAGCCGTCTCCATCGCGGGCTTCTCCGGCTCCGGCAAGACCGAGCTCATCTGCCGCCTGCTGGGGTATTTCTCCGGCCGGGGACTCAAGGTGGCGGTCTTGAAGCATTCCCACCATCCCCCGGGAGACCGGGGCAAGGACACCTGGCGGTTCCGGCAGGCCGGCGCGGCGGTGGCGGCCCTGGCGGCTCCGGGACTGCTCCAGATCAACCGCAGGTTCCCCCAAGATCCGCCCCTGGCCGAGTGCCTGGCGGCCTTAGACCCGGCGGCGGACCTGATCCTGGTGGAAGGTTACAAATTCGGCCCCCTGGCCAAGATCGTGGTGCTCCATCCGGCTCTGAAGGAGAGCCCCACGGACCTGGAGCAGGTGATTGCCGTGGTGAGTCCGGCGCCGGTGGCGTCATCCGCGCCGGTGTTCCGCCCGGAGGAGGTGGAGGCCATCGGCGAGCTGATCCTGGATCATCTGAATCTAGCCGGGGCCAAGGAGGTTGGGGCCTGAGCGGGGACGGCATAAAGCCCGGCGAGCGTCGGAAGACAGAGGCCGGGGGGCCCGGCCCCATCACCGGGGCCATCCTGGCCGGGGGCTTCAGCCGGCGCCTGGGACAGGATAAGGCGACGCTGCTCCTGGGGGGCAAGCCTCTGGCCCGCCGGGTGGCCGAAGTCCTGGCGCCGGCGGTCTCCGAAGTCTGGCTCATTACCAATCATCCCCGGAACCACCTGGCCTTGGGACTGCCGCTGGTCACCGATCTCTACCCCTTCCAGGGACCGGCGGGGGGCCTGCGCACCGCCCTGTTTTACGCCCGGAACCCCTGGGTGCTGGCCGCAGCGGTGGACAATCCCTTTCTGGCCCCGGAACTGGTGGCGGCCTTGGCGGCCCGGGCGGTCCGGACCTCCCGGGCGGCGGTGGTCTGCCGCTCGGCCTGGGGGCTTGAGCCTTTCCCGGGACTGTACCATGTGCGGCTGCTCCCGCCATTGACCGACTTTTTGCAGCGCCACCGCAGTCAAAGGCGCTTCCTGTCGGTTTGCCGGCCGGAGATCATTTCCCCGGAGGAGGTGGGGCGGTGGGACCCGGAGGGCCGCAGCTTTTTCAACCTCAA
>CAZOCQ010000263.1:0-3643 GCA_964578335.1 uncultured Desulfobacca sp.
TCTTCTACGTCACCCGCCCTGAATCGCGGAATACTCCGAAGAATCACCGCTTACCGCGCTACGCGATTACGCTGCGCTTGCAGCGCATGACCTGAAGCCCCTTGGATATCGCGGCTGGTACATCATGACATTCGCCGCAGCACGCATGATGATCGATGCGTCCCCGGGTTTTCCGGCAAGACCTGTAGGCGAAATGGAAGCGACCTTGGACCTCGAATTCGCGAAGCGCGTGTTCATTCACTGTCTCGTTGCGCAGCAAAGCTGGGAGTGGTCCTTGGGTGAGGAAGATTGGCTGTCGCAGGCTGGCGTATCGGCGTTCTCGGATGACCAGGAGTTGGCTCCAACCTTTGTGTGGTACATTCACTATCAAACAAGGGACATCGTCGGAACGAGGGTGAAGGTCGAAGCGCAGTCCTGGAGCAACGTGAAACATCTTTTCCGAGACGAGGAGTGATCATGCGTTTGATGCACTATGCCCTGGCGTTGATCCTTTGTACCGCTGTGTTCGCGGCGCGAGCATCGGCCCACGAGCCAGTGGATTGGAAACAAGCACACTTCGGTGGTTTCGAGCGCACGTTCGGCGGCATCTCGGTGAGATTGGCACTGGAACATCTGACGAAAACACCGGAATACATTGTTGCGTTTGACCGGAAGCAGTACTGGAGTTGCATTCGCCTGGTGCTTGTCGGTTTTCAGGACCTTTCCCCCCTGCCTAATCACGAGCTTTCCCCCCCTGGTCCCGCACGCAGCACAGCGGCGTGAGCTTGGCCTACCTGCGTCGGCGTTGTCCAGCCGGCTGCTCTCGCGGCTGGGTGTCCGGCGGTGAGGGCGGCGTGTCGTCGGTGTCACCTGGTGCCCGGCTGTCGAGCCTGGGTTTCTGGCGCGGCCTGTAGGACTCGCCCTCGATGACGAGGTCGTACGAGTTGCCCATGAAGCGATCGATGGCGCTCTGGGCGCGGACCGGGTCGGCGAAGGTGGCGAGCCATTCATCCGGGCCGCGGTTCGAGGTGATGATCATGGATCCGGCGCGGTGGCGTTCGGTGAAGATCTCGTAGGCGTCGCGGCTCTCGGTGGCATCCATGGCATCCAGGCCGAAGTCGTCGAGGACGATGAGGTCGACGGCGAGGAGCTTGCGCAACTCGGCCTCGTAGGAGTTGTCGAGCCTGGAGTGCCGGAGCACCTTGAGCATCTGGTCGGTGCGTAGCGCGAGCACGGTGTATCCGTGCCGGCAAGCGATGTGGCCGAGGGCGTGGGCGAGAAACGTCTTGCCGACACCGACCGGTCCGACGATAGCGACGTGGGAGCGGGCCTGGACGAAGCGCATCGAGACGAGCTCGTTGAGCAGGGCGCGGTCGAAGGTGACTTTGGCGGTCGTGTCCCAGGCTTCGAGCCGCATGCTGGGGTCGAGCCGAGCCCGGCGGGCTCGCAGCGTGGTGGCCTCGCTGTCGCGTCGCGACACTTCGTCGGCGAGCACGAGCAGCAGGAAGTCCTGGTGCGGCATGCTGTGTTCGCGGGCCAGGCTGAGGCGTTCGGGCAGCGTACCGAGCACGGGCGAGAGCCGCAGCCGGCGCAGCACGGTCTTCAGGTCAGGTGTGATCATGTCGGTCATCCTCTGCTCCTTCGGGTTTCGAGGCACGGTGGACGTGTGGCAAGGCGTACTGACTGGGGGAGCGCAGGTAGCGTGCAAGCGGGACGACGTTTCCGCGCCGTGAGACGGTGACCTCGGGGTGTGCGATCTCGAGCATGCGTTGCAGGCGGTAGACATCGAGCATGTCGGCGTCGAGGGCGCGTGCGCAGACGGCATCGAGCCGCGCCGATCCGTAGCGCGTCCCGAGGCCGAGCAGCTTGTAGACGCGGCGCATGCGCGTCCACGGCAGCGGACCTTCGAGCAGTGCCTGTGCGTAGCGACCGGCAGCTTCGCCGTGCTTGGCGGCTTGCTTGTGGAGGAAGTCGACGTCGCGCATAGCGTAGGCGGTCTTCTCGGCCGGATAGTCGCTGCGATCGATCGCACGGCCGCCGGGCGGCTGTCTGGGGTGGGTCTTGACCAGGCGGCACTTGTGGTAGAAGCGCACCAGGTGCCGGTCGGCGCGGGCGTCGAGCTTCTTGCCCTTGAAATCGGTGGGCAGCGAGTACAGCGCCTTGTCGACGGCGGCGAGCTGATCGCGTCCGACCTTGGGCGTGCACCAAAGCGGCGGATCGTACGGTTCCGCCGGTGCCGGCAACAGCCGCAGCTTCTCTTCGGCTTCGAAGTGCTCGAGCGGCAGGCGCTGGGTGCGTGTGTGGCGGCGCATGCCGTATTCACTGAGGCACCAGGCTCGCGCACAGCTGCGGGCGTCTTCGATGCTGTACAGACGCTCGCCGGCGAAGCAGTCCTCGCGCACCGGGACGACGCTGCGCTCGACACGCGCCTTGTCCTGGGGACTGCGCACGCGCGTCGGATCGATGTGGAAGCCCCGCGCTTGCGAGTACTCGAGAAAGGCGCGATTGATTCGCGGCTGCAGCGGGTCCGCGTGGTCCACGATCGCCTTGGTGTTGTCGGGCAGAAGCACCCGGAAGACGCCACCGAAGAACGCCCAGGCAGCCTCGCAAGCCTCGATGGCGGACTGTGTGGTTTCCTGGAAGCACGGGTACGCGAAGCGGTGGCGCGACCGCACTGCCGTGAAGATCCACGCACGAAACCGCCGGCGCTTGCCCTGCGCGTCCCGCATCAGGTAGCCCATCCAGCCGGTATCGACCTGCAGCTCCTCGCCGGGCTCGCAATCGGCCACCGGCACCGTCGCTGCCTTGCGCCCGAAACCCAGCTCCAGCACCGCGAATCGGTGCAACGTCGCGTACGACACCATCACGCCGTTGCGCTTGAGCAGCCGGCAGACCTTGGTCAGACGAACGCCGTCATCCACGTGCTTGCGGATGAAGTCGCGGTGCTCGGCGCACAGGTCCCAAGAAGCGCCTCGCTCACGCGGGCTGCTACGATGCAGCGCCACCAGCACGGCACACAGCGTCTCCTCCGTGAGCGCCGCCTCGCCTTGACCCGCGCGCAGCCCGACGCCCTCGGCAACGCGCACGTAGTGCCGCACCGTCTTCGCATCCACCCCCAGCCGCGCTGCGATCCGCTTCTTCGGTACGCCGCCCAGCCACAGCCGCACGACCTCCTTGGTCTCCAGCATCGGCACCTCGCGAAAAGGCATCGCCACCCCCCCCTGGGACGACCGGAATTGGCCGCCCGGGGTAGGGTCGCAGACCCGGATCGCTGTGCCGCGTAGGGGGGGAAAGGTCCTGAAAAACTTCAGCTCAAAGGGGGGAAAGCTTCTGAAAAACCCGGCCCGGAGGGGTCCCTAGCTTCTGAAAATCGACAATCAAATCATGTCCAAGAAACGGGGTTCATATCCGACAACGGAAAACCGGCTGACCCTCGTCAGCCGGTACACCACCGTCGCGTCACAATCACGCGGATTTCAGTGGCCGTCTACAGGAAACAATCCGAATCTGAAGACAAGAGAACAAGCCCCAACGGCGCCATGCCTGTCGGCTATCGGATAAACACGACCTTTCGAGCGACCGTGGCCTTGTCGGTCTCCAGCCATGTTGATGTACATCCCTGCGCCGACGGATGCGCCGGTGGTATCGCGACCGTCCCAAGTTA
>CAZOCQ010000264.1:0-3628 GCA_964578335.1 uncultured Desulfobacca sp.
CGGCGTGGTACTCCGGGAAGTAGAGGCTGAGGTCCGCGGCCACCACCCCCACCAGGGTGACCCGGGGAAAATGGTGGCCCTTGGCGATCATCTGGGTGCCCACCAGGAGGTCCAGCTCCCCGGCGGCGAAGCTCTCGAACACAGCCAAGGCCTTGCCGCTGTGGGGCGCGGTGTCCCGGTCCAGGCGGGCCAGCCGGGCCCCGGGCAGCAGGCGGCGCACTTCGGCTTCCACTTTTTCAGTGCCCACCCCGTATTGCTTGATGGCGGTGGACTGGCAATGCGGGCAGTGCTCCGGGATTTCCCGGCTGTAGCCGCAGTAGTGGCAGATGAGGCGGTTGGCCTCTTTATGCCGGGTGAGGGCGACGCTGCACTGGCGGCACTGGAAGACGTGGCCGCAGAAGAGGCAGAACAAGGCCCGGGCATAGCCCCGGCGGTTCAGGAAGAGCAGGGCCTGCTCACCCCTGGAAAGCGCTCCTTCCAGGGCGGCGAGCAGGGGCCGGGAGATGATTTTGGCGGACTTGTCGCCGCGTTGGGCCTTCAGATCCACCAGTTGGATTTCCGGGAGGTCCTGGGGGGTGACCCGGCGGGACAGGTTGAGATAGCGGTATTTGCCGGTTTGAGCCAGGTGATAGGTGGTGATCTGCGGGGTGGCGGAGACCAGGACCACCGTGGCGGCGGCCAGCTTGCCCCGATAGAGGGCCACGTCCCGGGCCTGATAGAGGAGGCCGCCTTCCTGTTTGTAGGCCGGGTCGTGTTCTTCGTCCACCACCACCAGACCCAGGCGGGGCAGGGGGGCGAAGACCGCGGAACGGGCCCCCACCACCACGTCCACTTCCCCCAAAACAATGCGGCGCCACTGGTCCAGGCGGGCGGCTTCGGAGAGGCCGCTGTGCAACACGGTGACCCGGGGGCCGAAGCGGCGCCGGAAGGCCTGGGCCACCGGGTGGGTGAGGGCGATCTCCGGGAGCAGCACCAGGACCTGGCGGTCTCGGTTCAGGGCCTCTGCGGCCGCGGCCAGGTAAACCTCGGTCTTGCCGCTGGCGGTGACGCCGTGCAGCAGAAAGGGGGAGAAGGAACCGGAGGAGAGGCCCCTGATAATGGCCGTTAGGGCTTCGGACTGCTCCGGCGCCAGCATTACTGGGGTTTCCTCGTGAACCGAGGGTTGATGCCGCAGGGGGTCCTGCAAGGCGAGGCGACGGGAGAGTTCCACCAATCCCAGGGCCGCCAGGCGGCGCAAGACGGGGCCGCAGTGGGAGAACAGGGACTGGAGTTCCTTAAGTGAAGCGGCCCCGTGCCGGCGCAGGTGGGCCAGCAGGGCTGCGGCTTTGGGACCCAGGCGCTTGGACAGGGGAGGGGCCTCGGCCTCCGGCGCCGGGGCGGCCCAGAGCTCCCGGCGGCCGCCGGCGGGCCGGGCGCCGCCGGGAATGAGGCGGCTCAGGGCTTCGCCCAGGGGATAGTGGTAGTAATCCGCCAGCCAGCGGAACAGGGGGACCAGTTCGGGGCCGAAGCGGGGGATGGGGTCGAGGACCGCCTTGATGCGGCGCAGGCGGACCGGCGGGGCCTCAGAGACCGGCCCCAGCAGATAGCCGGTGACGGTCTGGCGGGCCACCGGGACCTGGACCAGGCTGCCCGCCTGGGCCGTGGCGGCTAATTCGGGGGGCAGGCGATAGGTCAGAGTGCGGTCCAGGGGCAGGGCCACGGCCACTTCCCAAAGTTCTTCGGAAGTTGGCGGATGGTCGGGATCAAAGGGGCTTCGGGCCATCTGATATTTTAACCGCGGATAAACGCAGATGATCGCAGATTAACGCAGGCAAATTATCCGATAAATCGGTATTTATCGGCGTTCATCGGCGGTCAATAATCCTGCGATTGCAGGCCGAAGAGGTCGGCATAGGCGGCGGTGAGGCTGGCGGAAACCCAGGGCAAGGTCACCACAATGCCGATCCCCAAGGCCAAGGCCCCGGCCGCCAGGATCAGCCCCAGCAGCAGAACGAAGCCCAAAAGCTGGAGCCAGCGGCGTCGCACGGCGCGGAAGCTGAGGTCCAGGGCGGCCACCAGACTCAGGCGGCGGTCGAAGATCAAAAATGGGGTGAAGATAAAGAGCAGGGTAAAGGCCAGGGAAGCCAGGCTAAAAAGCAGGTGCAGCACCAGCGGGTTGGGGAACAGAGAGCCGAGGCCCGAGATGGCCGCATAAAGCAGACCGTAAAGGAACAAGGCCGGGAAATAATGATACCCCGAGAAGAAGTCGGCAAAGAGGCAGGGCCGGCGTTGCAGCAGTTTGGCGCTGACCAGGTAAAAACCGGTGTGCAGGGGAGTGATGGCGGCAGTCAGCAGCAAGGCGATCAAAATAAATTTCTGCTGCAGGAAGATGAAGAACAAAAAGAAAAACGCCATTATGATACTGAAACCGACAAACCCCAACGGATATTGCACGAAGGTTTGCCAGCCCATTTTAATATAGGCCGTAATCTGGACTCGATAAACGGGACCTGAGGCCGGGTCTTTCAGGACGTTGATCTCAATCCCGTCGCCCAACGGCTGACCGCAATGTTCGCAAAAATTGGCTCCTGCTCCCAACTCGCCGCCACAATTAGGGCAACTGGTCATGGGACCTGCCTCCCATTAAAAAATGGGTCCAAGCCTAACTCAAGGACGGCGAATTCCGCGGGGCCAAACTATGCAATTCTAAAGACTGGATCAGGTTGAAGTCAAGTTAAATCACCGGCGCGGCGGCATCTCCACCTGAGGCCCGGATGGAATTGGCTTGACCTTGACTTGCCGAACAGGGAGAATCCGGTTAATAAACTGGCCCACCCGGCTTACCCTAATGGGGCGCAAGGGCAACGCCCGGGAAAGGAGAAGGCCCATGTCTTTAATCTTATCGGATTTACAAGGGGATATCGGCACCATCACCCTCAACCATGACTGCAAGCGCAACGCCTTGGGCCGGGCCTTGATTAACGAACTCATCAAGGCCCTGAATGACCTGGTTTACCGGCGAGCCCGGGTGATCATCCTGCGGGCCCCAAAGGGAGCGGCGGTCTGGTCGGCCGGCTATGACATCAGTGAATTTCCTCAGCCCGGGCGGGACCCGCTGTCCTATAACGACCCCCTGGAACAGGCCATTCGCGCCATCCAGCGCTGCCCGGCGCCGGTGATCGCCATGCTGGAAGGCAGCGCCTGGGGCGGCGCGGTGGAACTGGCCATGGTCTGCGACATCCTCATCGGCACCGAGAAGACCACCTTCGCCATTACTCCGGCGCGGCTGGGGGTCCCTTACAATCTCACCGGCATCCTCCACGTCATCAGCATGATCGGTTTGAACGTGGCCCGGGAGATGTTTTTCACCGCGCAGCCGGTGGACGCGGCCAGGGCCTTGCGGGTGGGCTTGCTCAATCACCTGGTGCCGGTGGCGGAATTGGAGGATTTCACCTATGAATTGGCGGGACAGATCGCCCAAAATTCGCCCCTCAGCATCTCGGTCATCAAAGAGCAGTTGCAGCTACTGGCCAACGCCCTGCCCCTGAGCCCGGAGACCTTCGAGCGCATCCAGAGCCTGCGCCGCCTGGTGTACAACAGCAGTGATTATCAGGAAGGGCAGCGGGCCTTTTTGGAGAAGCGGCCGCCG
>CAZOCQ010000265.1:0-3544 GCA_964578335.1 uncultured Desulfobacca sp.
AATGTTAAATTAATTTCTTCTATGATTAACCCTTAATTCAACAGCATTGAGGGTTAGGGTGAGGGGGAAGTAGACTCTTTCCGCGCTCGTTAATAATTGCCAAGTTTCACGCCTAGCGTACTAATTCTTGCAAAAAGACACTCTTTTCGACACCATCAAACAGGTGGTGGCCCCGGACCAGGCCGGCGTCCGCCTGGACCAGTTCCTGGCCCAAACCCTGGGCTGGTCCCGGGCCCGTCTGCAAAAACTCCTCAAGGCCGGCCTGGTGACGGTTAACGGCGCCTCTAAAGCGGCTTCCCACAAGGTGCGGGCCGGCGAGGAAATCAGTATCCAGGTGCCGCCGCCGGAACCCAGCTCCCTGGCCCCCGAACCTATGGCCCTGGATATTATTTTTGAAGACCGGGACCTGTTGGTCATCAACAAGCCGCCGGGGCTGGTGGTCCATCCCGGCGCCGGACACCGCCGGGGCACGCTGTTGAACGCCTTACTGCACCACTGTCCGGAATTGCAGGAGATCGGCGAAGTGAGCCGTCCCGGCTTGGTGCACCGCCTGGACAAGGACACCAGCGGCCTGCTGGTGGTGGCCAAGACCGTCCTGGCGCACCAGTCGCTGGTGGCTCAGTTCGCCGCCCGGGAAACCCAGAAGACCTATCTGGCCTTGGTCTGGGGCCGCCTGGCCGAACCGGAGGGCCGCATCGACAAGGACATCGGCCGCCACCCCAGCCAGCGCCACAAGATGAGCGTGCACGCCCGGCGGGGCAAGGCGGCGGCCACCCGCTGGCGGGTCCTCCGGGAATTTCCCGGCCCCCTGACCCTGCTGGAATTAACCATTGAAACCGGGCGCACCCACCAGATCAGGGTCCACCTGGCCTCGGAGGGCCACCCGGTGCTGGGGGACGCCACTTACGGCGGCGGGGTCAGCCGCTTGGCGGGGGTCCCGCAGCTTCAGGGGCTCAAACCCCTGGCGCCGCGCCAGTTGCTGCACGCCTGGAAACTGGCGGTGGCGCACCCGCGCACCGGAGTGCGCCTCAGTTGGGAGGCGCCCTGGCCCGACGATGTTAAGGCGGCGCTGGCTTACCTGGGAAAACTGGCTCGCGGCTGAGTTGCGGTTAACTGCTTGGACAATTACCTGCTGACAGGTTTAAATAAATGGCCCCAAATTTCCTGAAAAATAAAGTCACCTTAATATTAATATCAATAGTTCTGGGGGCGGTGCTTTTCGAATTGCTCCTTCGTTCGGTGAGTCCTGTTGACCCCACAGTCAAGTATAAAGATAGGCTATATGCTTCATATACCAAGCAGGAATTGGATAAAAATATTACTTTGTATGATCCATCTGCCGGAGGTAATTGTGTTTATAGGGCTGGCAAGACCTTCTGGAATCCATATTACGGTATTAATCTGGTATTGAGTAATAAGGATTGCATAACAAATTTATTTGGCACCTCCAGGAAGAAGGTGGTTTTCATGGGAGGCTCCGTCATGGCTAACCATGAAGCCCCCAATTATCTAACCACCATAGATTATTATGTGCATGAGGAAATCCCCGGACTGGTTTCGGTTAATCTGGCCGAAGGCGGCTGGCGCTCCACCAATGAAATGATTAGATTACTATTGGATGTCGTTGATTTGCGTCCAGACGCGGTCGTTTTCTTAGATGGCTATAATGAGTTTCTGTCCATCCAAAACGACCTCGGCCAGCCGGAAGAGGATATTTATTCCACCGCCTATAAGGTCAGAATGGAACATACGGTGGCCGATTTAGGCAGCCGCATAATTGCCCGCACCAACTCTTATGTGCTTGAATTGCTCTTCTTCCGCACGGGCCTGATTAGATCGAGTTTCAGCGCCCGCAGTATAATACCTGCGGACCGAGCCATACAACAAGCCGCCCAACTATATCTTGATAATATTTATAAAATAACAGTAATTTGTAAGCCTTACGGCATCACTCCGTTATTTTTTCTACAACCCGTCATTTTTACTAAAAAGCCTCTGTCCGTCGCCGAAAAAGAGATTGCCCAATATTGGTCGCGTAAACAGCCTGGGATGGCCAGAAGTTATTCTCTCGGATATGATTATATAATGAAAAACACCAAGGTGCCCGTCACCGATTTAAGTAATTCCATCAATACTACTGAACCGGTCTTTTTTGATGCCTGTCATATGAATAAACTGGGCAATAAGATGGTGGGACAAATTATGGCCCAGGAATTAATTATAGTGTTACCACATTGATGTCAAAGGGGCATGCAGCAATAAGAACACCTGGCGCAAATTTTCGGCGAACCCGGAGCATCGCTGCCGAGGTTTTTTCAGAGAATATTGGACAAGTTGGAAAACTTGAATTAAATTAAGAATATATCCTACCAGGGGAGGGACGCCATGGAACCCGCTATTGACGACCTGATGGTCAAAATCAAAGCCATCGCCCAGGGGCCTAACGCCGAATTGCTGCGCAAACTGGTGGACGTTCTTTATGAACAAGCAGAACAGTTAGAAGCGTACGACGAAGAACCTTTCTCGGCGGAAGACCTGGCCGCCATTCAAGAAGGCGAAGAGGCCTTTAAACGGGGGGAGTTCATCAGCCTAGAAGATTATGAGAAGGAACGCGGCCTGTGACCTACCGCGTCCAATTATCCTCTCCCGCGGGAAAGCAATTGGATCGTTTTGACAAGGTGACAGCCAGGCGGTTGAGGGATCGTCTGAAGGAATTAAGCCTTGAGCCATTCTCCCCCAGAATTTCCAAGCCAGTAAAAATGGAGCCCGGCCGGCGCACTTCCAGGGTTGGGAACTGGCGCATAATTTATCGGGTTATCGAAAGTGACCACGAAATTAGGGTAGATGCCTTTCTCCCCAGAGATAAGGCATATCCTTAACCTTTCCCAACGAGTGATGGGTGGGAAAACGCAGCGCCTCCCGCCTTCATTAGGTCAGGCATAACCCCGTTGCTGGCAGTGGTGGACAAATTGGCAGACTTGAAATAATTTAAGAAATATTAATCTTCTTGCCTTTAAAGGAGGCAATTTATGAAGAAGATAATTTTTTTCACATTGGTCATTTTTCTCGTGCCTTCGCTTGGCCTTTCTCAACCCCCACAGATATATTCGCCAGATGGAAAATATTTGGGTAATTTGAGTGATAACCCTTATGATCCAAACAGTGTGAGCAACCCTTATGGGCGTTATGGATCGCCCTATAGCCCAGACTCAATTAATAATCCATATGGACGCTATGGCAGTCCATATAGCCCGGAAAGTCCAAATAACCCTTACGCTATCGGCCGGCCGGGACATGAAAGGCGTCTTGGTTACGATCACGATGATGATTAGTTAATGGATGGCAGCGCTGTCTATTAAAATGATGAGCCGGTAGAAACTGTTAACTCTATTTTTAGTCCCTTTCGCAAATGGTTCTTTTACTGAAAGCTGACTGCTGATAGCTGATAGCCCTATGCTCAAAATCGCCATTACCGGGGGGGCCGGGAGCGGCAAGAGCACCGTGGCCCGGATGTTGGGGGAACTGGGGGCGGCGGTGTTGGACG
>CAZOCQ010000266.1:0-3540 GCA_964578335.1 uncultured Desulfobacca sp.
CATGCAGACATAGGTGATCAGGGCCACCAGGAAATCGTTGCGGCTGATTTCGGCCCCCGCCTTCCCCAAGCCCAAAAAGCGCTCAATCCCCAGGGGGATGAGTTCGACGCCGACCATGGTGACCACCAGGCCGGCGACTTCCGGCGGGAACAGGGCTCGCAGCCGTTCCACCAGGCGGGAGACCAGGGCCTCAAAGACGCCGCCGATAATGGTCATGCCACAGAGCAGGGATAGGCCTCCGGTTTTGACCGCCAACAGCGAGGCGGACAGGTAGGCAGGCCCGTTCCCCGAGGGGGAGAGATAACCGGAGCCGATGGGGCCCCGGCGCAGGCCCTGCAGGGCGGTGGTGACCCCCATGGCGATCATCGACATCTGGACCATGGTGGCCGCCTGGGCGTCGGTGCCGCCGACGGCGTGAACAATGATGACCGGATAGATGAAATAGAGCGCCATCATGATGAAGACGTGTTGCATACCCTGGAGCAGGGTAATCCCCCAAGGCGGATTATCATCGACTCCATAGACCAGATTTGCCGGTTTCTTGGCCATATTCCTATTCCTGTTGGTGTTGAGGCCTGGCGTGTGATCCTGTGCCTCGATCTGCCCGTCTGCTTTCCTAAACCGAGGATTAACCACGGAGGCACAGAGGACACGGAGAAAACCCCAGAGAATGGTTTTTTAAATTTCCTCTGTGAACCTCTGTGTTCTCCGTGTCTCTGTGGTGAATCATGTGGCGTTAATCTGCTGCCTGGGTTCAAGCCTTCCCCTGGAAACGGATCATCAACATGGCAATATCGTCCGCCTGGGGCGCGCCCGCGGCAAAGGATTCGACCCGGGCCTTGATTACCTCGATGACTTCTCGCGGGGCGGCGCTTTGCCGGCCTTGCAGGCTGTCTTTGAGCCGATCTTCGGAAAACAGCTCGCCGTTTCGGTTGCTGGCCTCGGTCACGCCGTCAGTGTAAAGGAACAGGGAGTCGCCGGGAGCCAGGACCAGCTCCGCGGTCTGGTAAGACAAGCCCTCCAGAGCCCCCACCAGGGGGTCTCCGAATGGAGCCAGGAAGTCCACCGAACCCTGGGGCCGGATCAGCAAGGGGAGATTGTGGCCGCCATTGGCATAAACCACCCGGCCGCTGAGGGTGTCCAGGATCCCCAGGAATACGGTGACGAACATGGAACTGCTATTTCCCGAGGCCAGTTCGCGGTTCACCCGGGTGAGGATCTCCCCCGGCGGGTAGCCTTGCTCCGCCACGGCCTTGATGAGGGTCTTGGTCACGGCCATGTAAAGGGAAGCCGGCACTCCTTTGTCGGCCACATCGCCGATGACGAAGCAGAAGTGCCGTTCGTTCAGGAAGAAAAAATCGTAGAAATCGCCCCCCACCTCCTTGGCCGGCTCGATGACGGCATAGATCTCGAATTCCCGGCGGTGCGGGAAAGGCGGGAAGATCTTGGGGAGGATGCTCATCTGCATCTCCCGGGCGATGAGCAGCTCGCTTTCGATCCGCTCCTTGGCCGCGGTGGCGGCGACCAGCTCCTGGATTTCCCGCCTCAGGGAGACCTCCATAAAATCCAGGGAAGCCGCCAGGTTGCCCACCTCATTGTTATATTTCAGATACCGTCGGGGCACTCCGGACCCGGGTTCCGCCTGAGACGAGAAGTCCCGGCCGGGCAGTTTTTTGGCGTAGGCCGCCAGATCGTGCAAAGGCCGGGAGAGGCGACCGGCCAGCAGGATTGCCGCTAAGACCCCCAGGATGGACAGGCCGATAAGAATTATGAGACCGGCGACTTCAAAGTGCCCTTGCAAAACTTCAGCCTGGGTGGCGATGGTCGGCCGGGCCTGAGCCAGGACTTCCCGGCCGGCCTGCTTGATTCTCTCCTGGGTAGGGAGAAAGAATTCATCGATGTTGACCACCGCGGCGACGATGAAGGGAGTCCCGGAGACCTGGACCGTGGCGGCAAACCTTCTCCGGGGCCGGTTTTTCTGATCGAAAAAGGTCAAATAAGTGGCGGTCTTTCGGTGAGAAATGGCAGCTTCCACCGCCTGCCGGACTTCCGGATATTGCCGGAACCACCTTTTATAGTTCCGGCCCTCCACTTTCCGGTCAGGATGGAAAATATTCTCCCCATTTCTATCGTAGAGGATCGTATAACCGGCTTTCCCTTCCAGCGTGTAGATATCTTGTACCGCGATCTCCCTGAGCCGGTTATCCCGGCGAAGTCTGGCATAATCATAGCTTTTCCTGCCGCCCAGCAAGGCCGCGAGTTCTTTGGCCACGTTTTCCGCCTTGTCCTTGACCATGAACTCGCCATACCTGGTCAAGACCTGTGCGGCCAGCCGGTTGTCGGCTTCTTCGGTTTTCTTGACCGTCTCTTCGGCGAGCTTGATGGTGTCGGCCTTGTCTCTTTCCGCCATCCGCTGCGCGGCCAACAAAACTCCCAGGGCCAATAAAAGAATGATCCCTAAGAAGGCCAGGATTAGATGAGTCCGAAAGCTCACGGGAACCTCAAAGATAGCAACCGGGGGGTTGACCCGGATGGATTTTACCTGGGGAGAGAATGGCATTCCGGGGAGCAAAAGTCAATTATATCGGCCCCCTGGAGCCGGGAAGCACAGGCCGTTTCATCCCAGATTCTGGCCGTTTCATCCCAAATAAATGGCCCTAAATTTTGCCCACGATATTATGCGAAGTCAGGGAGGCTGGCAATGGGAAGAAATTCGACCGTGGCTTGCCTGGGACCGGCTGCGAGCTTCTCGCATTTTGCGGCCCGGCGGGTTTTCGGTGAAATCGCGGAGTACCGGTTCACGACCCAATACCTGGCCTGCCAGGCGGTGCTGGAGGGCTCGGCCAAATATGCGGTGATCCCGGTGGAAAATAATGTTGGAGGTTTCGTTGAGGCCTCGCTCGACGCCCTTTATTGGCATTCCCGCCTCACCATCGTTGATCAAATTTATCTTCCCATTGCCTATAATTTACTTTCTCATGCTAAGGCTGTGGAAGATATTGAGGTAATTTATTCTCATGCCCAGGCCTTTGCTCAATGCCGCAGGCATCTGGATGAACTTGCCGCGCAACGCGGCAGATTATTTGAAAGAATCGATGTATCCAGCACCACTAAAGGGGTCCTGAAGGCTAAGCAGGAGGTTAGGGCCGCGGCCCTCGCCTCACTTGAAGCCTCGGAAGTTTACGGCCTCCCGGTTTTAGCCGGTTCGCTGCAGGATTATCCTGATAATACCACCCGCTTCTACCTTATCCATCTGGGGAATCTCCCGCAGCCGACCGGGAATGATCGAAGCGCCTTTCTGTTCGAGGTCACCAATGAGCCAGGCGCCCTGGTCAACATCCTAAATTTATTTGCCAAAAATAAAATCAATCTTTTATCTCTGGCCACCCGGCCGCGGCATCAGGCTCCCGGTTTTGACTGGAACTACGCCTTTTTCCTGGAATGTGGGGGACACTTCCATCAGGAACCCCTCGATGGGGTTTACCGGTATTTTCAAGAAATGCGCCTTCCCAGTCAGGAGAGAAAGCTGCGGCTGCTGGG
>CAZOCQ010000267.1:0-3521 GCA_964578335.1 uncultured Desulfobacca sp.
GCCTGGGCGATCGAGGAGTTGGCGATGGACCTGTGGGGCTACCAGAGCCGCGCCTCAGCATGACCACGCATCCCGATGGGGAGCGGCACGTTCCTGATCACACTGGCTGATGGGTTGAGGTAGAGCCCCCTCGGGGAGCTTGCAAAGCCCCCGAGGGGGTGTGTCTCCTGATCTTGCGAAGGATTCGGGGACACGGGCGCATGGTGCACGTCAATCTGAACGATGCCAAGTTCTGGGGGTTCCTGCTCGATCTCGACGCCGACCTGGCGGCGGCAGTGCAGGCCGGAGGCTGTGACTGCGGCGGTGTGCTGCACCGCGCGAGCTATCCGCGCAAGCCGCGCGGGGTGAGCCGATCGGTGCACCCCGCGCGGCTCGGGCGGCGGCTGAGCTTCTGCTGTGGCCGTGACGGCTGCCGCAAGCGGCGGACGCCGCCATCGCTGGTCTTTCTCGGCCGGCGGCTCTACCTCGGCGCCGTGGTGGTCCTGGCGAGCGCGCTGGCGCAGGGCTTGAGCCTGCGGCGCTGCGAGTTCCTGCGGCGGCGCTTCGGCGTCAGCGTGCGAACGCTCGCCCGCTGGCGCAGCTGGTGGCGCGAGGCGTTCGCGACAAGCCCTGTGTTCGAGGCCCTGCGCGGGCTGCTCGCGGCACCCGTCGAGGTCGCCGCGCTGCCTGCCTCGCTGCTGCAGCGGTTCGGCGGCGAGCCGCCGAACCGGCTGCTGCGGCTGCTGGGCCGGCTGCTGCCGTTCACGACGCAAACGACACCGTCGCTGCGGGTCGAAGCGCTCGCGCAGAGGTTGCAACTGGGAGCCGCCTCGATGCCCGCATAGCGTGCCGTCGTCGCTTCCGACGACGGAGGACGCCGATGAACCGGCAGGAGGCACGCAGGCGCCAGGCGCTGCTGCGCTTCGAGATCATCGCGCCGCTGCTGTCACAGCCGCCGGAGCCGCGTGCGCTGCGCCGTCGGCTGGAGCAGCTCGCCGCGGTGCGCTACGCACACCCGCTCACCGGCATGCCGGTGTCGTTCTCCGTCTCGACGCTGGAGCGCTGGTACTACCGCGCACGCAAGGCGGCGGATCCGGTCAAGGCACTGCGCAAGCGCCGGCGCCGCGACGCGGGGCGCCAGCGGCGCATGCCGGCCGCGCTGGCGGTCGCGCTGCGCGAGCAGTACCGCATCCATCCGGCCTGGAGCGTCAAGCTCCACCACGACAACCTCGCGGTGCTGGTCGAGGGCGACGGCGCGCTGGGTCCGCTGCCGTCGTACGCCACCACGCGGCGCTACCTGAAGGCGCAGGGGCTGGCGCGCAAGCCGCGTCGGCGCGAAGGCGAGGCAACCGGCCGCCTCGTCGCCGAGCAGCACCGCGCCCGGTTCGAGGTGCGCAGCTTCGAGACGACCTACGTGCACGGCCTCTGGCACGCCGACTATCACGTCGGCTCGCGCGCCGTGCTGACCCGTTCCGGGCGCTGGGTCAAGCCGCACCTGCTCGGCATCCTCGACGACCACTCGCGCCTGGCCTGCCACCTGCAGTGGTACCTCGCGCAGACCGCCGAGACCTTCGTGCACGGCATCGCGCAGGCGATCCAGAAGCGGGCCCTGCCACGCGCACTGCTCACCGACAACGGCGCAC
Source organism: uncultured Desulfobacca sp. (assembly GCA_964578335.1). Classification (GTDB taxonomy): domain Bacteria; phylum Desulfobacterota; class Desulfobaccia; order Desulfobaccales; family 0-14-0-80-60-11; genus JAPLJC01. Next base: position 1,623 of record CAZOCQ010000267.1, read on the forward strand.
CCTTCGTCGCCGAGGAGGTCTGCTGCGGCCTCGAACGGCTCGGCATCCTGCAGCAGACCACGCTGCCGTACTCGCCGTACCAGAACGCCAAGCAGGAAGTCTTCTGGGCGCAGGTCGAAGGCCGTCTGCTCGCCATGCTCGACGACGTCGCGCATCTCACGCTCGACGACCTCAACCTCGCCACCCAGTCCTGGGTCGAGCGTGAGTACCACCGCACGGTGCACTCCGAGACCGCCGCCACACCCCTCGCGCGCGCGCTCGACGACCGCAGCGTCGGCCGGCCGGCGCCGTCCGCGCAGGCGTTGCAGGCGGCGTTCCGCATGCAGGCGACGCGCCGCCAGCGGCGCAGCGACGGCACCGTCTCGCTGCTCGGCCGCCGCTACGAAGTCCCTTCGCGCTATCGCCATCTCGACGAACTGACGCTGCGCTACGCACGCTGGGATCTCGCCAGCGTCGAACTCGTCGATCCGCACACCGACGCTTCCCTCGCCGTCATCCTGCCGCTCGACAGGCAGCGCAACGCCGACGCCGAGCGCCGCCGGCTCGAACCCGTCGATCCCGCGCACGACACCCCGACGGCACCCACCGGCGAGGTGGCGCCGCTGCTGCGCAAGCTGCTCGCCGACTACGCCGCCAGCGGCCTGCCGCCAGCCTACCTCCCGTTCCCCGGAGACCACGACCAATGAACAAGCAGCTGCTGCAACTGTTCAGCCTGAAGTACAACCCGTTCTCGCCCGACGTCCCCACCGACGCGCTCTTCACGACGCCGCCCGTCGAGGACTTCTGCTGGCGCATCGAACACGCCTTCGTCCGCGAGGGCGGCTTCGCCCTCGTCACCGGCGAACCCGGCGCCGGCAAGAGCGCACTGCTGCGCCTGCTCGCCAGGCGCCTGCAGCCGCTCCCCGATCTCGATGTCCAGGCCGTCGCCCACCCCACCGCCAGGCTGCACGACTTCTACCGCGAACTCGGCGACCTCTTCCGCGTCGAGCTGCGTCCACACAACCGCTGGGGCGGCTTCAAGGCGCTGCGCGGCCGCTGGCAGGCACACCTCGACACCACGCTCCTGCGCCCCGTCCTGCTCATCGACGAGGCACAGGAACTCAGCCCCGCCGTCCTCTCCGAGCTGCGCCTGCTCGCCTCCGCCGAGTTCGACTCGAAGACCCTGCTCTGCGTCATCCTCGCCGGCGATCGCCGCCTCACCGACCTGCTGCGCCGCGACGACCTGCTGCCCCTCGGCAGCCGCATCCGCCTGCGCCTGGCGCTCGAGCATGCCAGCCGCGACACCCTCGTCGCCTGCCTCGAACACCGCATGCGCGCCGCCGGCAACGCACGCCTCATCGCACCCGCGCTGCTGCCGATGCTCGCCGATCACGCCATCGGCAACTTCCGCGTCCTCACCAACCTCGCCGCCGAACTGCTCGCCGCCGCCGCCCAGCGCCAACGCGACGAGATCGACGAGCAACTCTTCTTCGACGTCGTCACCCCGCGCCAGCCAGCGCAAACCCCGCGTCGTCGATCGCCGTCCACAACCTGACGCCCGGTCGCTCGCAACCACCCCGCGACTGGCAGTTCTGCCGATCCAGGCGATCCCGGTCAGGCCGAGCCCGGACTTCAATCATCCGGGCTCGGCTCGACTGCCCAGACGACCTTCGTGTGCCCAGCGCCGATCGTGAAAACGGGACCATCAGATTGCGTGCACGCTCTCAGCACTTGGCCAACATGACGGACCGCAACTGCGGGATTCAGGGTCAATGGTCTGGTTCAGAAGCGCCCGGTCGTCCGCATCGAAGGACACCGTCGCCGGCAGACTGCGCACCGTCGTGCGCTTGACCTCGCCGGGCCTGGCCAGCGGCTAAGGAGGGATCGGCTTTGAGCAGCTCGACGGCATGGCGGAACGAC
>CAZOCQ010000268.1:0-3520 GCA_964578335.1 uncultured Desulfobacca sp.
CTTCCGGTAAAATCACCGTGACCATGCTCATCGGTCTGGCCATGATCGAATCTCTTTGTATTTACGCCCTGGTCGTGGCGCTGATCATCCTGTACGCCTACCCGATGGCCAAACCGCTGGCCGCCGCCCTGGGCCTCAAGGTTTAATCAGTTCTGTTACCAAAGGGGGGGCCTGGCGCCCCCCCTTCTCTGCTCCATTCTTGTGCAATTATCCACAAACAAGGGCCTGAATTAACGACACTGTGCGGGCGGCGATGAAATTCTCTAAAATACCCACTGCCACCATCACCCGGCTCTCTATCTATTCCCGTTATCTTGAGTCTCTGTCCCAGGAAGGGGTGAAGATCATCGCCTCGGACAAGCTGGCCCAGAAGTGCGGCATCAACCCGGCCCAAATCCGCAAGGACCTGGCCTACTTCGGCGAGTTCGGCATCCGGGGGGTGGGCTATTTCGTCAAGGAGCTGCTCTTCGAAATCAAGCGCATCCTGGGCCTGAACAAGACCTGGAAGATGGCCCTGGTGGGCATCGGCAACCTGGGCTCCGCGCTCCTGGCCCACCAGAACTTCATCCGCCAGGGTTATGAATTCGTGGCGGTGTTCGACGTGGACCCGGCCAAAGTGGGGCGCCGGGTGCCCAGCGGCCAGATCATCCACCACATTGACGAACTGGAAAAAGTGGTCAAGGAAAAGAACGTGGAGATCGGGGTCATCGCCACCCCGGCCGCCAAGGCGCAGATCGCCGCCATGCGTCTCATTGCCTCGGGGGTCAAGGCCATCCTCAATTTCGCCCCCATCCAGTTGCAGGTGCCGGAAGGCATGGCGGTGGAAAACGTTGACTTCACCGTGAAGCTGGATAACCTGGCCTATAACCTGACCATGGGGGAGGGCTAGAAAGGCAGGTTTCAGGTTTCGGCTTTCAGGTTTCAGGGTAATAGCACAAGCGTGGCGCTTGTGTTTTTTTTTTGCCTGGTTTCCCGGGGTTATTTGATAAGATATTCTGCAATGATAGGTTCAGACATCGACAACCCGGAAGCAAAACTCATTGTCTATGGTACCCTGGTCCCCGGGGGGATGTACCACTATTTGCTGGCGGATCTGCCGGGCAACTGGGAGCAGTGCGTCATCCGCGGGCATATGGGGGAATATTGGGGCTTTAAGGCCTTTCGCTACGACGAGGCGGGCCCGGAGCACCCGGCCTGGCTCCTGACCTCGGAGGCCTTGCCCCAAATATTCCCGGAACTGGACGCCTTCGAAGGCGAGCCCTACCGCCGCATGGTCATTCCCGCCCGGGTGGGGGATCGCTGGGTCAGGGGCCAGGTCTATGTGGGAAATGAGGAGGAGGACATGTTATGAAGACCAAGGCAGGCAGCATTTGGCTGGCGTTGGCGTTGGCGGCCGGACTGGCGGCGGCGGCCGCGGCCCAGCCGCCCCCCACCACCTCCGGCGGTTCGGGGATGGCCCTGCTCAACCTGGACAACACCGTGGCCCTGCACGGCTACGACCCGGTGGCCTATTTCACCCGGGACCGGGCGGTGCGCGGCAACCGGCGCATCCTGGAAAGGCTGGGCGGCGCCACTTACTACTTTGCCTCCGGGGCCAGCCGCTATACCTTTCTGGAGAACGCCCCGAAGTATCAACCGCAGTTCGGCGGCTTCTGCGCCACCTCCATGGCCCAGGGCCGGCGGGAGGACATTGATCCGGAAAATTTTCTGATCTTTGACGGCAAGCTTTACCTTTTCAGCAGCGATGACGCCAGGGCCAGGTTCATGCAAAACCCCCGGGCCACCATAGCCGCGGCCACCCATAATTACTTTGAGATGGCCCAGCGGCAGCGGAGCAATTATTAGCGCAAAGAATTCCGCGCCCGCCGAAAAGACGGCGGCCACCGGCCGCCCTGATTTTTGCACAGGCGAGACGCCTGTGCCACCAGGATATTCTTGTTTCCACAGATAGCGTCAACTTGGATTTTGATCTGCGTGACGGCCATTTTGGCTCCAGCCGGGACAGGGGCGGCGGCTGGGGCGGAAGAGACCTTTCAAAAGGCCCGGCCGGGCCGCGTCTGGCAGTTTCCCGGCGACCATGGGGCCCATCCGGAGTTCAAGACCGAGTGGTGGTACTGGGTGGGGCACCTGAAAAGCGCGGCGGGCGAAGAGTTCGGCTATGAGCTCACCTTTTTCCGGGCGGCCTTGCGGCCTGCCGATCACCAGGCGCGATCGGCCTGGCGCCTGAACACCGTCTATTTCGCCCACCTGGCCGTCTCCGAGCCGGCCCGGGGCCGGTTTGCCTTTCGGGAAAAGGCGGGCCGGGGGGCCTTGGGACTTTCCGGCGCTGCGGCCGGGCGCCTGCAGGTCTGGATCGGCGACTGGCAGGCGGAGCAGGCGGGAGACTCCTTCCAGCTTAAGGCCCAGGAGGAAGGACTGGGGCTGGACCTGACCCTAAGCCCCCGGAAGCCCCCGATCCTCCACGGGGAGGCCGGCTACAGCCGCAAAGCGGCGGGCTCCGAGGCCGCCAGCCAGTACTATTCCAGCACCCGGCTGGAGACCAAGGGGCGGCTGAGCCTGAACGGCCGCAGCCTGGCGGTGACCGGCGTCAGTTGGCTGGACCACGAGTTTTTCAGCTCCGCCCTGCCTCCCGGTCTGGCGGGCTGGGACTGGTTCGCCCTGCAACTGGGCGACGGCCGGGAGGTGATGCTCTATCTCCTGCGCCGGAAAGACGGCGGCCTGGACCCGGCCTCCGCCGGCACCCTGGTGGACGCAAACGGCCAGACCCGCCACTTAAACCTCAAAGATTTCCAGGTTAAGGCCGCCGGCGCCTGGAAATCGCCCCACACCGGGGCCAGATACCCGGCGGGCTGGGAAATCGCGATTCCGTCAGAGGCCCTCAACCTCACCCTGACTCCGACAATGGCCGATCAGGAGGTGAGGGCCGCCATGCCGGCCAAGATGAGTTATTGGGAAGGGCAGGTGCAGATTCAGGGCGAAAAAGCGGGCCAGCCCCTCAGCGGCCGGGGCTACGTGGAGCTCACCGGCTACGCCGGGGGCCTGGGGGGCAGGTTTTAGAATAGGCACCGCCGATGAACGCCGATTATTCTGCTTCTGAAAGTCATTTGCAGGGCGCGTCTCACGCGCTGCAATACCAAGTTGCCGTCAGATGAGTAAATGTAGGACAGGCGCCCTCGCCTGTCCGGACAGCCGGGGGCGGCTGTCCTACATTTTCACGGCAAGGCCGGCGGCTCCAGGTCCATTATCTCTTTGACCGCAACTTGGTATAAGACGCACCCTGACGGCAAAACACCGAGGGCGGCGGTGTGCCATATTTTTATGGTTTTGGGTAAGCCAAAGGCTCATGATTGACTGGCTTGGCTTTGCCGCCCAAGCGCAGCTTGGGAACGAGCCATTCATGAGCCTGCGGCCCACCCGTAAAGCATGAAAAGGTTGGTGGGGCGGGCCTCCGCGCCCGCCAAACGTAGGTGCAGGCTGGAAGCCTGCGCTACCGGAACGAACTTTTCGAAGCAGCTCCTCA
>CAZOCQ010000269.1:0-3493 GCA_964578335.1 uncultured Desulfobacca sp.
CCAGCTCCCGGACGTTGCCGGGCCAGTCGTGGCGCACCAGCAGGTCCAGGGCCTCGGGCGCGACGCCCTGGATATCCTTGCGCAGGCGGCCGTTGTACTTTTCCAGGAAGTGCTGCACCAGCAGGGGGATATCGCCCTTGCGCTCCCGCAGGGGGGGCATCTGGATCAGCACCACGTTGAGGCGGTAGAAGAGGTCCTCCCGGAAGGCCCCGTCCTTGATGGCCCGGGCCAGGTCCTTGTTGGTGGCCGCCAGGATGCGCACGTCCACGGTGATGACCCGGTGGCTGCCCACCTTGGAGATCTTGCGCTCCTCCACGGCCCGGAGCAGCTTGGCCTGCACCTCCAGGCCGATGTTGCTGATTTCGTCGAAAAACAGGGTGCCGTGCTGGGCCAGTTCGAACTTGCCGATCTTGTTGGCGTCGGCCCCGGTGAAAGAGCCTTTGACGTGGCCGAAGAGCTCGCTTTCGAACAGGGTCTCCACCAGGGTGCCGCAGTCCACGGTGATGAAGGGGCGCCTAGAGCGCTGGCTCAACTGGTGAATCTTGCGGGCCACCAGGCCCTTGCCGGTGCCGGACTCCCCGGTGATGAGCACGGTGGCGTCGGTGGGGGCCACCCGGGCGATCATGTCCATGATGCGGGCCATGGACTCGCTTTCGTAAACCAGGACGCTCTTTTCCTCTTTGGACTTCAACTCCTGGCGCAGGTAGATGTTCTCCAGGTCCAGGCGGCGCTTTTCCAGGGCCCGGTTCACCAGATTGCGCAGGTCGTCGGGGACAAAGGGCTTGGAGAGAAAATGGAAGGCCCCGGCCTTGATGGCGTCCACCGCGGCCTGGATGGTGCCGTAGCCGGTGATGATGATGACCTCCACGTCCGGATCCAGGGCCTTAATCTTTTTCAGGGCCTCCAGGCCGTCCAGGTCGGGCATCACCAGGTCCAGAAGGATGGCGTCGAAGGAGGAGCGCTCCAGCAGGGCCAGACCCTGGCGAGCGCCGGCGGCCAGCTCCACCTGGTAGCCCTGGCGGGAGAGAATCTGATAGCAGGCGTCTCGCATGGCCTTGTCGTCGTCAATCACCAGAATCTGGACCGGGGCGTCGCTCATGGGGAGAAATTCCTCTTTTTATTCAACTAATTGTATTTCCGAAGTTTTTTGGTTTCATTCTATTAAACCCCCGCGGCCGTGTCAAGGGAAAGGGGACGAGTAAGCGTTCAACTATCAGCTTTCAGCGGTTAGCTTTTTGGGTCAAAACAATTATTTGCATTTTCCCAAGAAATCAAGCGTTATCGACCCGATTTTGATAAGTCCTGGTTATTGCTGATAGCTGATTGCTGAACGCTGAAGGCCCAGGAACCGGTAAGTCCGGCGCTGTGCCGGGATTAACCCCTCCCCCCCGGCGGCGATTTATGGTAGAAGTGGCAGAGGAGACTTTCTTGGCCCTGCAACTTTTCATTCCCTGTTTCCTGGACCAAAGCGCCCCCCGGGTGGCGGCCGCGGTGGTCACCCTGCTGAACCGCCTGGGGCTGGCCTGGGACTACCCGGCCGACCAGACTTGCTGCGGTCAGTTCGCCTATACCCTGGGCGACCCGGATACGGCCCGCCGGCTGATGCGCCATTTCCTCCAGGTCTTCGCCGGGACCGGGACCATCCTCTGCCCCAGCGCCTCCTGCACCTCGATGGTGCGCCAACATTATCCCGACCTGGCCGCAGCGGGCCGGGAGCGCCGGGAAGCTGAGGCCCTGGCGGCCCGGACCCTGGAATTGAGCGAGTTCCTGGACCGCCTGGGGCCGTTGCCCTGGACCCCCGGCTTCACCGGTTCCCTGGTGCTGCACCGCTCCTGCAAGGCCCGGCAACTGGGGGCGCTGGAGGGGGCGGCCCGGGTCCTGTCCCAGGCGCCCGGCCTGCAACTGCCGGAGGTCTCCCCCTATTACGCCTGCTGCGGCTTCGGCGGGGTCTTCAGCGTGCAGCATCCGGAGCTGTCCCGGGAAATTGCCGAGGCTTACCTGGAGGCGGTGGCGGCCACCGGGGCCCGGGGCCTGGTGTCCCTGGATTATAGCTGTCTCCTGCACCTTAAGGGCGTGGCCGCGGCGTCGGGACGGAAGCTGGAATTCTTTTATCTGGCGGAGGTCTTGGTCAGTTAGCAGTGTGCTCAGTGGTCAATGGTCAGTAAAACAAACGTTAGTGTGAGCTTCAAAAAGCCATGAAAAGGAAAAACTTATGAGGGCAGGCGCTTTCGGCGGCCAGGTCCTGATGGTGGGCCTTCCCGGCCTCGAAGTGGAGGAGGTGGCCCGGGAACTGGTGCGGGACCTTAAGGTAGCGGGCGTCATTCTGTTCGCCCGGAACCTGCAAAGCCCCGAGCAGGTCTGGCAGTTGACCCGCGATCTGCAAGCCCTGGCCCGGGAGGCGGGCAGCCCTCCCCTGCTCATCGCCCTGGACCAGGAAGGCGGCCCGGTGCAGCGCCTCAAGGCCCCCTTCACCCTGATTCCGGCGGCCCGGGACCTGGGCCTGAACGCCACCCCGGAAGAGGTGGAGGCCCTGGCCCGGCAGGTGGGCCGGGAACTGGCCCTGGTGGGAATCAACGTCAACCTGGCCCCGGTGGTGGACGTGCCGCGCTCGCCCGCCTGCCCCCAGTGGCAGCGGGCTTACAGCGCCGACCCGGAGCGGGCCGCGCGCTACGCCCTGGCCGCCATCCGGGGCTATCGGGCCGGCGGGGTGGTCCCGGTGGCCAAACATTTCCCCGGGCTGGGGGACACCATGGCCGACTCCCACCAGGTGTTGCCCCGGGCCTTATCCACCGATGGCAAGCGGGAGGCCGACCTGCGGCCTTTTCGGCAGGTGGTGGCCGCCGGGGTCCCCATGATCATGACCGCCCACCTGTTGGTTCCGGAGTGGGATGAGGCCCGCCCGGCCACCCTGTCGCCGGCGGCTTTACAGGGCTGGCTGCGCCGGCGCCTGAAGTTTGAGGGGGTGATTATCACTGATGATTTGGAGATGGGGGCCATCGCCGGGCGGCTGCCGGTGGAGCAGGCCGCGGTGGAGGCCCTGGAGGCCGGGGCCGACCTGCTGCTCATCTGCAACAACTGGCAAGCGGCCGCAGCCGCGGCCCGGCGCTTGTCGGAAGACTCGACCCTGGAAACAAGGGTTAGGGAAAGCGGCGCCCGCCTGGCGCGGCTGCGGCGGACCCTGCCCGCCCGCGGGGCTGACCTGAAAGCAGTGCGGGAATACTTTGTCCCCAAATAAAATGGCCGGGAGGGGGAGCCCGGCCATCTGGAGAAAGGAGAAAATGGTTTGGGTATTTTTCGGGGGTAACCTGATTAATGATTATGCAGGAATAATGCCAATAAATGTATGCTCCTGATATTACATATAATTAACCACTCGGCCCCATTCTTTCCCCAGGCATTTCGACCCGCCGCAGTTCAATTTTTTGTACGAAAATTAGGCCGCCGATCAACCGTGACCCGAAACGCTGGCCGGATAACGAGCAATCCCGCCTCC
>CAZOCQ010000270.1:0-3492 GCA_964578335.1 uncultured Desulfobacca sp.
GTGGCCATGGCCAAGGAACTGGAAGTCAAGGGCGTGATCCATTTTGCCCTGAACTTCTGTCAGCCTTATGCCATCGAGGCCTTCAAGGTGGGTCGGGCCCTGGAGAAGGCCGGCATCCCCATGCTCAGCATCGAAACGGATTATAGCATGGAGGACGTGGAGCAGCTCAAGACCCGGGTGGAAGCCTTCCTGGAGATGGTGCGTTGAGGGGGTTAACGCCATGATGGGCAACAAGGCCCCGGTCATTCCCTTGCACCTGCACCCGGGATTCCAGGACCGGCGCCGGATGAATGAACTGAAAACCACGCTGATGACCGAAACCCTGGCCTACGTCCAGGTGGCCCTGGACAATGCGGCCGGACCCGGCGGCGCCTCGCCCCGGGCGGTGAAAATCCTGGAACGGGCCTGTGCGCTCTTAGACGAGGCCCGGGATCGGCTGGTGTGCGAGTTGTTGTAATGAGTGAAGAAATAGTGACGGCGAACCATCCCCTGGTGGCGGGCATCGACATCGGCTCCCGCTCCATTGAGTTGGTGCTGCTTCAGGACAGCCGGGTGGTGCACTGGGACCTCCTCCCCACCACCTTCGACCCCTTGGGCCAATGCCGGAATCTGCTGGACCGGGTCCGGGCCGCCAGGATCGTGGCTACCGGCTATGGCAGGAAACTCCTGCTGGAAAACCTGGATCATCCTGAAATCACCGTGATCACTGAGATACAGGCTTACGCCCTGGGGGCCCGGCGCCTGTTTCCCGGAGTGCGCACCATCCTGGACATCGGCGGCCAAGACACCAAGGCCATTGCCTTAACGATGGAAGGCAAGGTGGCCAAGTTCGAAATGAACGACCGCTGCGCCGCGGGCACCGGCAAGTTCCTGGAGTTCATGGCTGTGGCCCTGCAGGTGCCCCTGGAGAAATTCGGCGACTTCGCCTTGCAAGCCGACCGGCGCATTCAGATCAGCAGCATGTGCACCGTATTCGCGGAGAGCGAGGCCACCAGCCTCATGGCTCGGGGCGAAAGCCCGGCCAATATTGCCATGGGGCTGCACCTGGCCATTGTCTCCCGCACTGTGGCCATGCTGCACCGGGTAGGACTGACACCGCCCCTGCTCTTTGCCGGTGGCGTGGCCCATAATCCCTGCATCAAATCCTTGTTGGAAGAAAGCCTGGGGGAACCGGTGCTGGTGCCGGACCAACCCGATCTGGTGGGCGCTCTGGGCGCGGCCCTCTACGGAGAAGACCTTATTACCAATGGATGAGAATTGTCCTTTGAAAAAAATGGACTCAGGGGAGCCGGGCTGTCTTGGCCACCTGCCTTCCCTGTCGTCGGTCCCGTTTTTAGAATATCCCCAGCCCTTGGAAAGGCCGGTGGCGGTCCGCTACGGGCATCTCTTCCCCATAGAAGCGCCGGTGATCGCCAGACCGAGGAAATCCGGCTTTATCAGGCCCTTTGACGGAACGGCAGCCGGATTGGTGTGTAATCGGTTTTATCAGCTCATCCTCTCCAACGGCTGTCCGTTTGACTGCCAGTATTGTTATCTTCGCCTGACGCTGGGAGGAAACAAAGGACCGGTGGTTTTTACCAATCCTTGGCCGGAGGTGGAAAGGCAGTTGGAGAAAATTCCCACCGGGGTTTTTTCCACCGGGGAACTGGCTGACAGTCTTGCCATTACGCCACCGTTGCTTAAGCCGGCCATAGAATACTTCCGCCGGCAGCGGGAAAAATTCCTCTTTCTCACCACCAAAAGCGCCAATATCAGGTGGCTCCTGGGAATAAGGCCAACAGAGCAGGTATGGATTTCTTTTTCGCTGAATGCCGTCAGAGCCTGGGAGCTGTTTGAGAAGAACACTCCTCATCCCGATGAGAGGTTGGCCGCAGCCTGGAGGTTAAAAGCGGCGGGCTGGCGGGTCCGGGTCAGAATCGACCCCATCATACCCGAAATCGGCCTCGGGTCTTACCGGGAAATCGTCCGGCAGGTGCGCGCCCTGGCCCCCGAAAAGGTAACCCTGGGCGTGCTCAAACACTTTCCCAGGCTGCCCCGTTGTCGGTGGGAAGGCATTAGGGGACAGCTGGCCAAATCACCCAACGGCATAAAACGATACCCCACGTCTGTTAAGGTCCAGGTCTTTAATACTATGGCTGGCTGGCTGGGCTGGCAACCGGCCATCTGCCGGGAGACGCCCGGCCTTTGGGAGGCCCTGGGCTGGGAAACCAACGGCTGCAATTGCACCCCCGGTCAGCCGACCGCTGTGGCCTGTCCTGGCGCTGAATCTGTCACCTCAGAAACTTTTATCGCAAGGAGAGCATCTACCCATGGCTGAAAAAGAGCTTGATTGTCGGAGGCTCGCCTGCCCGAACCCGGTTATCAAAACCAAGGAGATCATTGACACAGGAGGCGTGGAGAAGCTCACCGTCCTGGTGGACAATGCCGCGGCCCGGGAAAACGTCGGCCGGTTCCTCCAGCGTTCAGGCTACGAGGTCCAGGTGACAGAGCAAGGCGGGGACTTTGCCGTGATCGGCCAACGGGGGCCAACGCCGGCAGACGCTGGCCCCGTCATCGCCCCAGAGCAAACTCCTGGCCAAAAGATCTTGGTGCTCATCGGCACCGACCGATTGGGGACTGGGGATGATGACCTAGGCCGCAAACTCCTGGTCAATTTCATCGGCACCCTGAAGGAAATGAGGAAAGAGCTCTGGTGTCTGGTGCTGGTCAACGCCGGAGTAAAATTCGCGGTTAAGGGTTCCGAGGTCCTGTCGAGCCTTCAGGAGTTGGAACTTGGCGGTGTCATGGTCTTGGTGTGCGGCACCTGTCTCAATCATTTCAACCTGATGGAGCAGAAACAGGCAGGCGATACCACCAACATGCTGGATATCGTCACCCACATGCAGTTAGCGGATAAAGCGATTCCGTTAACCTGAGTGCGACACTGGTATCGAGATGCGCCGGATAACCTCGGAAATGACGGTTCTGGAGGTTATTTGCCAGTACCGGCAAACGGAGGAAGTTTTCCGGAAATATGATGCTGCGGCGGGGGTCTGCCTCTGCTGCCAGGCGCTTTTCGATTCCTTATCGGATGTGGCTGGCAAATATAGCCTGGATTTAGAGCGGCTACTGGCTGACCTGGAGGGTGTCGCAAGGGAAGGGTAAGACATGATGGTCTTCTACGTGGCCTTACTGGTAATAACATCCGCCGTGCTGCTGGGGGTGCTGTGGTGGCGGCGTTGCCATGCTCCTGCCCCTAGAGAGGTTAGTTGGGACGAGGTCATGGCCGCGGCGGAAAGAGGCGGTTATCGACTCATCACCACCAAGGAGATGGCGGACCGCTACCTGAAAGACCCCCAGAGCCTGTTGCTGGTAGATACCCGCCCGCCAGGAGAATACCTGGCCGGTCATATCCAGGGAGCAGTCAACCTGCCGTTGACACCTACCTGGTGGGGCCGGTGGCGGTCCCGGGGGCTCCTGGCCGCCCTGCTGGGTCCGAATAAAGAACGCTTG
>CAZOCQ010000271.1:0-3489 GCA_964578335.1 uncultured Desulfobacca sp.
AGGCCAGGATGATGCCGGCGGTGAGCATGCCGATGCCCATGGGGGGGCCTTGAAAGAGCGGCAGCCAGCCCAGGGTTTCTCCCAGAAACGGCTGGATGTAGTTGGCCATAAACGGCGCAAAGATGAACATGCCCCACATGCCATAGATGATGCTGGGGATGGCGGCCAACAACTCGATAATGGTGCTCACCACCCGGCTCAGGCGGGGCGGGGCCAGCTCCACCAGGAACAGGGCCAGGGCGATGCTCAGCGGCACCGCAATGAACATGGCGATCAGGGTGGAGACGATGGTGCCGTAGATGCTGCTGAGGGCCCCGAAATTTTCGGTGACCGGGTTCCACTGCTGGGAGGTCAGGAAACCGAAGCCGAAGCGTTTGATGGCCGGCAGGGATTCTTCCAGCAGGGCGAAAAAGATGCCGGCCATCAGTAGCGGGATCATTAAGGCGCTGAGGATGGTGAACCACCGAAAGATCCTGTCGCCTTTGGCGGTGGTTCGCCGGGCGCTTATCGGTTGTACGGTTTCGGTCGCCGTTGGCATGGAAACTTGATCCGGTTTTTCTCGTTCCCAAGTTGCACTTTGGAACGAGCGAGAAATGTGGCACCGCCGCCCTCGGCGGTGCATTTCCCGGCGAGGGCGCCGGGGCTACACTTTCAGCACCATATTGGTGCGTGGGACGCACCCTACGGCTTTACCGGCCACAGCGGCTTGCCGCCGGCCTTGATCTCTTTGGCCCAGGTGGCTTCCACCATCTCCACCACGTTTTGGGGCAGGGGCACGTAGTCGAGTTTGGCCGCCATCTCGCCGCCATGTTTATAGCACCAGTCGAAGTATTTTAACATGGCGGCCGCTTTAGCGGGGTCTGCCTGCTCATTATGCACCAGGATGTAAGTGGCGCCGGCGATGGGCCAGCTCTGATCCCCCGGCTCATTGTTGAGCATCAGGTAATAGCCGGGGGCATTTTTCCAGTCGGCGTTGCCGGCCGCGGCCTGGAAGGCCTCGATACTGGGCTTCAGGAATTTGCCGGCCTTATTTTGCAGTTGGGAATAGGCCATTTTATTCTGCACCGCGTAGGCATATTCGACATAGCCGATGGAGCCGGGCACCACTTTCACCTGGCCGGCTACGCCCTCGTTGCCCTTGCCGCCGACGCTGTTGGGCGCGGGCCAATTCACCGCTTTGCCGGCGCCGACCTTTTCCTTCCAGTCCTTTGAGACCATAGCCAGGTAGCTGGTGAAGATGAAGGTGGTTCCGGAACCATCGGTGCGGTGCACCACGGTGATGGCCTGGGAGGGCAGCTTGAGCTCGGGGTTGAGCTTCTTAATGGCCGCGTCGTCCCATTTCTTGACCTTACCGAGGAAAATGTCCGCCAGCAACTCCCCGCTCAGCTTCAAGGCGCCAGGACCGATACCGGGCACGTTCACCACCGGCACCACGCCGCCGATAACCATGGGAAACTGGACCAGGCCCGCTTGGGCCAAGGCTTCCGGTTTCAAGGGTTCATCCGAGGCGCCGAAATCCACGGTTTTCGCTTTAATCTGGGCAATGCCGCCACCGGAGCCGATGGATTGATAATTCATCTTGACCCCGGTGGTCTGGTTATATTTGTGGGCCCACTGTGAATAAATCGGGTAAGGGAAGGAAGCCCCGGCCCCGTTGAAGGACATGGACTCCGCCTGGACCAGGCTGACCATGGAGAAGACGGCAACCAGGGCTGCCAACCACCACAATGACCTGCGCATGTTCGCACTCCTTGAAATGGTAGAAGATGTCTGCCTGCCATTTCAAGACTCGGCGCGCGTCTGAGTATTGAAACGGCTCGTGCTAAACTTACTGCCTATTTGTTAGGAAATGGTTAGGAAGGGGTAAAATTATGATGAATTTCAAGAGGCGCCGGCCGATTATTTAACTACCTGTGCCGGTGTCAGCCTTCGAAGCGGTCGTCGAAGACCTTCATGGCGCAGAAGCGGCCGCACATGGTGCACTGGTCTTCCTTAGCCTGGCTCTGCTCCCGGTAGCGCCGGGCCTTGACCGGGTTGATGGAGAGCTTGAGCTGGGTGTCCCAGTCCAGGGCCCGGCGGGCCTTTGACATGGCCAGGTCCCAGTCGGCGGCGCCGGGGCGGCCCAGGGCCAGGTCCGCGGCGTGGGCGGCGATGCGGGAGGCCACCACCCCGTCAATGACGTCCTCCACCTCCGGCAGTTTCAGGTGCTCCGCCGGGGTGACATAGCACAGGAACGAGGCGCCTTCAGTGGCGGCCAAGGCCCCGCCGATGGCCCCGGCGATGTGGTCGTAACCCGAAGCCACGTCGGTGACCAGGGGCCCCAGGACGTAAAAGGGGGCGTTGCCACAGTATTTCTGCTGGAGGCGGACGTTTTTCTTGATGTGTTGCAGCGGCAGGTGCCCCGGACCTTCCACCATCACCTGGACGCCGGCAGCCCAGGCTCGTTTGGTGAGGTCGCCCAATATCTTTAGTTCGTGGAGTTGGGCCTTGTCGGTGGCGTCGGCCAGGCAGCCGGGGCGCAGGCCGTCCCCCAGGGACAGGGTGACGTCGTGCTGCCGGGCGATCTCCAGGAGTTGGTCGTATTTCTCGTACAAAGGATTTTCCCGCTGGAAGCGGCGCATCCAGGCGGTGAGGAAGGCGCCGCCCCGGGAGACCACCCCGGTGACCCGCTTTTTCAGCAGGGGCAGGGCGGCCCGGGTGACGCCGCAGTGCACCGTGACGAAGTCCACTCCCTGGCGGGCGTGGTGGCGCACCATCTCCAGCAGGTCGTCACCCTTGACATCCTCCAGGCTTTGCGCCTCGGTCATGAGCTGGTAGATGGGCACGGTGCCGAAGGGCGCCGAGCAGCGGGCCAGCAGGGTCCGGCGGATGGCGTCCAGGTCGCCGCCGGTGGACAGGTCCATGACCGCGTCGGCCCCGTATTCCAGGGCCGCGGCCAGCTTGGCCTGCTCTTTTTCCAGGTTGACGCCGTGGGGCGAAGTGCCGATATTGGCGTTGATCTTGACCCGCACCCCGGCGCCGATGGCCACCGGCTCCAGGCCCCGATGCCCAGGATTAGCGGGGACCACCAAAGTGCCTTTAGCCAGGCCGTCGCGGATGACCTCCGGCGCCAACCCTTCCCGCCGGGCCGCGTGTTCCATTTCCGGGGTTGTCCGCCCCGCTAATGCTGCCTCTCGCTGCGTCATACAGGTATTTTATCTTAACGTTTCGGGAAAAGGAAGAGAGGAGGGCGGTGAGCAGTGAGCAGTGATACCAAGTTGCGATCATAAAGGTAATAAAATGTAGCCGCAGGCTTCAGCCTGCGCTTGGGCATCAGCAATCTGTGCCACGAGAAATTACCTGTTTGAAAGCAACTTGGTATGAGCAGTGGATAGGGGATAGTTAGAACCTAAAAATGATCAATGGCTTGCTGAGGGCGGTCCGCCCGCCAGGTAGGGGGCGACACCGCCCCCTACCCCAGGGCCGGCTGGAAAGAAATGTGGAGCAGGC
>CAZOCQ010000272.1:0-3447 GCA_964578335.1 uncultured Desulfobacca sp.
TGCCGGCACTGACCCCGCGGGGCGAACATTCCTTGCCCGGCTTCGAGGGGGCGCACGCCTCTTGTGGCGGTGGAAAGCGGAACACCGGATCGGGGAGCACACCCGCCCGTGGGTGTCGCGGGATACGGCTCGTGTCCTGCACCGGATGGCGCGGTGTTCTGTTCGAGTGGGGGATCCACCGAGCCAGGGTGTTTGGCGCGCGGGCGCGACAACCCGCCCGCAGGGCTGGCCGGCCGGCCGGCTGGCCAGCGCGGGCGTTCCCCGGGCAATTCAGGTTTTCGGGTGGGACGGCCCTGGCCGTTGGCGCCCGGAACTTCTCCTCCGGTGCGTCGGGGTTTTGCCGGCCGTCAGCCGTCACCGCGCCCAGCCCCGCAAATCGCGCGTCCGCGACTCGCCAGACCGCCGCGGGGTGCTACTTTCGGGGCGAGCCCGGATTGCCATGCCCAACACCGCCCGCCTCCTCGAAGCGTCCAGGCCGGCGACGCGCTGGCCGCGCGCGAACTGTTGCCGGCGGTCTATGATGAACTGCGCCGCCTGGCCCGGCAGAAAATGGCGGCCGAGCCACCCGGCCACACGCTGCAACCCACGGCGCTCGTTCACGAAGCCTGGCTGCGACTGGGGGGCCAGGACGCGCCGGCGTTCGCGAACCGCGCCCACTTCTTCGGCGCCGCCGCCGAGGCCATGCGCCGCATCCTGATCGAGCGCGCCCGGCGCCGGCTGGCCGCCAAACGCGGCGGCGGCGCCCAACCCGAGGACGTGGAGGCGATCGAAATTCCGCAGCCGGCCGCCGACGACACCCGGCTGCTCGCCGTCCACGAGGTGCTCGAGAAATTCGCCGCCCTCGATCCGCGCAAGGCCGAACTCGTCAAGCTGCGTTACTTCGTCGGCATGACCTTCGAAGAAGCGGCCGAAGCCCTGGGCATCGCCGTGCCCACGGCCAAGCAATGGTGGGCCTACGCCCGCGCCTGGCTCACCGTCGAACTGTCCGGGGACACCCGGTTTTTCTAGCCGCTGACATACTTTTCAGCCGCCGCTGACGCATGTTCGAGCGTATGAACCCGAAAGCCCCGTCTTCCGCCGCAGACGCGCAACGGGAAGCCGCCCTGTTTGCCGCTGCCCTCGAGCGGCCGCCCGCCGAGCGCGCCGCGTTTCTCGACGGCGCCTGCCACGGCGACCCCGCCCTGCGTGCCCGGCTCGAGGCCCTGCTGGCGGCGCACGAGCACCCCGCAGTGCTCCTGGACGCGCCGGCCGACGCGCCCCGGGCCGAGTCCGGCCTCCGGTTCACCGATGAGCCGGCGGACGACGCCGTGGGCCAGACCATCGGCCGCTACAAGCTACTGGAAAAGATCGGCGAGGGCGGCTGCGGGGTGGTGTATGTGGCCGAGCAGACCGAACCGGTGCGACGGCGGGTGGCGCTCAAGGTCATCAAGCTGGGCATGGACACCAAGCAGGTCGTCGCGCGGTTCGAGGCGGAGCGGCAGGCGCTGGCGATGATGGATCATCCGAACATCGCCAAGGTGCTCGATGCCGGCATGACGGAGAGCAGTCTCAGCCAACGCGGGAGCGTCTTGAACTGGTGCGGGGAATCAAAATCACCGACTACTGCGACCAGGCCCAGCTCAGCACCAAGGAACGGCTCGAGCTGTTCATCAAGGTTTGCCAGGCCATCCAGCACGCGCACCAGAAGGGGATCATCCACCGCGACATCAAGCCGTCGAACATTCTCGTCACCCTGCACGACGGCGTGCCGGTGCCGAAGGTGATTGACTTCGGCATCGCCAAGGCGACGGAAGGGCGGCTGACGGACGCGACGGTCTATACGCAGTTGCACCAGTTCATCGGGACGCCGGCCTACATGAGTCCGGAGCAGGCGGAGATGAGCGGGCTGGACGTGGACACGCGCTCGGACATCTACAGCTTGGGCGTGCTGCTCTACGAACTGCTGACGGGCAAGACGCCGTTCGATGCGAAGGAACTGATGTCGCAAAGCATCGACGCGATGCGGAAGACCATCCGGGAAAAGGAGCCGGTGCGGCCGAGCACGAAGCTGGCGACCTTGCCGGGCAAGGACCTGACCACCACGGCCCAGCGGCGCGGAGCGGACCCACCCAAGCTGATCCACCAGCTCAAGGGCGACTTGGACTGGATCGTGATGAAGTGCCTGGAGAAGGACCGCGCCCGCCGTTACGAGACGGCCAACGGGCTGGCGGCGGACCTGAAACGCTACTTGAACAACGAGCCGGTGGTCGCCCGGCCGCCCTCGACCGCCTATCGGCTCCAGAAGGCGTTTCGTCGGAACAAGGTCGTCTTCACGGCGGCCGCCGCCGTGGTGATGGCGTTGGTGCTGGGTTTGGGAACGAGCCTTTGGCAGACCTCAGTGGCCATGCGACAACGCAATGCTGCCGAGGAGGCACGCCGGGCGGAGGCGCGCGAGCGTGCGGCGGCGGTGGCGGAGCGAAACAAGGCCATCGAGGCACGGAAGCTCGCGGAGGAGGCGCGCCAACGGGCCGACGAGGAACGCGCCCGGACCGAAGCCAGCGAGCAGATGGCGCAACGGTCGCTCTACACGGCCAACTTGAACCTGGCGCAGCTAGCCTGGGAACAAAACAATGTGGGGCGGGTGCGCCAGTTGCTCGAGGAAACCGCCAACTACCCGGACCGCGGCTTTGAATGGTATTTTTGGCAGCGCCAGACCCACCTCGAACTCAAAACGCTGCGCGGACATATTGGCCTGGTCCTTTCGGTGGCCTTCTCCCCGGATGGCCAATGGATTCTCACCGGCAGCGCCGACGGGACAGCCAAGGTCTGGGACGCCTCGAGCGGCCAGGAGCGCCTCACCCTCAAAGGCCATAGCGATTCGGTCAAGTCCGTGGCCTTCTCCCCGGATGGCCAGTGGATGCTCACCGGCAGTGGCGATCAGACGACCAAGGTTTGGGACGCCTCGAGTGGTCAGGAACGCCTCACCCTCAAAGGCCACGGTGCTTGGATCTACTCCGCGGTCTTTTCCCCGGATGGCCGGCGGATTCTCACCGGCAGTTTGGATCAGACGGCCAAGGTCTGGGACGCCTCGAGCGGCCAGGAACTCCTCACCCTCAAAGGCCATGGCGCTCCGATCCCGTCCGCGGTCTTCTCCCCGGATGGCCAGCGGATTCTCACCGGCAGTTGGGATCAGACGGCCAAGGTTTGGGACGCCTCGAGTGGTCAGGAACGCCTCACCCTCAAAGGCCATAGCGATTCGGTCAAGTCCGTGGCCTTCTCCCCGGATGGCCAGTGGATGCTCACCGGCAGTGGCGATCAGACGACCAAGGTTTGGGACGCCTCGAGTGGTCAGGAACGCCTCACCCTCAAAGGCCACGGTGCTTGGATCTACTCCGCGGTCTTTTCCCCGGATGGCCGGCGGATTCTCACCGGCAGTTTGGATCAGACGGCCAAGGTCTGGGACGCCTC
>CAZOCQ010000273.1:0-3444 GCA_964578335.1 uncultured Desulfobacca sp.
GCTCTGGCAATTGACTTCTGGCTACTGGCTACTTACTCACCCCTCCCGCTGCAAAAACTTCAGGCTTAATTTACCCTTCCCCATAATGCCCTCCGGCCGCAGAATCAACAGGCCCACCAGCATGGCGCCGTAAACCAGGTCCTGGTAATCCTTGAACTCCCGCAGCACCTCCGGCAGGGCGGTGAGGATTATGGCCCCGGCCACCGAGCCGGGAATGGAGCCCATGCCCCCCAGCACCACCATGCAGAGGATCAGGATGGAGGTGTGCAGGCCGAAGGACTCGGGGTTGATGAAGGTGATGTAGTGGGCGTACAGGGACCCGGCCAGGCCGGCCAGGGCCGCGGCCAGGGTGAAGATGACCACCTTGTAGGCCGGGGTGTTGATGCCCATGACCTGGGCGGTGGCCTCATGGTCCCGGATGGCCCGCAGGGCCCGGCCGTGATAAGACTGCACCAGGCGCCAGGTCAGCAGCAGCACCAGAAGCACCGCCAGGGTCACGATAATCAGGTAATAGCCGGCGGAGCGGAAGCTCTGGCCGAACAGGGTAGGGGAGGGGATGCCGGCCAGACCGTCGGGGCCGCCGGTGATCTCCAAATTGAGGAAGACCATGTCCATGATGACCCCGAACCCGAGGGTGACGATGGCCAGGTAATCTTCTTTGAGCCGCAGCGTGGGCAGGCCCAGGGCCAGGCCACAGGCCCCGGCGGCCAGCAGGGCGCCCAGGGCCGCCAGCGGAAAGGGCCAGTGCCAGTTCAGGGCCAGCAGGGCGGAGGCGTAGCCGCCGATGCCGTAAAACGCGGCGTGGCCCAGGGAGACCTGGCCGGCGTAGCCGATGATGAGGTTGAGGCTCACCGTCAGGATGATGTAAATCCCGGCCAGCACGGCCAGGTGCAGGAGATAGGCGGTCATCGCGATAATTTCTTTGGCAGATTATTAATTGTTGATAAATTCATTACGTATCATAAGGTCACGATGTTTACGGGCTATTGGCTATTAGCTGTTGGCTTTTAGCTTTTTCTTACTCCCTCCCACCCTGATCTCTGAATTTCTAAAGCCAAAAGCCAAAAGCCAAAAGCCAAAAGCCAAAAGCGAATAGCTAAAAGCTGAAAGCTGTCTTCAATCTCCCTTGCCCCGCAAAATTCCCTGGGGCCGGATGAGCAGCACCAGGATCAAAATGGCGAAGGCGATGGCGTCCTTGTAGCCCGAAGAGATATAGGCCGCCCCCAGGCTTTCGGCCACCCCCAGGAGCAGACCCCCCAGGATGGCCCCGGGGATGTTGCCCACGCCCCCCAGGATGGCGGCGCTGAAGGCCTTGAGCCCCGGCAGCAACCCCATGCGGGGGTAGGTGGCGTTGTAATAGATGGCCATCATCACCCCGGCGGCGCCGCTCAGGGCCGAGCCGATCAGGAAGGTCAACGCCACCATGCGGTCCACGTTGATGCCCATGAGGCGGGCGGTGTCCCGGTCCAGGGCGCAGGCCACGATGGCCTTGCCGTAGCGGGTGTAGCGCACAAAGAGCACCAACAGGGCCATGAGCACCAGGGCCGAACCCAGGATGGCCACCTGGATGGTGGACACTTGCACCCCGGCGAGCTGGACGCTGCTGAAATCAAACTGGATGGGGAAAGGCCGGTCATTGGGCCCGAAGAGCAGCAGGGCCAGGCTTTGCAGGAAGATGGAGGCGCCGATGGCGCTGATCAGGGGCACCAATGGGTGTGAACCCCGCAAAGGCCGGAAGGCGACCCTCTCCAAGGCCACCCCCAACACCGCGGCCGCGGCCATGCCGCCGGCAAAGGCCAGGAAAAAATTGACCTGGCCGGTGGCCAGCAGCAACACGGTGACAAAGGCCCCGAACATGTAAATCTCACCCTGGGCGAAGTTGATCAGGCCCAGGATGCCGTAGATCATGGTGTACCCCAGGGCGATAAGGGCGTAGGCGCTGCCGGTGGTGAGACCGTTAAGGAGCTGCTGGAAAAACAAATTCAGAGTGTTCCCGAAGTTCTGGAATGACGCTGCCCGCTGAGTGCAATTTTGTTACCATATCATCTTTGCCCCCCAAGAGACAATGGGCACAAGTTCAAAATTACAGGGCGGCCCATGGCCGCCGTAAATTCTCCGATTCCCCGTTTATTTCCGCCATCAGACGATTTTTTCGTAAGGGCGAACCTTGGGTTCGCCCCGGGTGCAGCCCGTAGGGCGGGAAAGCGAAGCGCATCCCGCCTTCCTGACTCAGGATGCTCCCTGCCCGGCAATCTGGCGGGCTGCTCAGAAAGACAGGCTGACCCAGGTGGCCAGGGCCAGACCCAGGCCCACCAGGCCGTTGAGGGAGAAGAAGGCGGGGGGCAGGCGCAGGGGCTCCCGGCAGGAGAGGCGGAGGTGCTGGTAGAGCAGCAGCAGGGCGCTGAAAATTACCGCTCCGGCATAGACGCTCCCCAGGCCGGCCAGCAGGCCGGTGAGGGCGAAGAGGGCGGCCGCCAGCAGATGAAAGGCGCTGGCCAGACGGCGGGACCGGGCGGCGCCCAGCCGGGCCGGCAGGGAGAAGAGCCCCTGGGTCCGGTCGAATTCCTCGTCCTGGAGGGCATAAAGGACATCGAATCCCGCCACCCAGAAGATCACCGCCAGGGCCAGGACCAGCACCGGCAGGCCCAGGTCTCCCCGCACCGCCAGCCAGCCGCCGATGGGGGCCAGACCGAGGCTCAAGCCCAGGACCAGGTGGGAGAGGGCGGTGAAGCGCTTGGTGAGGGAATAGCCCAGGATCACCAGCAGGGCCAGGGGCGACAGCAGAAAACAGAGCCGGTTGAGCTGGGAGGCGGCGCCGATAAAGACCGCGGCGCCGATTGCGGTCAGCATGAATGTTGCCCTGGGACTAACCCGGCCGGCGGGCAGGGCCCGGTCGGCGGTGCGGGGGTTCAAGGCGTCAAAGGGGGCGTCGGCCAGGCGGTTGAAGGCCATGGCCGCGGTCCGGGCCCCCACCATGGCGAGTAAAATATAAAAACAGGTCCGGCCGTCGGGCAGGCCCCGGGCCGCCAACATGGCCCCCATAAAGGCAAAGGGCAGGGCCAGGACGCTGTGGCCGATCTTGATCATCTCCAGCAGTTCCCAGATATGGCGTAATACTTGCGGCATAATCATCCTTAAAAGATCACCACAGAGGCACAGAGGGCACAGAGGGGCACAGAGGAATTTGGATAATTAATCTCTGTGTCCTCCGTGCCTCTGTGGTGAATCATTCTTTAATTCTCTCCCCACCGCGGCCCCAGTTGATGTTCCAGCCCCAGGTGGTCCAAAATACGCCCGGCGAATTGCCGGGCCAGTTCGGTAAGATCGGCGGGCCGGTGGTAAAAGCCCGGACAGGCCGGCATCACGGTAGCCCCGGCCTCCGCCACCCGCACCAGGTTTTTCAGATGAATCAGGCTCAGCGGCGTCTCCCGCACCACCAGGATC
>CAZOCQ010000274.1:0-3433 GCA_964578335.1 uncultured Desulfobacca sp.
TGGGAGGCGCAGGCCCCGGCAACCGGGCCCAGGAACCGGAGCCATCCTTTGGCCCGCCGGAGGGCGGCGCGCCGGAAGACGATATTCCGTTTTAAGGCCCTGGGCCGAAATGGCTAAACCCGGTTAAACTGAAAAAACTCAAGAGATAATTTGAAAAGCCGACGTGCTCTAAGAGAGGAGATGGCGGGACTACTGCGGGAGGCGGACTTTGCCGCCTTGGTGGAGTTGGCCGGCGCTGATCACCGCGTCGGGGAGATGCTCCTGCAATTTCTCTACGATCCCGAAGACCTCTTGCATTGGCGGGCCTTGGAAGGCCTGGGTTACGTGGCCGGGGCGCAGCCCGAACAGGTGCGGAAACTCATCACCCGCCTGCTGTGGCTGCTGAACGAGGACTCCGGCAGCTTCGGCTGGGGCGCGGCCGCGGCGCTGGGGGAGATCGGCAGGCGCCAGCTCTCCCTGGTGCAGGAGATTATCCCCATGTTCTGCGGTTTTTTGGAAGAGGAGTTCTCCCGGACCCCCATGCTCTGGGGGGTCGGTCGGCTGGCTGAAGTTGCGCCGGAGCGGCTGGATGAAGTTTTGCCCATGATCGTGCTTTTTCTCACAAGCGCTGAGGCCCAGGTAAAGGCCCTGGCGGCCTGGACCCTGGGCAAGGCGAGGTATACTGAGGCCGCCCCAGTAATCCAGGGGTTGTTGAATGATGACCGTCCGGTGACCATCTATGACCGGGGGGAGTTGCAACGGACCACGGTGGCCCAGATAGGCCGTGAGGCCCTGGCCGCCCTGCAAGGACAGGAAAACTGACCATTACGCTAACATCCCAAGGCGCCATAAGCGCCGGATTGACTTCGACGGAAAGGAAGAACTTATGTTGCTATTGATTTTGGGTTTTGCCCTCGGGGTTTACGTAGGCTACAAGTATCCTCAACAGGTGGAGCAGGCCACGGAGTACACTAAAAAGACGGTGAAGGATCTGAAGGATAAGTTTGGCAAGAAGGAAGCCTCCTAAGCAACCTGCCGGGTGCGATAATCGGCTGGTAATGCTGAGGGGCCAGCGGGGAGGCGGCTGATACGCCGGTGAGGCGCCGGCTGCCGCCCCGCCGCATTATTTCAGGGCGATGACTGTGCCCTGGCGGCCGGTGATTCGGTCCCGACGGTAGGAGAAAAACTCGTCGGCCCGGCACCTGGTGCAAATCCCGGAGAGATCAAGCCGGCTGGCCCGGAGGCCGGCAGCCAGCAGATGGTCGAGGCTGAGGCGCCAGAGGTCGAAGTAATGGGGCCGCACCTGGTAAGACCATAATTCCGGCGGGAATTCCCGGCGGAAGTGGCGAAACTCGGCGCAGCAGGGCCCCAGGCTGGGACTGATGGCGGCGTACAGGTCCGCCGGCCGGCAGCCGAATCTGGCCTGGAGTTGGGCCACCGCGGCGCCCAGGACGTTCTGCACCTGGCCGCGCCAGCCGCAATGGACATTGGCCAGCACCCGGCGGCCCGGGTCAAAAAGGACCACGGCCTGACAATCCGCCTGCTTGACCAGCAGGCCAACCCCTGTCTGATCGGTGAGCAGGATATCGGCGGCCTCCAGTTCCGCGGCGGGGTCATTCGGGTTCAGGCTCACCACCGCCTCCCGGCTGCCGTGCACCTGGCGGGCGCCGGCCAGGACCGCCAGTCCCAGGGCCTGTTGGACCAGGCGGCGGTTCTCCGCCACCGCGGCGGCGCGGTCCCCCACGGCGAAGCTGAGGTTCAGGCTGTCGTAAGGGCCGGGACTTACCCCCCCGCGCCGGGTAAAAAAGGCGTGCCTCACCTCCGGGAAGGCGGCCAGTAAAGGACTTTGGTAGAAACCGAGGCCGCCGCTCTCCTGCCAAACTGCACTCATTGCACGGTTCCCCTGCATTTTCCCTGGAAGAAATTTTCACCGAATGGCGCCGAGGTGAGCGCCCAGTAAAATCTACCCCGGTCCGGGGGAAAAGGCTATAATCTTTTGGAGCCGGAGGCGCCGCCCTCGGTTGATTATGGGGAAAGGATCATGGGGTTGAAGATGAGCGGGAAAAGCTTTTTGGTGGTGCAGCACATGGATTGGGAAGGCCCCGGCCAGCACCTGCTGGCGGCTTTGCAGGAGGCCGGGGCGGCTTATCAAATCCTGGAAGCCTGGCGACAGCCTATGCCTGCGGTTACCGGGTTTGCCGGACTCATCGTCCTGGGGGGGGCCCCCAATGTGGATGAAGAAGAGCAATTTCCCTATCTGGGGCCGTTGAAGGCGGCCATCCGGCAAGCCATGGACGGCGGTCTGGCCTACCTGGGATTCTGCCTGGGACACCAGCTCCTGGGCCATGTCCTGGGCTGCCGGGTGGGGGCCTTGCCGAAAAAGTCAGTGGGTTTCATCACCGGGGAAATGACTCCGGCGGGCCTGGCGCATCCGGTTTTTCAGGGCTGGCCGAAACGGCCGGAACTCTTTAAGTGGCACGGCCAGGGGGTGTTGCCGCCGTTGCCCGCCGAGATCGAACTCCTGGCCCAATCCGCCGCGGCGCCGGTGGAGGCCCTGGGGCTCCGGGGCAATCCCAAGGTGGTGGGGATGCAGTTCGACAACCACGCCGGCCCGGCTGACGTGGAGAAATGGCTGAAGTTTGATGCGGCCTGGGCCCTGAGCGGCTCCGGGGCCGATCCGGCGGCCATCATCGCTGCGGCCAAGGCCCGGGAGGCTGCAATGGGGCAGGAGTTTCGCCGCTTGATGCAGAATTTTCTGGCCCTGGCCCTGGAATAAGGCGCAGATTTTCCCGCCGAAAATGGGGGCGGCGCTTTAGGCTGCCCCCTGGTGTTGCCACCCACCCCAGTAGTCAGTAGTCAATGAAGACAAATGATTCCGAGCGGTTGACCGTTCTGAAATGTTTGTCCAGAAAAGCCGCCCCCGGCTGATCCTTAAAGAGCAGGGGCCTGCTCCACATCTTAAAGAAGTTTATTAAAGCAATTGTTATCCATAGACATCCTGGCATTAAATTTGAAATAAAAAGGAGGAAAGTTCAAAGGCTGGGGAATTAGATGAAACGCAACAAGCGCACCGAGAAAATCTGGCAGACGGAATGGTCCCCATTAACGGAGCGCATCCTGGTCAGCCTGGGTGCGGAAGGGCTGAAGATCAGGCGGCGTTTGCAGCTCTTTTACCAGAAACGGGCGGTTCCGGGGGAGGAGGCGGAGGGGGCCTTCCCCGCGGAACCTTGAAAGGGGGCCGGGCCGCGTCCGGCGTCTCAAGAACGGGGACTGGCGGGGAAGTTCGGGTCCAGGAGGAAAATAAAGTCTAGACTTCGATCGCGGGGGAAGAGTCTGGGGCTGTCGCCCACCAAAGACAGGGAAGTTTTCGAAGCAGTTTCTCATGGGCCTATGAGGCCCACCCGCAAAGCATGAAAAGAATTGGTAGGGCGGGCCTCTGTGCCCGCCAAACCTG
>CAZOCQ010000275.1:0-3390 GCA_964578335.1 uncultured Desulfobacca sp.
GCCGGAGGGCCATGCGGATGATCAGGTCGGCCACGTATGCGATGTTGCGCAGTTCCAGCAGATCGCTGGTGAGCAGGAATTTCCAGTAATAATCGTTGATCTCCTTCAGCACCAGTTCAATGCGGGCCTGGGCATGAAGCAGGCGGCTGTCGCTGCGGACGATGCCCACGTAGTTCCACATAAAGCGCCGGATTTCATCCCAACTGTGGGAGACCACCACGCCTTCCTCGCTGTCCCTGGCGCCGTAGGTGTTCCAGGCCGCCACCGGAATCGCCGGCTTGGCCAGCAGGTCGGGCAGGGTCTCCCGGGCCACCTGGGCGGCCTGGTGGGAAAAGACCAGGGCCTCCAGCAGGGAGTTGCTGGCCAGGCGGTTGGCCCCGTGCAGGCCGGTCATGGAGACCTCCCCCACCGCAAAAAGGTTGGTGATGGTGGTGCGGCCCCAGGCGTCGGTCACCACCCCGCCGCACATATAGTGGGCCGCGGGCACCACCGGCATGGGCTCTTTGGTGATGTCAATGCCGAATTCCAGGCACTTCTGATAGATGTTGGGGAAGCGGCTGCGGACAAAATCCGCCGGCTTGCGGCTGATATCCAGATAGACGCAGTCGGCGCCGGTTTTCTTCATTTCCTGGTCAATGGCCCGGGCCACCGTGTCCCGGGGCGCCAGGTCTTTCAGGGGATGGTACTTCTCCATGAAGGGGCGCCCGAGGTGGTCCATGAGCACAGCCCCTTCGCCCCGCAGGGCCTCCGAGATCAGGAAGTTCTTGGCCGCCGGGTGGTAGAGGCAGGTGGGATGGAACTGCACGAACTCCATGTTGCCGATCAAGGCCCCGGCCCGGTAGGCCATGGCCACCCCGTCGCCGGTGGCGATGTCGGGATTGCTGGTGTAGAGGTAAACCTTGCCGACTCCGCCCGTGGCCAGCAGGGTGATGCGGGCCAGAAAGGTCTCCACCTGGCCGGTCTCCTTGTTGAGCACATAGGCCCCCAGGCAGGTGCGCTCCGACTCGGTAACTTCCCGCCCCTGGCGCACCACCCTTTCTAAGGTGATGAGGTTGACCCCCATGTGGTGTTCGAAGACCCGGATATTGGGGTGGCTCAGGACCTTCTCCGCCAGGATGCGCTCCACTTCGGCCCCGGTCATGTCCTGGGCGTGAATCACCCGCCGCCGGGAATGGCCCCCTTCCCGGCCCAAATCATAGCCGTTGTCCTTGCCGAGATCAAAATGGGCGCCCAGTTCGATGAGTTCCCTGACCCGGTCCGGCCCCTGGCGCACCACCAGCTCCACGATATCCGGGTGCGACAGGCCCTCCCCCACGGTGAGGGTGTCCTGGATGTGATATTCAAACCGGTCGTCCGGCCCCAGCACCGCGGCGATACCCCCCTGGGCCTTGCTGGTGGAGGTTTCGGTCAGCTCCCGCTTGGTGATCAGGTTGACCCGGGCAAAATCCGCCACCTTCAGGGCGTAACTGAGGCCGGCCAGCCCCGAACCGATTACCAATACGTCCGAAATTTGCTCCAAATTCGAATCCTTTATGAGGGGCGGTCTGTTAACAATATCCGTTTTTTATAAAAGAATTGCACCTTAACTGCAATTCCTTTCCCAATCGGATTCCTTAATACCATTGAGATAATTCCAGGGTAATCCCTTCCGGGCCGGGAAGGAAGACCAGTTTCCGGTCATGGAAATCCAGAATTTCGGTCTTGGGTTCGATACTGTGGGTCTTAAGGTCGGCCAGCGCGGCCTCGAGGTCAGCCACCGCAAAACAGACGTGATTGAACCCAATCTTGCTCAAATCTCTGATATGGGGATCATCAACAGGATCAGGGTGATGATACTTCAGCAGTTGCACTTCCATGCGGGGTGAAGCCGTGGCGTGTCTAAGCGTCACATGCTCGGCCTCGATGCCCTCAACGCCCATGTACCGGGAAAACCTCTCACCCGAGATCACCGCCGTCAGGGTCTGCTCAAATCCCAGATGGCTGAAAAACTGCCTGGCCGCAGCCATATCCCGCACCACAATGGTCACATGGTCAAAGCGCTGTAGCATAGGGTCAACTCCTGTCGCCCGGTTCCCGAGCTTCCACTTGGAGATGGGATGAAAGCCCCGCCTTGCCACTTTACGGTTGGGGGCGGAAACCCGGTTCCTGGCGTCTCCTCCAAAAAACTATAGCATATTCTTCTCCGCCAAACTGCAATAGCCCTGGCGGCTGATGATCAGGTGGTCGTGGACCGTTAAATTCAAGGCGCGGCCCGCCTTCACCAGGGAGCGGGTCAGTTCCAGGTCGGCGGCCGAGGGCGTCAGATTGCCGCTGGGGTGGTTGTGCACCAGGATGAGCCCGGTGGCCTTGTGTTTCAGGGCCAGTTCCAGGACCTTGCGGGGGTAAACCACGGTCTGGTTCACGGTCCCTTCCTGGACGATCTCTTCGGCGATGATGTCGTTCTGGCTGTTGAGGAAAATCACCCGGAACTGCTCATCGGCCAGCCCCCCCATGCTGGTGCGGCAGTAGTCCACCAGGGCGGAAAGGGACGAGATGCGGGGCCGCTGCAAGACCTCCTGCTTCAGGTAGAGGGCGGCGCAGGCCTTCACCAGGGGCAGCAGGGCGGCGGAGGCCTCCTTGACGCCGGTGACTTCCATCAGGGCCGCCGGCGAAGCATCCAAAACCTGGGAGAAGGAGCCGAAATGGGCCAGCAACTGTTTGGCCAGGGGCTTGACGTCGGTCCGGGGGATGGCGTAGGTGAGCAGCAGCTCCAGGAGCTCGTAATCCTGCAAGGCGCCGGCCCCGCCCCGGAGGAAGCGCTGCCGCAGGCGCAGCCGGTGCCCGTGGTAGTGGGGCTTTTCCGGTTTACCTTGACCTTCGACGTCCACGTCTGCCCCTTTAAGAAAATATTCAGTTGCATTAAATAATTAACTGCCACGTTTGTCAATTTAGGAAATTAAAAAGGGCAGACACAAAAGGTCCGCCCCTATCATCCCCTCGTCTGCTATTAAAATGTAGCCCCGGCGCCCTCGCCGGGTAGTGCACCGCCGAGGGCGGCGGTGCTACATTTTCATGGTTTTGGGTGTTCCTTTGGAACATGAATGGCTCGTTCCCAAGCTCCCCCCGCTTGGACCGCAATATTAGCCCAGGCTCCGCCTGGGCGCCGCCTTGGTTTTAGTCTCATTTCTTTGTGTCCCCTCTGCGTCTATGGTAAATATTTGTCCAAATGACCCGCCCGCCGGAAAAAATCAGGGTTATGTTCATCCTCAAGCCCGAGCCCACCGCGGGGGCCGAGATGGTGCTCCTGGAGATCGCCCGGCGTCTTCCTGCGCACCGCTTCCAGGTCATCTTTGGCCTTCTTACTCCCGATCAAGAGCACCTTCTGCCCCCTGGTGCCCAAGTAATCAATTT
>CAZOCQ010000276.1:0-3344 GCA_964578335.1 uncultured Desulfobacca sp.
GGGGGTGGTGTTCCTGACCGTGGTGGCCCTGAATCTAGTTCTGCCTCGGTTTTTTTGCCGATTTATCTGCCCGCTGGGGGCGCTCTTCGGCCTGCTGAGCCGGTTCAGCCCCTGGCGCCTCGGCAAGACCACGGACAAGTGCGGCGATTGCCGCATCTGCGAGGAATACTGCGAAGGCGGCTGCCGCCCGTCAGGGGTCATTATTCACGGCGAATGCGTCATGTGCCTCAACTGCCTGGACCACTGTCCCGCCGGCCGCATCACCTTTGCCGGCCGACCTTCGGCGGCGGGGGAGACCGGGTTGCCGGATTTGTCCCGCCGCGGCCTGATCGTGGGCGGGAGCGGTCTGCTGCTGGCCGCCATGTGGGGCGTGGGCGGCCTGGCGGGGGCCGACCGCGACCCCCACCTCATTCGGCCCCCCGGGGCCCTGGACGAGGAGCGCTTCCTGGCCCGCTGCCTGCGCTGCGGCCAGTGCATGCGCGTCTGCCCCAGCAACATCATCCAGCCCGCCCTGCTGGAGGCCGGCATCCAGGGCCTCTGGACCCCGGCGGTCAACTACCGTCTCGGCCACAGCGGCTGCCTGCTCAATTGTATCGCTTGCGGCCAGGTTTGCCCCACCGCGGCCCTCCGACCCCTCAGTCTGGAGGAAAAGCATGGCCTAAGGGAGTTTGCCGCCCAGGGGCCCATACGGATTGGCCTGGCCTTCGTGGACCGGGGCCGCTGCCTGCCCTGGGCCCTGGACCGGCCCTGCCTGGTCTGCCAGGAAGTCTGTCCCGTGAGTCCCAAGGCCATCTTTACCCGCACCGTGTTCCAAGCCCCTCGGAATGGCCAGGGCCTGCCTGCCAGGGTGCAGGGAGGGGAGGTAATCCTGGACGCCGCCTTCCCCACCTCAGTAACCCTGAGCAGCGGCGATTACTTCCTGGGCCCGGCGGGGCGGCCCGAGGTCGAGCCCCGGCGCATCACCTGGGTCTCCGGCCCCCGGCTGACCCTGGAACGCCCCCTGGACGGGGGGGACCTGGCGGCCGCCGGGGGCCGG
The DNA here is from genome assembly GCA_964578335.1 of uncultured Desulfobacca sp. GTDB lineage: Bacteria > Desulfobacterota > Desulfobaccia > Desulfobaccales > 0-14-0-80-60-11 > JAPLJC01. The sequence continues at coordinate 1,037 of CAZOCQ010000276.1, forward strand.
GTGGATATCGTGGTGCGCCTGCTGCGGCCTTACGTGGACGCCACCAGGTGCATCGGTTGCGGCATGTGCGAGCATGACTGCCCGGTCTCGGGCCAGCGCGCCATCCGGGTGTACGCCGAAAACGAATCCCGTTCCCGCCGGGAGCGGCTGCTCATTTAGTTTGCCCAGGCGAGACGCCTGTGCCACCGATGCAAAGCACCCTTTGGGCGCGTAGGACGCGGCCTACGACAACCATTTCCGCATAGAAAAATTATGAGGTGAACACCATGAGCCAAAAGAGCACCGACACGGACCTGACTCGCCGGGATTTCATGAAGACCATCGGATTAGCCGGTCTCGCCGCAGCGACAGGGGTTCCGGGGGCCCTGGCCGCCCCGGAGCCGACGACTGCGGTTGGAAAAGCCGCAGCCATGCCCAAACGCAAGCTGGGCAAGACCGGGGCGGAGGTCTCCATCCTCAACCTGGGCGGCATGTTCGACACCATCAATAACCAGCTGCTGCTCAAACAGGCCTTGAAATGGGGCGTAACCTTCTGGGACACCGCCGAATCCTACGGCAACAACCTGAGCGAAGTGGGATTCGGGCGCTTTTTCTCCCGGAATCCCGGCGCCCGCCCACAGGTCTTCCTGACCACCAAGCTGGTCCCCAAGGAGGGCAACCTCACCGAACGTCTGAGCAAGTGTCTGCAAAGACTCCAGACCGATTATGTGGACCTGTTTTATATCCACAGCATCACCGGCATCGGCGACCTGAAACCGGCCCATAAGGACTGGGCTGCGGAGATGAAAAAAGCCGGAAAAATAAAATACTTCGGCTTCAGTACCCATACAAATATGGAGGACTGTCTCCTGGGAGCGGCCAAGCTGGACTGGATCGACGCGGTGATGACGACTTACAACTTCCAGGTGATGAACACCGCCAAGATGAAGGAGGCAGTTGATGCCTGCGTCAAAGCCGGGATCGGCCTGGTGGCCATGAAGACCATGGCGGGCCGGCCGGGACCGGGGAAGGCCCCCGGCGAGGCCAAATTGGAGATGACGGACCGCTTCCTGAAACGGGGCTTCACCGACAAACAGGCCAAGCTCAAGGTCGTCTGGGAGAACCCCCAGATCGCCAGCCTCTGCTCCCAGATGCCCAACTTGACCATCTTGAGCGCCAACGTGGCCGCGGCCCTGGATCAAACCAAGCTGGCCCGGGAGGAGGTGGAAGCCCTGCGCCAATATGCCGCAGAGACCCAGGCCGACTATTGCGCCGGCTGCAGCAGCATCTGCCGGGAGGCGGTGGGCGGCGCGGTGCCGGTAAATGAGGTGATGCGCTGCCTCATGTATCATCAGTATTACGGCGAACCGGAACTGGCCCGGCAAACCTTCGCCGCGCTGCCCGTGGAGATTCGTCAGCGCTTAACCGAAGTGGACTATTCCAGGGCGGAACAAGTCTGCCCCCACCGCCTGGAAATCGCCGTCCTCATGCAACGGGCCAGCGAGATGCTGGCCTGAGACGGGATCGGACCGCCGTTCGCCGCGGGGTTCAGCATCAGCGGGCGCCAGTCTTATGATTGGGATTTCAAGGATAAGGTAAGAAAAATGATTTAGGACTTCACAAATAAGGTCCCATAATGATCTAACAGAAAAAGGGCCGGCAAAGGTAAGCTCGCCGGCCCGGAGCTGAATCCAACTTCCTTGACCATAAAGGAGACAGACTGGAGGAACTATGAAAAGGTTGAGCAGTGCGCTGGCGGTCGCCATTCTGCTGGCGGTGGGCGCCTTGGCGGTCACCCCGGCGCCTTCGTCCGCCCAGGTTTACACCTATCCGGGCCCACCGGCGAATATCTACGCCACTCCCTGGGTCGGCGCCAATACGCCCTGGGTCTATTACAAAGGCGACTGGTTTCTGAACGGCGTCCTCTATTACTTTTTCGGCCCCAAACATGGCTGGGCGCCTTATTACTCTTATCCCACCACTTACATCGTCAGGCCCAAAGCCTGGTATGCTCCGAAATGGAACGCCTGGTATAAAAATAATCCGGTTTACTGGAATAACTTCACCCGCAGCTATCCCTATTGGCAGGGACACAACTACTGGCGCCGTTACGACCAGAGGTTTTATAATCAATACCATCACGGCCAGGGCGCTGGTTGGCATAAAGGCTACCATGGGCAACCGTACCACCCCAAGCCGATTAAGGGGCCTCCTCCGGGGCCCCGGTACGATCGGCCCCGGCCGAATGGAGGTCATGGTCATGGCCCTGATCGGGACCATGGAGGACCCCGGCATTAGACCGACAGGATACCGGCAGCGGGAAGTCTGA
>CAZOCQ010000277.1:0-3318 GCA_964578335.1 uncultured Desulfobacca sp.
GGGACAGGACCCGGTCCAGGGCGCGGCTGCCGCATTTGGGACAGACCGGGGTAAAAGGCTCTTTGAGGTTCATGATCAGAAAACCGGAGACCCGGCGGCATTCCCGGCACTGATATTCATAAATGGGCATGGAGGGACCTCAGCAACAAGGTTGTGGGTTGTGGGTTGTGAGTTGTGTGTATTTATCGTAATTCTCTCTGCGTATTCTCAGCTTCCTCAGCGTCTCTGCGGTAAAAATAAGTGAGAATTCACCGCAGAGACACTGAGAGCGCAGAGAATAACCTGGGAAAAAGAAATTTACAAAAGGCTCTTTTTATAGTTTTTAGTTTTCGATTTTCGGATGTGCTGAAAGATTGTTCACAACCCACAACCCACAACCCACAACCCATAACCCATAACCCACAACCCACAACCCACAACTCAATCGCGCACCCTCACCTTCATCTTTTGCAGGCGCGTAACCTGCCGCTGCACCTCAAAGTAGCGGGGGTCACCGGGAGAAAGGCTGTTCAAGGCTTTTTGGAAGTGAAACAACGCCAGGGGCAGAGCCTTGGTCCTGAGGCTGTGGTAACCCAAAAAATAGTGGGCCGGGCCCAATTCCCTCTTCTCGCCGTAAAGGGTGCCCAGATTGTAATAAACTTCACTGTAGGAGGGGTTCAGCTTGTGGACCTTCTCATACAGGGGCAAGGCCCGGTCAATCTGCCGGCGCTCCTGGTAGATGCGGCCCAAATAATAGAGCGCCACGTCGTTCTGGGGATAACGTTGCGCCAACTGTTCCAGCAGCGGCTGGGAGTCCTGATAGCGGTTTTGCTGGAAATAGAAGACGGCCAGGTCTTGTTGAATCAAAGGGTTCCCCGGGGACAGCTTTAAAGCCTCCTGGAAGGCGGTAACGGCTTCGTTGGCTTTCTCCGATTTGGCCAGGGCCAGGGCCTTGCCATACTGGTAGAACGGATTTTTCGGTTCATTGAGGGCTTCTTGGGTCATGCGCCTTAACATCTGATTGGGGTTGCCGCAAATGGATTCCAACTTAATGGCAAAGTAATGAAAATTGGGGGGATCGCTTTCGGGCGGCAGCTTGCCTTGGTGCATGGTCAGTTGGTGCGAAAGTGAGACAATCCGGTCATCGGTGAAGGGGTGAGTCCGCAGGTAAATGGGGACCTTGCTTCCCTCCAGCCAGCGCTGTTTATTCATCCGGTTGAACATGCTCACCATGTCCCGGGGATTATAGCCGGCCTGCAGCAGCCATTTGAACCCCTGGGCGTCCGCCTCGGCTTCCATGTCCCGGTTGTAGGACAGCATGGCGCTTTCCGCTCCGCCCATGACGCCCACCAGCAAGGGTTGCGCCAGGGCGCCGCCCAGAAAAATCGAGGCCAGGGCCCCGACCAGGGAAGCCGCCGAAGCCAGTTTGGATTTCTCCATCAACTTGGCCATGTGCCGGCCATGGATGTGGGCGATTTCGTGGGCTATCACTCCGGCCAATTCCCCTTCCCGATTGGCCAGCATAATCATGCCGGAATGGATAAAGATATAGCCGCCCGGCACGGCAAAGGCATTCATGGTGGGATCATTGATTATAAAAAACCGGTAGTAAAAAGGTTGGGGGCCCGCCTGCGCCATCATTTTTCGGCCCAGGCGGTTGATATATGAGGTGAGGAAGGGATCATCAATAAGAGGGACTTGTTGTTGCAAAGCCAGGAGAAACTCTTCGCCGATCTGCTTTTCCCTCTCGACGGTTAAAGGCTTAAATTCATCCAGGAAGGCCCAGGACTGCTGGGTCTGCACCCAAAGCAGACCGGCGGCCAAGAAGATGATGAGCGCCGGTTTGCGGAGGAAAGCCAGAAAATTATTCATGGCTGGACCCAGATTCGGTGTCTGGGTTCGGCAGCGCTTCCGGCGCAGGGGAAAGGGAGGGGTGAAGCGGCGGCGGCCCTTCGGTCCTAGGGGCCTCCACCCACAGACCCTCCAAATCGTAGAAGGCCCGGAGTTCGTGGTAAAAAATATGGATGATCACGGTGTTATAGTCCAGCAGGACCCAGAGGCCGTCCTGCAGACCCTCCACTCCCAGCGGCTTGGCTTTGATCTTGGCCAGTTCTTCCTGCAAGTGCTCCGCCAGGGCCACCACCTGGCGCTTGGAGGCGCCGGAGCCGATGATGAAATAATCCGCGAAGGAACAGTGCTCTTTCACCTCCAGGAGGACCGGCTCCAGGGCCTTATGATCCGCCAGGGTTTTCAGGGCCAGTTCTGCCAATGCTTCCGAGGTGAGCGGGGTTGAAGGCGCCGTGTCGCCCTCCTTATAGATAAAGTCTGTTTTCCATTATATATCCTCGCACCGGCTCCGGCAAGAGGTAACGGATGGAGCGCCCCTGGCGCACCAGGCGGCGGATGCCGGTGGCGGAGATGTCCATCAGGGTGGTCTGCTGCCATAACACTTTACCCCCCGAGGGATGCTGAAAACCGGCTTCGCCTTCCAGGGGTTGAAAGGGCGGTTTGACCTGCCGCAACAGGATATCTCCCAAATGGCGGCGGTCATATCCCGGCCGGTCCAACACCACAAAGTGACAGAGCTGGAAGAGCTGGACATAGTCCTTCCAGGTGGCGATCTCCAGCATGGCGTCCAGTCCCAGGATGAAGTAAAGCTCCCAGCCCGGCCCGAACTTTTCCCGCAGCAGGCGCACGGTCTCGATGGAGTAAGACTTGCCGGGGCGGCGCCCCTCGATGTCGGAAACCGCCATGACGGGGTGATCCCCCACCGCCAGCCGGGTCATGGCCAGGCGCACCCCAAAGGGGGTGACCTCCTGCACCTCCTTGTGGGGGGGGTGGGCCGCCGGGATGAACCAGAGGCGGTTTAAGGAGAGGGATTCGCAGACCTCTTCCGCGGCCCGCAGGTGGCCGAAATGGATGGGATTGAAGGTCCCCCCGAAGAGGCCCAGCCGGAACCGGGGCTCAATAGCTGAACTATTCATAACTATGGTGACGTCCCTATCGCCTGACCAAACTCATTGATTGCGATTGCTATTCTTCTGATGCCAATTCCCTCTCCAAGAGGGAAAAGGTGGAATAGCCGCCCTCGGCTGTTCTTTTGCCGGCGAGGGCGCCTGCTGGGTCAATTAATAAACCCACTATCAGTGGATTATCATCTAATTGGGAAGGCTCACGTCCTGATCTGGCCGTCTCCGTAAACGATGAACTTGGTGGTGGTGAGTTCCTCCAGCCCCATGGGCCCGAAAGCGTGCAGCTTGGAGGTGTTGATGCCGATCTCGGCCCCCAGCCCCAGCTCGCCCCCGTCATTGAAGCGGGTGGAGGCGTTCACCAGGACCA
>CAZOCQ010000278.1:0-3317 GCA_964578335.1 uncultured Desulfobacca sp.
TAACCACTTTCATGAGCTCCGGCCCCATTGTGGCGCTGATTCTGGAAGGGGAGAACGCTATCCAGGTGAACCGGGACCTGATGGGCGCCACCGACTACCGCAAGGCCGCGCCCGGCACCATCCGGGCCGACTTCGCCAAGGAGATTGAGGCCAACATCGTCCACGGTTCCGATTCCACGGAAACCGCCGCGGTGGAAATCGCCTTTTTCTTCAACGCTCTAGAGCAAGTTTGAGCATCGGCAGCCCCAACCTTCAGGCGCAATCTCTAAATCCCTCTAAATCCCCCTTTGCCAAAGGGGGACTTTAAAACCCCCCTTTGAAAAAGGGGGGCAGGGGGGATTTTCATTTGCGCAATGCCGGCCCGGCAGGCCCTCCGGCTGATTTATGTGGAACAGCCGCCCCAGGCTGTTCTTTTCAGAGCAGGCGAGGGCGCCTGCTCCACATAGACTTCGCACTTCCCTCGCTAAAAACTGCGCCTATCCGGACTTTTCACTTACGAGCAGTCTTTGGGACTCGTTGATTGCGATCAGTTGAAAGCCATAAGCTGAAAGCCGAAAGCATTCTTGACAACGGCCCCGCCCGTCACCATTTTACAATCACACCCTCGGAGTGCAGGTGACCGGTGCGGCCTGATCCACCCTTTGCCCCCTTGAGAAACTGCTCCTTGAAGGCGGATCAACCGGTCAGGAGAAACAAGCTATGTCGGCCACGGAAAGCGTAACGATGATCAGCAAGGGTTCAGCCCGGGAAAATCAAATCATGGAGCGGCTCCAGGCCCTCCTGGAGACCGCCCCGGCTTTCCGGGAGCGCCGCGGCCGGCCTCTGGTCACCCTGAGCTACGCCCAAAGCCTGGACGGCAGCATCGCCGACCGCCCCGGCCACCCCCTGGCCCTGAGCGGCTCCCAGTCCCTGGTCCTGACCCACGCCCTCAGGGCCGCCCACGACGCCATCCTGGTGGGCATCGGCACGGTGCTGGCCGACAATCCCCGGCTCAACGTCCGCCTGGTAGCCGGTAATAGCCCCCAACCGGTGGTCCTGGACAGCCGCCTCCGCTTTCCGTCTTACGCCAACCTGCTGCGCCAAGGTGGCAACCCCTGGATCGTGGCCAAAGAAGGGGCCGACCCGGAGCGAAGGTGCGCCCTGGAGGCCCTGGGCGCCCGAGTCTTCTGCCTGCCGGCCGCCAACGGCTGGGTGGACCTGCCCACGTTGCTCCGGAAGCTGGGAGAAATGGAGGTCAATAGCCTCATGGTGGAGGGCGGGGCCCAGATTATCACCAGTTTCCTGTCTGCCCGCCTGGTGGATCAGCTCATCATCACCATCGCCCCTTTGCTGGTGGGGGGCCTGCGGGTGGTGGACCGACTGGGGAACGCCCAGAGGGGCTTTCCCCGTCTGCACCACCTCATCTATCAACGCCTGGGAGAGGATCTGGTTCTACTGGGCGAACCGGATTGGGAGAAGTAGATGCACCGACGAGCCTTATTTTTTACCGGTCCCCGGCAGGTGGCGGTGCACCGCGAAGCCCTGGCGGCCCCGGCTTTCGGCCAGGTGCTGGTGCAAACCCTCATCTCCGCCATCAGCCCCGGCACCGAAGTCCTCATCTACCGGGGCCAGGCCCCCCAGGATGTGGCCCGGGATGATGCCATCGCGGCCTTGGCCGGTGATTTTGCCTTTCCTTTAAAGTATGGCTACGCCCTGGTGGGCAAGGTGGTTTCCCTGGGCCCCGGGGTCTCTCCGGATTGGCAGGGGCGGCTGGTTTTTTCCTTTCACCCCCATGAGAGCCACTTTTTGGCCACCCCCGACGAACTGCAGATGCTGCCTCTTTACCTTTCTCCCGAAGATGCGGTCTTTTTCCCCAATATGGAGACCGCCGTCACCTTTATGCTGGACGGCCGGCCCCTGGTGGGGGAGCAGGTGGCCATCTTCGGGCAGGGGATCGTGGGGCTGCTCCTCACCGCTTTATTGGCCCGCTGCCCCCTGAGCTCCCTGGTGACCCTGGACCTCTATCCCAGACGGCGCCTGCTCTCCGAAGAACTGGGGGCCAGCCTCAGTCTGGACCCCGCCAGCCCGGACCTGGAAAAACGTCTCTTGGGTTATCTCCAGAGCGCCGGCCCCTATCCCGGGGCCGACCTGAGCTACGAGATTTCCGGCAACCCCGAGGCCCTGAACCAGGCCATCGCGGTCACCGGTTTCCATGGGCGGGTGGTCATCGGCTCCTGGTATGGGCTGAAAAGGAGCGACCTGAACCTGGGGGGCCGCTTCCACCGCAGCCGGGTGCGGCTCATCAGCAGCCAAGTGAGCAGCATTCCCCCGGAACTCACCGGCCGCTGGAGCAGGGCCCGGCGCAATTACATCACCTGGCAGATGCTGGCGGAGATCAAACCGGCCCGGTTCATCACCCACCGCTTCCCCATCGCCCAGGCCGCCCAGGCTTACGAACTGCTGGACTGCAATCCCGGCGAGGCCATCCAGGTGGTTCTGGAGTATTGAGTAATGAGTTTCGAGTTTCGAGTTTTTAGTAGCGCCGGCATTGGCGGAATATTGTATTTCACCGAAAACTGAAAACCGAAAACCGAAAACCGGAGTTAATCATGCACCAGATGTACACCCTGGCGGTGGAACGCTCTTTTGTGGCCCGTCATTTCCTGGTGGGCGGAGATTGGGGGATGGAAAACCAGCTCCACTCCCATCTGTACCAGGTGGAGGTGCGACTGGAGGGCAAGGTCCTCGATGCTCACGGCTTCCTGGTGGATATCGTGGCCCTGGAGGCCCACCTGGATGAACTGGTGGCCTACTATCGGGACCAGACCCTGAACGAACTGGCGGAATTCGCCGGGCTCAACCCCAGCATCGAGCATTTCGCCCGTCTGCTGTGCCAGGAACTGCTGAACCGCATCAAAGAGCCGCTACACGCCCTCACCACCAAAGTTTGGGAGGACGACATCGCCTGGGCCGCCTACCGCGAGGAGCGTTAATTGCGGCTGGGGCTGCTGATTTACGGCAGCCTGGAGACCGTCTCCGGCGGCTACCTTTATGACCGTAAGCTGGTGGAATATTTGCAGCGCCAGGGGGATGAAGTGGAAATCATCTCCCTGCCCTGGCGCTCCTACCCCCTGAACCTGCTGGACAACCTCTCCCCTGCCCTGCTGGCGCGTTTGCGCCGGGGTGCTTTTGAGTTGCTGCTCCAGGACGAACTGGCGCATCCCTCGCTCTTCCTGCTCAATTACAAGTTGCGCCGCCGGGTATCTTGTCCCAGCGTCGCCATCGTCCACCACCTGCGCTGCTCTGAGGCCCGGCCCGCCTGGCAGAATTTTTTCTAC
>CAZOCQ010000279.1:0-3293 GCA_964578335.1 uncultured Desulfobacca sp.
AGATCTCTCCAATGGTAATAATTTGCAGACGTGGAAACCGTTGCTTCGGAAACTGCGGATCAATTAATGGCCCCATATCATCGGCCTCTTTTTCCATCTGCCGGGTAGGCTTACGCAGGGTCAGAAAGACGCCGATCTCAGCCTTTTCCCGCTCCAACACCCCCTTTAAATCACGGACCTGGGAAACGCCGACTTTACCCCCTTTCACCTGGAGAATGATCTTTTTATATTCGCCGCTATACTCATCTCGCAGGTTCATGACCCCGTCAATGCCCCGGTCCGCCCCCCGCTTCTCCCGGGCGCTCCGGGCCCCCACCATGGCCAGCGCCCAACATTCAAATTGGAAGGCGTCCATTTTAAACAGCCGCGCGGCGCTGGGCACGTCCCGGGGGATGCCGATTTCTTCATAACCTGCAAGTTCGTTGCCGAAAGTATCCTTCAGTCTCTTTCTGATCAGGTCAATGGCCAGGTAGGTGACGTCAATGCCGATCCAGCGGCGCTTCAGGCGTTCGGCCACCGCCACCGCGGTGCCGCAGCCGCAGAAGGGGTCCAGGACCACGTCCCCTTCCCGGCTCCCGGCCCGGATGATGCGCTCCAGCAGGGATTCGGGTTTCTGGGTCTGGTAGCCCATATACTCTTTGCTGGAGCCGTGCAAATGTTCGATGTCGTACCAGACGTCCTTGATGGGCGTGCCTGCCATTTCATCCAGGTATCTTTTCTCCCGTGCTATTCCGCCAGCCTCGACTATCATCACCCGCCCTTCTTCCCAGGCTCGCAGCATGCGCTCTCTGGTCCAGCGCCAGACCCGCACCGTGCCGCTGCCGGGCGGAAACTCGTAAGTGAGGTTGGGCCTTTCTTTGGCGGGATTGGTCAAATCGCCCAACCTATAGCGCCTTCCGGTTTCCGGCTCCACGTGGCGATAAAACTTTTCCAGGTAAGCCGGGTCGTGCTCGGTATAGAGCGGATTAAACACCGAATTTTCCGACTTGCTGTAGTAAAAAATAGTGTCGTGGCAGCGGGAGAAGCGCAGCTTGGTGTGGCCCTTGGGCTGGGAGCGCTCCCAGATGATTTCGTTGCGGAAATTCCGGGGGCTGAAGATATTGTCCAGGATGAGCTTGAGGTAATGGCTGGCGGTGGGATCGCAGTGCAGGAAGAGATTGCCGCTGGGTTTCAGCACCCGGTGCAGCTCCACCAGCCGCACCGCCATCATGCTCAGGTAGGCCAGCATATTGCTGCGGCGCAAAACCTGGCGCAGGGCCTTGAGCAGTTCGGCCAGGGGCGGCGGCCCCAGCAGGACCGCTTCATCAAAGGCCTCTTCGGCCTGCGGCCCCCATTGCCAGGTGTCATCGAACGCGGCGATTTGGGCGGCGGATTGATCCCCGGAGGGTTCCTTGAACAGCATGTTGTAATTGGCGTTGGAATTGAACGGCGGGTCCAGGTAGATCAGGTCAACACTGCTCACCGGGATATGCTGCCGGAGCACCCCCAGGTTGTCGCCGAAGTAGAGTTGGTTTTGCCAACTTTCCATGCCTTCTTATAGCTCAACCGATTCTAATAGGCAAACGGCCCCTGGCAATTTTTTTCCAGGAGGAAAAGGGGAAACGGGTAAAAGGGAAAAAGGTAAATAAATTCGGCCAGATTTGCTTTTCCCCTCTTCCCCCTTTCCCCTTTTAACCTTTTAACCTTTTTCCCCTTCTGCCCCCTAACCCCTAACCCCTATCTTTTATAGCCCACCGGCATCACCAGCAGGGGAGCGTGCTCCTTCGGGAGTTGCAGGACCATGCTCAAACCCTGGTCCACGAAGGCTCCCACGATGCCGGCTCCCAGCCCCAGGGCCTCGGCCTGCAGAAAGACGTTGGTCCCCACGTGGCCCGCTTCCATGTGGGTGTACATCACGCCCCGCTGGCCGTAGCGTTTGGTGCAGCGGCGATATTCCGCGGCGATCACCACCATGACCGGGGCCTCGGTCATCCAGGTCTGGCTCAGGGAGGCCCGGGCCACGGCCTGGCGCAGGTCGCCTTTCGCCCCCGGCTCTAAAGCGTGTTCGGCCACCCGGTAACGGTAGACCCCGGCCGGCAGCTCCGCCACTCCGCGCTCCCCGGCCACCAGGTAGATTTCCAGGGGATAGGTGGCCCCGGCCGAGGCCGCGGTCCGCAGACCCCGGGGGTCGCTCAAGCCGTCGGCCCCCCAGAGGAGCTGCGATACCTGCTTTAAGTCCAGGCCCCGGTTGGCAAACTGCCGCACCGTGCGCCGGGCCTTGAGGGCCTCCTCCACCGACATGGCGCCCTTGTACGCCGGCGGCGGCAGCTTCACCAGATCGGCCCCGGAGACGACATTGGCCGAGAACAACAGCCCCGTGATAACCATTATCAAACTCCCCATAAGGTTCATAGGTTTACTCCGCAAAGTTATCGGCTTGGTTACACCTTTTCCGAAAGTGGTCAGATGCACAATGGGGCCCCTCCGCCCGAAAATTCAAGAATAGTTCTGGCCAAGGCGCAAAGGGCGCAAAGAGAAAAAAATATGGAACAGCCGCCCCCGGCTGTCGTGTTTGGGCCTCGCTCCCAATCTGGAGATTGGGAAAGAGGGTGGATAACTTTGAACTTTGAACCTGGAACTTGAACCATTCACAGCCCTTTTCGGGTCCAGGCCAGCATCCCGGCCAGCACCCGGCTCATGGCCGGCGGGTCCAGGTGGAGGACCAGGTCCGTTTCCTGGCAGGGGACCCGCCGGGAGCGAAAGGCTCCGGTAACCGCCAATTCCAATAGCCGCGGCTCTATTAGCCGGGCGCGGAGCCGGGGCGCTTCACAAAAAATAAACAACTTTCTCTCCGGCAGGCGGCAGGCGGCCAGGAGGAGCGCCTCGGTGAGTTCTTCCCCGGCCGGGGCCGCGCCCAGGCGCAGGCCGTGCCCCCGGGCGAAATCCTCGAGCCCTTGCGCCAGGGTCTCCGCCTCGGGCAGGGCGACCTCCAGTTGGATATCCGCTTCCCCCTCTAGCACCGGGGCCTCCAGGACCTCCAGGCCCTCCACCCGCAGCACGAAGGTGCCGCCGTGTTCGTCCCAGACCAGCCGGGTTCCGTCCCGGTCCACCAGGCGCAGCTTCTCGGCGGGAAAATTCGCCTGCACGCGGAGGCAATCAAAGACCATGACGATTTCTCCTGAAAAGTAGCTTAATCTTGTGTAGAACAGCCGCCCCCGGCTGTTCTGGCACAGGTTGATAACTCATGAGCGACTGTTCCGAAAAATATTTTCAGGTAATCCTGGCAGACGGTTATCGCATTATTATCGAACAGT
>CAZOCQ010000280.1:0-3275 GCA_964578335.1 uncultured Desulfobacca sp.
TGGTGGAGATGAGGGGACTTGAACCCCTGGCCTCCTGCATGCGAAGCAGGCGCTCTTCCAGCTGAGCTACATCCCCACGTGCTGTTATTATGGCGGCTTAAAGAACGATGTCAAGCATAATTGCACCGGAAAGCCCGGCCCAATTCGACGGGGAACCGCGCCCCCGGCCTTTCCGCGAGGGCGCGCCCTGAGCGCCGGAGCTTAGACGGCCTGGACCTGCTTGAGCCCCGGAACTTCCTTCATCAGGAGTTTTTCCACCCCCTGCTTCAGGGTCATCTGGGACATGGGGCAGCCTTTGCAGGCGCCGGTGAGGCGGACCTTGACGATGCCGTCGGTCACTTCCACCAGTTCGATATCTCCGCCGTCCCGCTGCAACATGGGACGGATCTTGGCCAGGGCTTGTTGAACTGCTTGGGTGATATCTTCCACTGAATTCCTCCAAGATATTTATCTTTTTATTATAACCAGGCTAAAACCGGATGTAAAGGAGCCGGGGGCAAAAGGCGGCTTAGGGCTGCAAAGCGAAAACCGCTTGGACGCTGGCCCGGATCTCTTCCTCCCCCACTTCGATGGGGGTGGTGGGCGCCGCGACCGCCATCCGCATACCTTCCCCGGCGGCCCGCACCGGCAGGAAACGGAGGCCGCTGGAAATCTTCTCCACGGCCTTGATTTTGAGGCCCTGTGCTTGGGCCAGGGCTTCGGCCAGGCGCCGGGCCCGCTCCAGGGCCGCCACCGCCGCCTGGCGCTGCAGCTCCTCCAACCGGGAGTGCTCCCAGAACGGCCCATTCACGCCGGTGGCGCCGTTTTTCAGGCCCAAATCGATGACCGCCCCCAGGCGCTCCGGTCCCTTGAGCTTAACTTCCAGACGGTTAACTGACTGATAACCCTTGATTTCCTGGGCCCCCGGTTTATTGCCGGGGACATAGACCGGATTGAGCCGATAGCCCAGGGTCTTCACCTGATCCTCGGGGCCCAGGGCCGGCTTCAGGGCCTTCAGGAGGGCCTCGGCCCGGCGACTGTTTTCCTGGGCCGCGGCCGTGGCCTGGGGGGCCCGGGTCTCCACCTCCAGGGTCAGGCGGGCCAGGTCCGGGACCGCCCAGACCTTGCCGTCGGCTTCGACGCTGATGGTGGGATGGGGGGAGGACGGCGGCGGCTCGGCTCCCCAGACCGACGCCAGGGGGAGAACCGTCACCAAAAACGCGCTGGTCAGAAAATGCTTGAACTGTGGGGCCATAGGCCACCTCCGTTTGAGGTCCGGGTTGCCCCGGACGGGAAGCAAAGTTGGTTTTAGCATAATAATTAAACTGTCATTACGCAAGGTTGGGACCCAGGAAGGTTGCCTTCGCGGTTGTGCCGTTATATCATTGGATTAATCCTGAGCAGGTGAAAAAATTGAGGTAACCTATGGCCGAGGAACCGAAACCGGGCCCCGGGGCCCGATATTCCATCTGGTATGTGCTGGCCATCGTTCTGGCCCTGCTGCTGCTGCAATACTACTATGCGGTGCAGCAGAGCCAGGAAGTCTCCTACAGCGAATTCCGCCATCTGGTGGAAATCAAGGGGGTCAATAACCTGACCATCGGCGCCGAAACCATCACCGGCAAGCTGCTGCCGGCCGGCGTCGCAGCCCTGGCCAAAGAACGCAACGATGCGAAATTGCCCGAGAAGCTGGCCAAGGCCTTTGAGAAAAAGGAGCCAACTTTCTCCACCGTCCGGATGGAAGACCGGGATTTGCTTAAGCTCCTGGAGAAGCAGGGCCTCAAGTACAAGGCCTCCCCCGAAAAAACCTGGCTCACTTCGCTGCTCTCCTGGGTCCTGCCCATGGGGCTGCTGGTGATCATCTGGGTCTATTTCTTCCGCAAGATCGGCGCCGGCGCCGGCGGCCTGATGACCGTGGGCAAGAGCAAGGCCAAGGTCTATATGCAGGATGAAACCAAGGTGACTTTTCAGGACGTGGCCGGGGTGGATGAGGCCATTGAAGAATTGAAGGAAATTATCGAATTTTTAAAAAATCCGGCCAAGTTCCAGGTTTTGGGAGGAAAAATCCCCAAAGGGGTGCTGCTGGTGGGGCCGCCGGGGACCGGCAAGACCCTGCTGGCCCGGGCCGTGGCCGGGGAAGCCGGGGTGCCTTTTCTCAGCCTCACCGGCTCCGACTTCGTGGAAATGTTCGTGGGCGTGGGCGCGGCCCGGGTGCGGGACCTCTTCGCCACCGCCCAGGAGAAGGCCCCCTGCATCATCTTCATCGACGAACTGGACGCAGTGGGCAAGGCCCGGGGCCTGAGCCCCATGGCCGGCCCCGAGGAGCGGGAAAACACCCTGAATCAGCTCCTCTCGGAGATGGACGGCTTCGACACCCGCAAAGGCGTGATCATCATGGCGGCCACCAACCGCCCGGAGATCCTGGACCCGGCCCTGATCCGCCCGGGCCGCTTCGACCGGCACATCCTGGTGGACCGGCCTTCCCTCAAGGGCCGGGAAGATATCCTCAAGATTCATACCCAGCAGATCAAGCTCGCCCCCGAAGTGGACCTGAACCGGCTGGCGGCCCGCACCCCCGGCATGGTGGGCTCCGACCTGGCCAATATCGTCAACGAAGCCGCCCTGCTGGCCGCCCGGAAGAACAAGGCTGCGGTGGAGACGGACGATTTCGAGGAGGCCGTTGACCGGGTGGTGGCCGGCCTGGAGAAGCGCAACCGGGTTATGAACCCCCGGGAAAAGGAGATCGTGGCCTACCATGAAACCGGCCATGCCCTGGTGGCCGAGACCCTGCCCACCACCGACAAGGTGCACCGGGTCTCCATCATTCCCCGGGGCATCGGGGCCTTGGGCTACACCATGCAACTGCCCACCGAGGATCGCTATCTCATGACCAAGACCGAACTGGAGGACCGCATGGCGGTGATGATGGGCGGCCGGGTGGCCGAGGAGCTGGTCTTCAACGAGATTTCCACTGGGGCCCAGAACGACCTGTACCGGGCCACGGACGTGGCCCGCTCCATGATCCGGGAATACGGCATGAGCGACAAGCTGGGCCCCATGACCTTTGAGCGGGAGCGCCGTCCCATGTTCCTGGAAGGCCTCATGCCGCCGGGCAGCAAGGATTACAGCGAGGCCACCGCCCAGGAGATCGACCGGGAGGTGGCCGACCTGGTGAACCGGGCTCACCAACGGGCTAAAGATGTCTTGGAGGCCCGGCGGGCCACCCTCGAGAAAGTGGCCCGGATTCTTCTGGATAAAGAAGTCCTGGAGGGCGAGGAACTGCGGGAGATTTTGAA
>CAZOCQ010000281.1:0-3264 GCA_964578335.1 uncultured Desulfobacca sp.
CTGGGTCACGGCCAGCCCGTCCAGGTCTGATAAAGTCACCCCGGCCTGGTCCAGGGCGGCCTCGATCACCGGCAGGATGTTTTCCAGGTGCCGCCGGGCCGCCAGTTCCGGCACCACCCCGCCGTATTGGGCGTGCAGCTCGAACTGGGTGGCCACCACCGAGGACAGCACCCGCCGGCCGCCGGCCACCACCGCGGCCGCGGTCTCATCGCAGGAGGTTTCGAGGCCTAAAATGAGCATAATGAAATATTAACCGCCGATGAACGCCGATGGACGCGGATAATTACTCCGCGTTTATCGGCGTTCATCGGCGGTAATAATTAACTGCGGCTTCAGTCTCTCCAATTTTTTCGGCCCGAGGCCGGGGACCTGCTCCAGATCTTCGATTTTCTTAAACGGCCCATGCTGCCGGCGGTAGTCAACGATGCGCTGCGCCAGGGCCGGGCCGAGACCCGGCAGGGCCTCCAGGTCCGCGGCGCTGGCGGTGTTCAGGTCCAGGGGCAGCCCCAGGGTCAGGAGTTGGGCCCCGGCCATGCGGGAAACCATCGGCAGTCCTTGCTCCCTAACTTCTATCCGGGCGCCCGAAACCAGCGGTGGGTTGGCGGGCAGCGCCAGAGGCCGGCCGCCGGCCTTTTCCACCGCTTCGCTCAAGGTCGGTGAGCGCTCGAAGACATAGACCCCCGGATGGGCCACGTTGCCGCACACTTCCACGAAAATGAAATGGAGCCGGCCGGGCGGGGACGGGGCGGCAGCCCGGAAAAAATGGGCCCGCCAGGCCCAGAGCAGCAGGAGGCCCGCCCCCAGGAGGAGGATGACGCCCTGTTGCGCCCGGCTGAAAGAGGGCAGCTTGACCATAAAAACAGGTTTTAGTTTTAGGTTCTGGCTTTTTGTAGGGCAGCGGACGTCCGAGGGCGGCGTCCCGGAAATCCCTGCCTTTCTGGTTCCCAAGCTCCTGCTTGGGAACCCAATTTTCAGGCAAAGCTCCTGCTTTGCCATAAACCCGAAAAAACTTGAGGGCGACCTGCCCCTTGCCAAGCCGGAGCTTGGCGCCCAGGTGCGTTCCCAAGCGGGATCTTGGGAACGAGGGGAGAGTTTAAATGTGGAGCAGGCGCCCTCGCCTGCGAAAAAAACAGCCGGCCGCGGCTGTTCCACATTTTTTCTCCCTTAGCGGGAGAGGGAGAGCTGCTCTGGTTCCCTCTCTGCTTGGGGTCCCGGCTCTTTAAGTTTTTCCCATAAAGCCCGGGCCGCCAATTCATGGCCCAGCCGGTTCCAGTGGGCGTTCACCGGGCTTTCCAAATTTTGCCGGTGTTGTTCGAAATGCGCCGCAAAGGGCCCGGTGAGGTCGAGAAATTCCACCCCCTGTTCCCGGCAGACCTGGCCCATCATCTCGTGCAGCCACCTAACGTTGGACTTGGCCAAATTATGGCTGTAAATATCAAACCTGGGGGCATCCATCAGAAAAATGATCCGCTTTCCCGGATTTTCGGCGCGCATCCTCCCCACCAGGAAAGCGGTGCTCCGGCGGATGAGGTCCTGCTCCCGGTTGACCGCGGCCACGTCGATATTGGCGTTATAGACCGGTTGCCTGACGGGGGTGGCCAGCTTCGCAACCTCCTCGCGCAGCATGGCGGAGACGCGGCAATTCAATTCCAGGTAACGAAAAACGGTGCTATGCCGGCATATTTTCAAAAATGGGCTGGACTCGAAGGGGGTGGGAGGCAACTCCTCAAAAGAGGCGCTTTTAGGGACCACTTGCAGGAAGCGAGGTTTGGAACGCAGGTGGGCCAGGCTTTCATCGAAATCGTTGTGGGCCAGCAGGATCACCAGGGTCCGGGGGTGGAACACCCGGTTCACGGACCGGGTCATTTGCAGGTATTGAGACAGGGGGGCCCCGGAGACGCCGAAACTGTACACCTGGGTGTCATTCCCCAGCAGGCGCCGCAGGACCTCGGGAAAGCGTTCCTGCACGTCAACTTGCAGGCCCTCCACGTAGGAGTCGCCGATGATCGCCACCAGGGGTTGCTTTTTACCGATGCCGGGGACGTAGTCTATCTCGCTGTTCCAGCCGTAATTATTGGCGCGCCAGCGGCCCCGCACTTCGGCGAAGCGGCCGTCGGTAAAAAGACCGGCGGTATTCGGTTCGAAGCGCAGCACCCCGGACTCGCGGTCAAAGGAGTAATGGGGCTGGTCGCAGGCGGGAATAATGAAACGGAAGACCACCAACTCGGCGACCAAGAGACAAATGAGAAAGGCGGGGATGGTTACCAGGAGGATGTTCTTTAGAAATTTTAATAACATAAACCCTGGTGAGGCGGCCGGGCCGTTTGCTGACGGGGTTCAAAGGGCGAAAAGGGGAAAAGGAAAAAGGGGAAAAAGGGATAAATGAGCAAGCGCATTTTAGGCTTTTTCCGAATACCTCGTTTGTCGCCAAGAAAAACCAACTCAACCTGCCGCTGTTCCTGGGACATGAAGCT
This sequence comes from uncultured Desulfobacca sp., assembly GCA_964578335.1. Taxonomy (GTDB): domain Bacteria; phylum Desulfobacterota; class Desulfobaccia; order Desulfobaccales; family 0-14-0-80-60-11; genus JAPLJC01. The sequence continues at coordinate 2,475 of CAZOCQ010000281.1, forward strand.
CGTCCCCCTTTCCCCTTTTCCCCTTATTTCACCCCTGGTTCATCTTTGAACAGCTTATAATTAATGGCGTCCACCAGGGCGGCCCAGGAGGCCTCGATGATGTCGAAGGACACCCCCACCGTGCCCCAACGGTCGTGGGCGTCCCGGGATTCGATGAGCACCCGGACCTTGGCGCTGGTGCCGCTCATGCCCGGCAGGACCCGCACCTTGTAGTCTTCCAGGCGCATCTCGGCCAGCCGGGGGTAGAAGCGGACCAGGGCTTTGAGCAGGGCGTTGTAGAGGGCGTCCACCGGGCCGTTGCCCAGGGCCGCGGTGTGCACTTCGTGGAGCCCCACCCGCACCCTGAGGGTGGCTTCGGGCGCCGGCATCTCTTCCTCCCCCACCTTTTGGTCCACCACCCGGTAATTCAGGAGTTTGAAGTATTCCTTGTGCTGGCCCAGGGCGGCCCGGAGCAGCATCTCCATGGAGGCCTCGGCGCTTTCGAACTGATAGCCCTGGGCCTCCAGGTCCTTGACCCGCTCCAGGATGGTTTGCAGGGCTTCGGTGCTGCGGGGCGGCAGTTTCAGGCCGATCTCCTGCATCTTTTCCAGGGCGAACTGGACGTCCCGGTCGTGCACCGAGGGGTCCAGCCCCAATTCCCGGGCCTTGAGGAAGATGCTGCTCTTGCCGGAGAGGTCCGAGACCGGGATGTGGCGGACGTTGCCCACCAGTTCGGGGTTGAGGTGCTCATAGGCTTTGGGGTTGCGCTTCACCGCGGCGGCGTGCACCCCGCCCTTGTGGGCGAAGGCGC
>CAZOCQ010000282.1:0-3250 GCA_964578335.1 uncultured Desulfobacca sp.
TGTGGGGGGAAACTTCCACCGAGGGTTCGAATCCCTCTCTCTCCGCCATTTTTTTTGGCGGTTTTTAACCCCAAAATTATTTTGCCTCAAATAACATCCGAATAGTCCGCCAGGAAACTGCCTATTGATCTCCCGGTCAAGTTATCTGGCCGGCTTTTGCTGCCGCGGCGGAGCCGGCCCCGCCTTTAACAACCACAGAGGAACGCATGGCTAATCTCAACCCCGGAGAAATTCTGGCCCTGGTGGGCCTGGTCCTGCTCCTGGTGCAGAACATGTGGCGCCGCCAGGTGGTGAAAGCCGGCAAGCCGGTGCGGGGCCTGACCCTTTTCTGGCTGCGTTGGGGCGACCTGGCGGTGTTCCTGGTGATCCTGGCGGGTCTGACCCTCATGTGGGCCCATAAATAATCATTCCTGGGGGGGCGGCTCCACCTTTAAAAAGATGGTCACTTGGGTGCCGCGCTGCGGTTCGCTGGCGATGGTGATTTCTCCCTGGTGCGCCTTGACGATTTTCTGGGAGATGGCCAGTCCCAGGCCGCTGCCCTTGGGTTTGGAGGAAAAGAAGGGTTGAAAGATCTTCTCCCGGACCTCGGGGGGAATGCCCTCGCCGGTATCGCTGATCTGCAGGAAGATCCGGTCATCCTGCCGGCCGGTGCGCACCGTTAGAGCGCCGCCGGCCGCCATGGCTTCGATGCCGTTCTTGGCGATATTTAAGACCACCTGCCGCAAATGAGCCGGATCGAAGGAAATCTCCGGCAGCTCCGGGTCCAGGTCCAAAACCAGTTCCAGGTTATTTTCCCGCAGACTCGGTTCCAGCCGCTGGCAGGTTTCCTCGACTAGGGCGTTAAGATTCCCCGGAAGTTTTTGCGGCTCGGAAAATTTGGCATAACTGCCGACTTCGGCGAGAAAGTCTTCCAGGCGCTTTACTTCATCCACAATGATCTGCAGCTTGCCCAGGTTTTTCTCCGGATCCTGGGCGATGTCTTTCAGGACCTGACGGGCGAATCCCCCGATGAGCATCAGGGGATTCTTGATTTCATGGCTGATATGGGCCGCCATCTTGCCCAGGACGGCCAGGCGCTCACTCCGTAATAATTCCTCCTCCATGCTCTTCCGTTCCCGCAGGTCCTTAAAGTGGCCGATCATGCCGATTTCCCGGTCATTTTCGTAAAGCACCCGGGCCGAAAGCCAGACGGGCACCAGGGTGCCGTCCTTATGGCGCATCTGGGTTTCGTAATTCTCCAGGACCCCCGCGCCGCCGTCCGTCGAAGCATGGATTTTGGCGGCCACCTCCTCGGCCAAACCGGGGGCATAAAGGTCCTTAATATTGAGGCGGCCCAAAACTTCCTCCGGTTCATAGCCCAGGATGTGGGCCGCGGTTTCATTAAAGGTGCGGATCACGCCTTCCAGGTCGTGGGCCACAATGCCGTCCATGCAGGTGTGAATCAACAACTTCTGGAAATAGATGCCCCGCTCCACCTGGGCGGTCAGCTCCTCTTCGGCCCGCAGGCGCTTGATCTGGCTCCACATGCCGTTCATCAGCAGGGTTAACTGGCGCACGTCCGATTCATCGTATTCCTCTTCCTTGTTGCCCACCCCGGCCACCGCCACGATACGGTCGGCGTCGAACACCGGAATATTCAGGTGACGGCGGATGTCCACGTGGCCCGGGGGATAGCCCTTCTTATAAGGGTTGGGGGCGGCGTAATCATTGGTAATGATGGGCCGCCGCTGGCGCACCGCCTCCCCCCAGAGGCCGGTGGTCACTACGGGATAAATAAAGGGTTTATCCTCAACGGCGCATTCCGCCATGGCATCCTTGGACCAGGCCTGCATGGTGAGCGCGGTTTCGTCTTCGTTCATGAAGGCCAGGTAGCCGATCCTGCTCTTGGTCAGCCGAACTCCTTCCTCCAGGGCGAAATCGGTGATCTCTTTCAGGGTGGCCCTGGTCATCTGGCTGATTTGCCAGACCGCCTCCAGGCGCGATTCATCCAGGCGCAGCGCCTCCTCCATGTTGGCGGTGCGCACCGCCAGTCCCAGTTGGCCGGCCAGGGATTGAAAGAAGTCGATGTGTTCCTTGGTAAAATAGCCCTTCTGGCTGCTGCCGGCGGTCAGAACCCCCAGGGTCAGGGTTTCGGTGGTGATGGGCGCCAGCACCAGGGAGGCCAAAGCTTCCTCGGCCGTTAAGCCCCGGAGGCGATCCGCCACTGTGGACGAATCCGCCACGGAAATTACCTGGGGGGTCAACAGACATTGCCCCAAGAGGGATTCGGGATCCGGTTTGCCTACCAGTTCCCGGGCCTCCGGCGACAGACCCCGAGCCCCTCTCAGGTGCAGCAGGCCGTGTTCATCCAGCAGCCGCACGGCGCATTTTTCCACCCCCAACTGTTCCTCCAGCACCCCCAGCACGCCCTCCAGAAGATCGGGAATATAAAGGGAGGAGGCCAAGCGGCGGGCCGCTTCGTAGAGCACCGAGAGTTCCGCCACGCGTCTTTTGAGTTGTTGTTTGCTTTCCTCCAGGGAACTGGAGATGCGCCCGAAGATATCGAAAACGTCCTCCATCCGGGACCCCAGGGAGGAGAGGTAGCCTTCCACGATGACCCGGGCGGCCGCCGGTCCCACCGAGCCGGCAATGGTGCGTTCGATAAAGCCCGCCAGCCGGAGCTTCTCCCGGTCCCCCCACTCGGATTCCGGCGTTCCCACCTCCCGCAGGAAGTCCCGGCGGGCTTGTTGGGCCTTGCGGACCCCGATGAGCTTCGCCATAAAGTGGGTCAATTGCTCCAGGCTCGGCAGGTAGGTATAGCGCTTCTCCAAAGGCGCCTCCCGGTCTCGCTGAAATACTTCCACAAATCGCCGGGCCTGTTCCTCCTCCACCGGAGTGGGGGTCGTCAAAAGGGAAACGGAGACAAAAGTCCCGGCATTGAACAACATGGACCAGAAAAAGGCGTGGGAGAGATTATCCAGGCCGCCCAGACCCAGGAAGGCCGTGGGCTTAAGCCAGGCCAGGCCGAAGGGCCCGGCGGACAAAATGCTCAGGGGAAACCAGCCCGCCTCCACCAGATAGGGGAAGAGCAGGGTGTAGGCCCAGAGCAGAAAACCCGAGCTCAACCCGGCGATGGCCCCCCATTTGGTGGCGTCCCGCCAGTACAAGGCCCCCACCATGGCCGGCGCCAGTTGCATCACCCCGCAAAAGGCGATCAGCCCGATATCCACCAGCATGACGGTGGGCCAGACCAGGTGATAGCCGAAGTATC
>CAZOCQ010000283.1:0-3217 GCA_964578335.1 uncultured Desulfobacca sp.
CCGGACAGGCGAGGGCGCCTGTCCTACATTTACTCGTTTGACGGCAACTTGGTATCAGCTCTTTTTCCATTATTCCCGAGGAAGGTGAAGAAGATGAATCCCTCTGCCATTGTCCTGTTATTCGGCCTTTTTACCCTGTCTTGCTGCGTTATAAGCCTGGTGGACCGCTCCCAGAAAGGGAAGGTGCTGTTTCGACTGCGGAAATAGCAGGTTAAAAAATCAAGGCCCCAAAGGCCCGGGTGAGCACGGCCAGGCCGGTGGCCAGGGCCAGGGTGGTCACCACTGCCAGGGTGGCCCCCTTCCAGCCGATCTCCCGGCTCAGGGCGGCGATGGTGGCGGCGCAGGGGATATAGAAAATCACGAAAACCGTGAAGGTGAGGAGTTGGGCGTGGGTCAAGGCCGTGGTGATCTGCGTGGTCCCCAGGGCTTCGGCCAGCATGACGATGGACAGTTCCTTGCGCATGATGCCGAAGATCAGGGTGACTCCCACCGAAGACGGCAGCCCCAGGAGGGCCGTAAAGGGAGCGCATACCGCATTAATGTAGGTTTCCAGGCCATAATATTTCAGCAGGCTCAGGATCAGACTGCCGACGATGAGAATAGGCCAGGCGATGACCACGAATTCCTTCAGGCTGTGCCAGGACTTGCGGGACACGTTAGCCCAGGTGGGCAATCGGTATTCGGGAATCTCCATGAGCAGCCCCGGGGAAACCTCCGGCAGCAAGATAGTTGATAGCCGGCCCAGGATGGCGATGACCAGCAGGTTGAAGAAATAGACTCCCAGGGCCCAGTAAGGCCCCAGGGCGTAGGCCACCAGGGCGAAGATAATCACCGAGCGGGCCGAACAGGGGATGAGGATGGCCAGCATGGCCACCACCAGCCGGTCCCGGGGGCTCTCCAGGATGCGGGTGGCCATCACCGACGGGACGCTGCAACCATAACCCAGGATAAAAGGGATGATGGACTTGCCGTGAAGACCCAACAGGTGCATCAGGTTGTCCATCAGGAAGGCCACCCGAGGCAAATAGCCGCTGTCCTCCAGGACGGCCAGGCCGATGAGGAAAGGCAGCAGGTAAGGCAGGACGATGGCCACCCCCCCGAAGATCCCCATGAGCAGTCCGTCCACCACCGTATAAGCCAGGGTTTGGGGACCCAACCAGGCTTGCCCCGCCTTCTGGGCCAGATCGAGATAATGAGTCAAGAAACTTTCGAGGTATTGGCCGGTGCTAAAGACCACCTGAAAAAAGGCGCCCAAGATCAGCACCAGCAGCGCGTAGCCCCAGAATTTGTCGGTGGCGATGCGATCCAGGCGCTTGCGCCAGTCCGGTTTGGTGGCGGGCTTGACCACCGCCACCTGTTCGAAGACATTGACGCTCAGGGCGTGGCGTTCGGAAGAGATCACGGTTTCCGGCGGCCGGCCGTGGCTGGCCGCCAGGATCTTTTGATGGTTGCGCACCACCGCCACGCAGTCGGGGTGACGGCGGCCCACTTCTTCCAGGAGATAGGGGTCGTCTTCCAATAGCTTCACCAGCAGGAAACGGTGCGGCAAACCCAGGCGGCAGGCCTGCTCCTGGTCCAGGTGATCGCTCAGTTCGGCGATCTCTTCTTCCACGTCAGCGCTGAAGAGAATCTGGGCCGGCCGCACCCCGTCGCGGCCGGCCTGCACCGCGTGGTGCAAGAGGTCCGTCAGGCCCCGGCCCACTGCGGCCACGGTGGGGACCACCGGCACCCCCAACTGTTGCGAGAGCTCATCCGCATTGATGTTGATCCCCTTGCGGGCCGCTTCGTCCATCATGTTCAAGGCCACCACCAGGGGCCGCTCCAGGCTCATCAGCTCCAGGGTGAGCTCCAGGCTGCGTCCCAACAACGAGGCGTCAATGACGTTGATGATGACGTCGGCCTGGCCGGACAGCATATAATTGCGGGATTCCAGCTCCGCCTGGTCGGTGGAAGTGAGGGAATAAACCCCCGGCAGGTCAATGCAGGTGAGGGGCTCGCCTTCGAACACCACCTGGCTGACGGTGTATTTCACCGTGGTGCCGGGGAAGTTGGAGACCGCGGCCTTATAACCGCTGAAGTAATTGAAAATGGTGCTCTTGCCGCAATTGGGCTGGCCGATGAGGGCGATTTTCATGTCAGTGGCCCGGGGTCAGGCTTCTCCTTTGAAATGCTGGATTGGCAGGGACAAAGGCATTTTAACCTTAATGATTATCAATTGCAATAGAATTGAGGGGCGGCTAGGTTATTTTTAACCGCGGCGCCGCAGGTTTTTCTCCTTGACACCCCGAGAAACTTCTTTATATTAAATATTTTGCGGCGCGGTGCCACGGCTCTATTTTTTGCAGCCTCCTAGATATTGCCATGAAATCCCATAAGACCCTGCAAATCTCCATCAAATCCATTCCTGAGACCGGCAAAGACGTGAAGCTGGACCTGGGGCCGGAGTGGTTTGACCGGTGGCGGGGGGAAGACCCCGGCCTGGAATTTTTCCAGGCGCACATCCAGGGAACGGTGAGCCTGGCCAAACACGGACACGACATCCTGGTCCGGGGGCATCTTAAAGGAGAATTGGGGCTGGCTTGCAGCCGTTGCCTGGAACCCTTTACCGCCCCGGTGGAGACGGATTTCGACCTGCTGCTGGCGCCCGCTCCTTCAGGCGCCAGACCGGCGGAAGAAGAGTTGTCCGCCCGGGAACTGGACCTGGATTTTTATCAAGGTGAGACCGTGGACCTGGAGGCCATCGTCCGGGAGCAGATCATCCTGATGGCGCCTTTTAAACCGCTGTGCCGGGAGGACTGCCGGGGCCTCTGCCCGGTCTGCGGCCTCAATCTCAACCGGGAGACCTGCTCCTGCCCGGTGGAAAAGAGCAATTCCCCCTTCGCCCAGTTGGCGAAGCTGAAATAGTACAGGTTTTAGGTTTTAGGTTCTGGGTTTCAGGTATTTTCCGAGTTTGACCTGCCCGACCACCAGTCGAAACCAGAATCCTAAAACCTGAAACCCAAAACCTAATACCTGCATTTAAAGGAGTAAGGCCATGCCTTTACCCAAACGCAAAAAATCCATTTCGAAAAAGGGCATGCGGCGCGCCCATGACGCCCTGACCCCGCCCAGCCTGTCCAACTGCCCCAAGTGCAATGAGCCTCGCCTGCCCCATCACGCCTGCCCTTCCTGCGGCTTCTATAAGGGCCGGCTGGTGGCGCCCAAAGCCGCGGAGTAA
>CAZOCQ010000284.1:0-3211 GCA_964578335.1 uncultured Desulfobacca sp.
AGAGCAGGGCCTTGAAGGCCGCGTGGGTGGTGAGGTGGTAGTAGCCGGCGAACAGAGTGCTGTGGGCCAGGCCGGCGGCTGCCAGCCCCATGGCCATGAAGCCCAATTGGCTGACGGTGGAGTAGGCCCAAACCTGCTTGATATCCTTGGCCACCATGCCGATGGAGGAGGAGAGCAGCAGGGTGATGGTGGCGATGCACAGCACCACGGTCATGGCCGTGGCCGAAGCCGCGAACAAGGGGAAGATGCGGGTCATCAGGTAAACGCCGGCGGCCACCATGGTGGCGGAGTGCAGCAGGGCCGAAACCGGGGTGGGACCTTCCATGGCGTCGGGCAGCCAGACGTGGATGGGGAACTGGGCGCTCTTGCCCATGACCCCGCAGAAGATCAAGAGGGCGCAGAGGGTGATCTGCGGTTCCGTCAGCTTCTTGGCGATGGCGGCGCTGTTGATGTCAAAGATACCCAGCCCGGGGAGGTTCAAATCCTTCATGAAGAAGGTGAGGAACACCAGGCCCATGAAGAAGCCGATATCCCCGAAGCGGGTGACCACAAAGGCCTTCTTGCCGGCCTCGGAGGCGGAGAACTTTTCATACCAGAAGCCGATGAGCAGGTAAGAGGCCAGACCCACCAGTTCCCAGGAGATGAAGAGTTGCAACATACCGCTGGCCGAAACCAAACTCAACATGGCCATGCCGAAGAGCGACAGGTCGGCGTAGAAGCGGCCGAAACCCGGATCGCCCTCCATGTAGCCGATGGAGTAAATCTGGATCAGCCAACTGATGGTGCCCACGATGGCCAGCATCAAGAGGCTCACCGGGTCCAGCAGGAAGCCGAAGGGCACCAGGACCGCATCGGACACCAGCCAGTTGAACTGGCGGATGATGGGCTGGGCCAGGGAGACCCCTTGCAGCTTAATAAATAAGTACCAGGCCAGGATCAGCGGAATGGTGGAGCAGGTCAGAGAGATGGCCAGGGACAGCTTGGGGTTTCTCCAGGTGAAGATCATGATCAGGGCGAAGGACAGCAAAGGCAGCGCCACGATCAGGAAACAGGACACGAAGATGTAATCGCACACGGCCATAATCAACCCCTAAGCTCCGTGGCTTGTTCGATGTTGACGGTTTTCAGCTTGCGATAGACCGCGATGATGATGCTCAGGGCGATGGCGGCTTCCGCCGCGGCCACCGCCATGATGAACAGGGTGATGATCTGGCCCACCGCGGGGTGCGGGGCCAGGAAGCGGTTGAAGGCCATGAAGTTGATGCTGGCGGCGTTAAGGATCAGCTCCACCGAGATCAGCACGGCGATGAGGTTGCGCCGGGCCAGCACCCCGTAGAGGCCGATGCCGAACAGCACCAGGGCCAGGTAGAGGTAGGTCTGCAATTGGTTAAAGATCAGCATCTTTAAACCTCATTGAGCTCTGCCGCGGCCGCCCCGGGCCGTGACGATGGCCCCCAGCATGGCAACCAGCAAGAGCAGGGAGATCAATTCAAAGATCAGGGAGTAATTGGTCAGGAGATAATGGCCGAGGGTGGTGACGGACCAGTCGGTGCTGCGCTCCTTGGCCGGGGTCCAGGTGGTGCGCCGCAACAGGATGCCCAGGAAGATGAAGACCGCCACTGCGCCGGCGATGGCCGCCTGAATCTTCAAGGGGTTCCGGGGCGGCCGGGGCAGGTACTGGGGCTCGGAGAGCATCACCGCGAACATGATGGCAATGCAGATGGCCCCCACGTAGATGAGGATCTGCATCAGGGCCACAAAGGGGCTGTTAAGGAAGACAAAGAGACCGGAGACGCCGAACATGGCCACGGCCAGCCCCAGGACGTTGTGGAAGATCTTCCTGGCCCCCACCGCGATCAAGGCGCCCAGGATGGTGAGCGCCACCACCAGGAAAAAGGCGGCGGTGGCCAGATTCGGCGGGGTCAGATAGGCGCTGAGAAAATTCATTCTTTTTCCTCTTTTGCGGGTGCCTCTTTAGCTTTGGCCTTTTCTTCCGCAGGTGCGGCGGCCTTTTTGGCGGCTGCGGCCGCGGCGGCCGCCTTGGCCTTGGCTTCTTTTTCCTTGGCCTCGGCTTCGGCCGCGGCGGCGATGTCCGCCGCCGTGGGAATGGCGGTCACCGCCAGGCCGGCGGCCTGCTGGCGCTCCTGCAACAGGACCAGATGATCAATCACTGCGTCCTCCCGGGTGAACCCCACCAGGCGGTACTCCTTGGAGTATTCCAGGGCGGCGGTGGGGCAGACCTCGGTGCAGAGGCCGCAGAGACTGCAATAATAGTGCTCGTGGACGTACTTGGTGGCCCGCTTCTGCTTTTCGCCGGGGAACTTGGCGCCTTCCACCGCGATCAGGTTGGAGGGGCAGATGCGGGCGCACATCTCGCAGGCGATGCAGCGATGGGTCTGGGTTTCGGGATCAATGATTAATTGGGGGTAGCCGCGATAAGCCGGGCTCATCTGGATCTTTTGGCGCGGGTATTGGACCGTGACCACCGGTTTGACGAAATACCGGATGGTTACCGCCATGCCGCCCAGCAGGCTCCAGAACCCTGTGGCGATTTCTTTAAAATAGGTCATCATCGCAAGTCAACCTTCATTGAACCACTCATCTGAGTTTCATCACCAAAGCGGTGATCAGCAGATTGGCGAAGGCCAAGGGGATCAGGATTTTCCAGGCCAGGGTGATCAACTGGTCAAACCGGGTCCGGGGGAAGGTCCAGCGGAACCACATCATCAGGAAGATGAGGAAGTAAACCTTCAACAGAAACCAGACCACCCCGGGGAGGAAGGGACCGTGCCAGCCGCCCAGGAAGAGGACGGCGCCCACCGCCGAGACGATGAACATGTTGGTGTATTCCGCCAGGAAGAACAGGGCAAACCTCATGCCGCTGTATTCCGTATGGAAGCCGGCCACCAGTTCCGATTCGGCCTCGGGCAGGTCGAAGGGGGCCCGGTTGGTCTCCGCCGTGGCGCAGGTGATAAAGAGGAGAAAGGCCAGGGGCTGCATCAGGATGAACCATTTGTAGCCGCTCTGGGCCGCCACGATGTCCGAGAGCTTGAACGAGCCCACCATCAGGATGATGCTCATCACCGTGATGAGCAGCGGGATCTCGTAGGCCACGTTCTGGGCCACGGAGCGGATGGCTCCCAACACCGAGTACTTGTTGTTGGAGGACCAGCCCGCCATGAGGATGGCCAGGACCGCCAGGGTGGAGAAG
>CAZOCQ010000285.1:0-3206 GCA_964578335.1 uncultured Desulfobacca sp.
CCAAGAGAAGGAGCGCCAGCAGGAGTTGTGGATCATGCCCGCCGAGCTTCCGGCGGCCACGCCGGATGCCTTTTACAGGCGGGTGAAGCGCACGCTGGATGCGATGGAGTTCGCCCCGCAGGTGTGGGCCATCTGCCGGCCCGCTTATGCGGATGCATCCAGGGGCGGGCGGCCCGGCATCGATCCGGTGGTCTATTTGAAGATGCTCATGGTGGGGTTCTTCGAGAACCTCGGCAGTGAGCGCGCCATCGCCAGCCGCTGTGCGGACAGTTTGTCCATCCGCGGCTTTTTGGGCTACAGCCTCACGGAGGCCACGCCGGACCACTCCAGCCTGAGCGTGATCCGCGAGCGCCTGAGCCTGGAGCAGATGCAGGCCCTGCACCGGGTGCTGCTGGCAGCCCTGCACAAAAACGGCCTGCTCAAAGGGCGCAAGCTGGGCATCGACAGCAGCATCATCGAGGCCAACGCGAGCCTGCGCGCTCTGGAGCACCGCAACACCGAGCAGAGCTGCTGGGAGTATGTGCAGAACCTGGCCGCGCAGAGCGGCAGCGACCCGCAGGACAGCAAGGCGGTGCGGCGCTTCGACAAGAAGCGCACAGGGCGCAAGACCAGCAACCAGGACTGGGTCAACCCGCACGACCCCGAGGCCAAGGCGGGGCGCACCAAAGACGGCGCGTGCGACATGGTGTATAAGCCCGAGCATATCAGCGATCTGGACAGCGGAGCCATCATCCACGCCGAGGTGAGGCAAGGCGATGCCGCGGACAACGATGCCACGCTGCCGGAGCGGGTGGAGCAGGCGCGCACGACGTTGCGCGACGTGCTGCCCGAGGACCAGCGTGATCACGCCGTGCAGGAGCTGTGCGCCGATGAGGGTTATTTCGCCGTGGAGCCAGTCGCCCGGCTGCAGGAAGCCGGAGTGCGCACCGTCATCAGCGATCCGCACGGTGAGCGGCGGCGCAAAGACAAGCTTGAGCCGCGGCACCACCGGGCGCTGCACCGCGCGCGGTGTGCCACGCGCAGCGCCAGCGGCAAGGCGTTGTTGAGGAGCCGTGGGGAGCATCTGGAGCGCGGATTCGCCCACGTGCTCGATCACGGACGGCTGCGCCGCGCGACGTTGCGCGGCACCGAGAACCTCAGCAAGCGGCTCCTGCTGGGAGCGTTGACGCACAACTTGAGCCTGCTGCTAGGCCACCAGACGGGCATCGGCACCGCCAAGCAGGCCCTCGCGGCTGCTGCGGCGCTTCTTTGCGCCCTCGTGGAGCGGATCTGGAGCTGGTTGCGCGTGATGTGCCGACCGACGGGCTTCATGCAGCGCATCACCTTGCTGGAGACGGGTCACCGCAGTTTTCTAGTTCTGATCCGTCCAGATATGCAAAACTATCGTTCTTCAACAGGCTGCTAGCCCGCATATTGCATGAGCTGATGGATTTTTCTGTGACGTTCGGGCGAAGGTTGTGGGAGGCGTTGCAGAGGGGGGCTGGCGCTGGTTTGGGGCGTGTTTTGTCCGATCCGGGCACAGCTCCGCCCTGCCCCGTTGTTTTTGGCGTGCCGGGGACCAGCACGGTTTGGGTCTCAGGCGCTGCTGAGCGCTTTCCACGCTTGCGCGAAGATGCCTTGGTTGGGCAAGCTGCTGCTCCAGAGCAGTTGCACGCGGCGTGTGTTGCGCAGCACCACAGCTCCGATTTTGAGCAGCTTGAGGCGGATGGCGCCGCACTGCGCACGAGCCATGGCGGTGCCTCGCAGCCCCAGGCGGCGGATGGTCTCGATGAGCACATAAGCGCAGGAGCTCAGCAGCAGCCGGAACGGGTTGGCCCACCACGCATGACATGAGGTGCGCTCGGCAAACAAATCGAGTTGCTGCTCTTTGATGCGGTTCTCCATCTCGCCGCGGGCGCAGCAAACCTTGTCGTAGAGATGCTGGCCGTCGCCGTCCAGGTTGGTGAGGATGAAGCGCGGGTTGGCTCCTTTGGCGGTGTGCTCGGCCTTGGCGATGACGCGCCGCTCCTTGTCCCAGCTTTGGGCCGCGTAGCGCAGCTCGATGAACTTGCGCACTTTGGTCTGAGTGGTTTTGAACTCGGCCTGCGCCTCGGCCAGCGTGGGCGCCAGCAGCGCTTCGAGCCGCGTGTTGCGCGCCAGGCCGACGATGTAGCCGATGTCGTTGTGCTCGCACCAGCGCAGCATGCGCCAGCGGCAGAAGCCCGAGTCGCCGCGCAAGATGAGGCGCACGCCGGGGAAGGCTTCGCGCAGCCGCTGCGCCAGCAGTCGCAACACGCTCCAGGCTCCACGCGCGGCGTCGGTGCTCGCCGGGCGCAGCAGGCTCACCAGCAGTTGATCGCCGCAAAACACATGCAAAGGCAGGAAACACCAGCCGCCGTAGCAGCCGTGGTAGAACGCGCCTTCTTGAGCGCCGTGGACACGGTCGTCGGTGGCGTCAAAGTCGAGGATGAGTTCCTCCGGTGGTTCATTGAAGGACTTGATGAACGTCTCGACGAGCACGCGGTGCATGAGCCGCGTGGTGTGCCGCGCCGCCTTGTTTTCAAGCCGGCAGAGCGTGGCGGCGCTGGCCAGCGTGTCGTCGCGGCCCACGGCGGTTTGCAGCGCGGTGTCGCCACGCAGGGTGTGGTGGTCGTTGAGATCCTCCCAGCCCTGCGCGATGCCGTAGATGCGCTGGCGCAGCAGGTCACGCAATGTGTGCCTGACCTTGCCTGCGGCGCGATGATCCGGCAGCGCTCTGGCCAGGGCGGCGGTCAGCCCGAGCTTGCGATCAGCCAGCGCGGTGAGCATCACGCCACCCTCGGAGGTGATCTCGCCCCCGCCGAAACGCCCCTCCACCTTGCGGTGTTTTACCATTGGAAAGTCCAGTTGAAGCTGGTTACGATCTGTCATCAGCGAAGTCCTCCGGGTTGTGTGCTTTGAGCACCCACAACTACCTCGTTTCGGAGCGGCTTCGCTGATCTTTTTTAACCGCTCTCGTGCAATATGCGGGTTAATCTGCGCCAAGGGAGCCACCGCGCGAGCCTGGATGCTCAAAGAGAGCTTCGAGCACTTCTGGAGCTATCACAGCGTGACCAGGGCGATGAACTACCTCGACGCGTGGGTGACGCGGGCGCTCAAGAGCCGGCTGGAACCCATGTGCAGAGTGGCGCGGATGTTGCGAGCGCACCGTGAGTTGCTGGGCAACTATTTCAAGGCCAGGAAGCTCT
>CAZOCQ010000286.1:0-3122 GCA_964578335.1 uncultured Desulfobacca sp.
GCCCACGACCTGGTGACCGCCTGGCGGACGAACTATTAACCAGCGCCCAGTCGTCGGAGACTTCGTTCAACCGTCTTCTCGGGCGCCGGTAAGCAGGGCCGGATAATCAAAAACCGGTCAAGGGGCGCGGCCCACCGCGCCCCGCCCTCAAATCAACCCTGAAAGTTCCTACCCCAGCTTCTTCAAGAGCCAGGCCAGGTTCTGGGCCAGGTCCTACATGGCATAGGTAGATTAGTGAAAAGATAGTGAATGGAGGTCCAGATCAACTGGACCTCCAGCGCCACTTTTTTATATGAAGTATGCTGAAGCTATTGGGACAATTATTGGTATTACTGATTCAGCTTCACGAAAACCGGCAACCATGCCCCTCCCGGATCAGGGAAAACCAGTGCCCGCGTTCACCCCGAACTTGGCGGACGGCGGAATACCGTTTAAGGTGCCGCCTGTGTTGTTAAAAGCAGTGTTGCGATCAATCAGATAAACCGCGTCGGCCCACGCAAATGAAAGATTAAAGCCGAAGCCGGTATTATTGACCACCACATTGTTGAGCAGACTGTGACCCTTGCCGGTGCAATAAATACCACTGCCGCCGTTGCCGCAGACCACATTACCGGTTACCATGCACCCCTCATTGGCGAATATGCTGATGCCATGGTTGCCATTGTTGGTAATGGTGCAATTTTCAATAAGATGGTATCCGGATAATAGGTGAATGCCGCGTACCCCATTGTCCTCCAGCCGCATATTGATAATGCGGTTCTTCATCCCGGCCACTATGGCCCGGATGCCATCTCCAGGAAAGTTGCGGATGGTCCCGTTCCTGATTTCCACGTTGTTGCGTCCGGAAATATCAATACCATGAAAATCGCCGGCGCCTCCCGGACCAGCCAGGCTAAAGCCCATCAGGTCAATGGTGACGTTGTCGGCGTTGACGACAATGGCGCTGCCGGTGGTAGTGAGGCTGGAGCCCAGGTAATAGAAACCGGGGGCAGAAATGGTGTAGGGCAAGATCGTGATGCGGGTGCCCACGCCGGCCGGCGCCGCGACGACGTAAAAATCAGCCTGCGCCGCCCCACCGGACAACAGGACTGCTGAGAAACCCAATAGCAACCATACCTTCCATTTCATGGTAAGGCCCTCCTGTGCCATTTAGGATTTAAACTCTAATACATAATATCTCCTATAATTTATCCAATCAAGTTTATTTCCAGGGCTGGTGACAAGGCTCTGAAATGCCTCAGATTTGCCCTGGCTGGCCCAGCTTCTGCAAAAGCCAGGCCATATTTTCCGCCAGGTTCTGCATGGTCTTGAGGCCCTCGGCGTCGCCGCCGGCGTCGCCGGGCTTGAGGCCGTAGGCGATGGGCCAGTAGGTGGAACCCGGCGTGAACATCCCCATGATAACAAACCAGAATTGCAACTGGGCATAGGTGAAATTGACCCCGGCCCGGCGGGCCACCACGATGGGACTGCCCACCTTGCGGTGAAAGGGGTTGTCCCCCTGGCGGGCCACGTAGCCGGCCCGGTCCAGCAGCGCCATGAGATTGGGGGTGGCGGAGCCGAAATAGACCGGCGAGCCCACCAGCAGGCCGTCGGCCGCAGCCATGGCTTCATAAATCGGCATAAAATCGTCTTCCTGGGCGCAGCGGTTCTTCTCCTTGGCGCACTGCAGGCAGGCCCGGCAGGGCAGGATTTGCTTGTCATGCAGCGACAGGTATTCAGTTTCAATGCCCTGCTCCGCCAGGGTCTTGAGGGCCTCCTGGAGCAGCAGCCGGGTGTTTCCCTGGGCCCGGGGCGAACCGGAAATGGCCAAAACCTTCAAGGTGATTCCTCCTTGTCTGGATAATTAGCCCAAGATTACCACAAATCTGACCAGATCGGCCTCTATCGGCAGGCATCGGCGGAAAAAAACCTTGACAGCCGGCCCCGGAAAACGTAATAAATGAGTGAACGCTCACCATAATTAACCGCCATGTCACGCAACGGCAACCATACCAAGGAATTGATCGCCCGCACCGCCTTGGAACTCTTTGTGGCCAAGGGCATTACCGAGACCACCGTCCGGGACATCGCCACCGCCGCGGGGATCGCCGAAGGCACCCTCTATCGCCACTTCGAGAGCAAGGACCAGTTGGCCTGGGAGCTGTTTGCCGCCAATTACCTGGCCTTCGCCCGGGAGTTGGATCGCCTGCAAGCGGAGTATGACGGCGTAAGGGACAAGCTGGCCGCCATGATCCGGCTGTTCTGCGCCTTTTTCGACCGGGACCCGGTGCTTTTCAGTTACCTCCTGTTGGCCCAACACTCCCAGCTCAAGAAGGTGACCCCGGAGATGGAGACCGCGGTGACGGTGCTGCAAAAGGTCATCGCCCAGGGCATGGCCCGCCGGGAAATACCGGCGGCGGAAGTGGAGGTGGCCGCGGCCCTGGTGCTGGGTCCGGTGCTCCAGGTGGCGGTCTTCAAGGCCTATGGCCGGATCACCCAGGACCTCTCCGAACTGGCGGACACGCTGGTGGAGGCCGCCTGGCTGGTGTTGGCGGGCAACCCGGAAGCGAGCTTTGCTGAAGTCAAGGTGGCGGCCCCGGCGCCTTGATTATCCCGCACCGGTTGACTATATTTTTGGAATTCCCTGAGAGAATGGATATGGATCAGGAAGAACTGAAAGTCAAAATCCGAGCCGCGGCCCCGCAAGGCCGGATCGCCTGCGCCGCCGCCTGTCGTCTGGCCGAGGAACTCGCCATTTCCAGGAAGGAAATGGGAGAACTTCTCAACGAACTTAATATCAAGATCAAGCACTGCCAACTGGGTTGCTTCTAACCATGTCCCATCTTTTCGGTCCGGTGCCATCCCGTCGCCTGGGACGGTCTCTGGGGGTTGACCTGGTCCCCCGCAAGACCTGCCCCTTTGACTGCATCTATTGCGAGGTGGGACCCACCGCCCAACAGACCGAAGTGCGCCTGGACTATGAAGCCGGGGCCATCCTGGCTGAACTGACCGCCTATCTGCGCCAGGGGCCGCCGGAACTGGACTACGTCACCCTGGCCGGCAGCGGCGAACCCACCCTGAACCGGGCCACGGGCCGGATCATTCGCCAAATCAAGGCGCTGACCGGCGCCCCGGTGGCGGTA
>CAZOCQ010000287.1:0-2163 GCA_964578335.1 uncultured Desulfobacca sp.
CATGGCCCCCTGGTTGACTCCGTCCACCAGCACGGAGAGCACGTGGTAGTTGGGGGCAGGGGTGAAGTTAAAGGTCTGGCTGGCGCCATAATTCACCGACACTGCGCCGCTGGGGGTAATGGAGCCGTTAGCCCCGGCGCTGGCGTTGATGGTGAAGGTGTTAACTGCAAAGCTCGCCTGGATGGTGTGATTGGCGGTGACGTTATTGAAGGTGTAGCTGGTCACCGGGCCCACCGAAACCCCGTCCACCAGGACATCCAGGACGTGATAACCGGTGTTGGCGGTGATGGTGAAGCCTTGGCTGGCCCCGGAGTTGACCGACACCGCCCCGCTGGGCGTAATGGAGCCGCCCGTCCCGGCCGTGGCCGTGATGGTGTAGGTATTGAGGGCGAAGCTCGCCTGGATGGTGTGATTGGCGGTGACATTGTTGAAGGTATAAGTGGTCACCGCCCCCACCGAAACCCCATCCACCAAAACGTCCAGGACGTGATAACCGGTGTTGGCGGTGATGCTAAATACCTGGGACCCCCCGTCGTTTACGGAAACCGCGCCGGAAGGCGTAATGGAGCCGTTAGCTCCGGCGGTGGCGGTGATGGTATGGGTATTGAGAGCAAAAGTGGCGCTGATGGTGTGGTTGGTGACCACGCTGACAAAGGTATAGCTGGTCACCGCGCCCACCGAAAAACCGTCCACCAGGACATCGGCCACGTGATACCCGGTGTTGGGGGTGATGTTAAAAGTCTGGTTTGTCGCCATGGGAACAATCACCGCGCCGGCGGGGCTGATGCTGCCGTTGGGTCCGGCCGTGGCGGTGATGACGGGATCAGGGGCGAAATTGACCTGGATGGTGTGGGGGGCTTGGACGTTGACGAAGGTATAGCTGGACATGGCCCCCTGGTTGACGCCGTCCACCACCACGGACAGGACATGGTAATTGGGATTGGGGGTGAAGGTAAAGGTCTGGCTGGCCGCGTGGTTCACTATGACCGCGCCGGCGGGGCTGATGCTGCCGTTGGCTCCCGCCGTGGCGGTGATAGTGTAGGTGTTAACCGCAAAGCTCGCCGAAATGGTATGGTTAGCGGTAACGCTGGGGAAAGTATAGCTGGTCACCGCGCCCACGGAGGAGCCGTCCACCAGGACGTCGGCCACGTGATAGCCGGTGTTGGGGGTGATGGTGAAGCTCTGGGGAGACCCGTAGGCCACCGACACCGCACCGGAAGGCGTGATGGTGCCGTTCGGTCCGGCGCCGGCGGTGATTACCGGGTTGGGGGCGAAGTTGGCCGAGATGGTATGGTCCTCGGTGACCCCATAGAAGGTGTAGCCGGATATCTGCGGCCCCTGGTCCACCCCATCCACCACCACGCCGGCGATATAATAGCCGGTATCGGGGGTGATGGTGAAGCTCTGATCCGCCCCATAAGCCACGATGACCGCACCGGAGGGCGTGATGCTCCCGCCGGTGCCGGCGGTGGCCGAGATGGTGACCGGGTCAGGGGCAAAGGTGGCGCTGATGCTGGCGTCCGCCATAATATAGCTGAAGTCGTAGCTGGGGACGGCCCCCACCGAAGATCCGTCCACTAACACATCGACGATGTGATAACCCGGGTCCGGGGTGATGATGAAGGTCTGGCTGCCGCCCCAGGGCGCGGCCGTCCCGCCGTAGGGGCTGATGCTGCCGCCGGGGCCGTTGGTGGCCCAGAGGACGTAATTCCATTGATCGGTGAATTCGGCGTAGATGTAATGGTCGGCGTTGACGTTGGTGAAGGTGTAAGTGCTGGTGCCCGGCCCCTGGGAGACGCCGTCCACATAGACGTCCAGGATGCGCTGATAAATCTCCAGATTCGGGTCGATGGTGAAGGTCTGGCTGCCTCCCGGGGGCACCGCCACCGGCCCGGCCGGGTAGATGTCGCCGCCGTAGGCGGCAGAAGCATTAATGATAAAATTGTTGGCATCAGTAAAGATCGCGGTGATGGTGCGGTCGTAATTGGTCATGTAAATGGTGATGCTGCTGATCGGCCCCATGGAGGTGCCGTCCATCACCACGTCCAGGATGCGGTAACCGGCGTCAGGGGTGATGATGAATTCCTGGCTGCCCCCCTCAGGCAGCGAAATGGACCCGGCAGGCGAGATGGAGCCACCGGTTCCAGCCGTGGCCGTGATGGT
>CAZOCQ010000287.1:2173-3108 GCA_964578335.1 uncultured Desulfobacca sp.
GATGTCGCCGCCGTAGGCGGCTTCCCCGTAAATCATGTAATTGATGGCCGCGGTGAAGACGGCCTCGATGGTCTGATCGCCGGTGACCCCGGTGAAGGTGTAAACGAACACCGGCACCGGCCCGATGTAGCCGTAGGAGACGCCGTCAATCAGGACGTCCAGGATGCGATAGCCGACGTCGGGTTGGATGGTGAAACTCTGGTCCGTCCCGTCAGCCACGATGACGGCGCCGACCGGGGCAATGGTGCCGCCGGTCCCGGCCGTGGCCGTTATGGTGTATAGCGGGGCCGTAGGAAATCCCGGAACCGCGGTGGGCACGAGCCGATTGTTAGTATCCCCCAGACCCAGTTGGCCGTCGCCGTTCCAGCCCCAGGCCGAGAGGCTGCCGTCGGCCTGGAGGCCCAGGGTGAAGTCCCAGCCGGGTACGGGGGCCAGCCAGGCGCTGGGAGCCCCGGCCCCCATCAGGGGGGCCGCCTCCATAGTCGCGGTCACCTGGGTGGGTACGTTCCGACTTACGTTATCCCCCAGGCCCAGTTGGCCCGAGTCATTGTTCCCCCAGGCCCAGAGGGTGCCGTTGGCCTGGGTTCCCAGGCTGAAATTGCCCCGGGCGGCGATGGCTTTCCAGCCAGCCCAGCCGACGACCTGGGTGGGACTGAGCGGGTCGCCGGTAGGTCCTAAACCCAACTGGCCGTAAGCGTTATTACCCCAGCCCCAAAGGCTGCCGTCGGCCCGGAGTGCCAGGCTGTGAGCATCTCCGGCGGCCACACCGACCCAACCATATGATTCCGGCACCTGGGTGGGGAGGGTCCGAGCCGTGGTATCGCCCTGGCCCAACTGGCCGTTGCCGTTAAAGCCCCAGGTCCAGAGGCTGCCGTTGGCCCGAATCGCCACCGTGTGACTGATGCCGGTGGCCACCGCCAGCCAATCGTTGGCGG
>CAZOCQ010000288.1:0-3096 GCA_964578335.1 uncultured Desulfobacca sp.
GCGTCTTCAAATCCGACGGCTCCCGGGTGGCCTTCCTGGTGGCCAACGCCACGGTCAAGGCGGGACAGCAGCGGGGCCAGGTGGTGGAGACCCTGCGCCAGCGCCTCCTGGCCGCCTTCGACAACGGCAAGATCCGGGCGATCCCCCGGGAGAATGAGCAGGGGAATCGGTTGGCGTTAAGGCGGGATATTGGGCTGCACTATCAGAAAGCGGAGTTGTTAAAGGCCGGGGTAAAAGGGTAAAAGGGGAAAAGGGTAAAAGGAAAGGCGTGAGAGCAAGCTGTGAAAACGAAGATTGAATCCTTCGAAGACCTCCTGGTTTGGCAAAAAGGGATGAAACTGGTCAGACAAGTCTATCTCATCAGCAGAGATGGCAAGTTGAGCAAGGATTTTAGTCTGCGGGATCAATTGCGGGGCGCGGCCTTATCCATTCCCAGCAATATCGCTGAAGGCTTTGAAAGGGCCTCACGCAAGGAATATTTGCATTTTTTGAACATCGCCAAGGGTTCCGCCGGGGAAGTAAGAAGCCTGTTGCGGGTCGCTTTGGAAATCGGCTATCTTGAGGAGCCCCAATACCTTGAACTTAAGGAAATGGTTTTGGAATTAAGCCGTTATTTATCCAATCAAATGAAGTCACTCAAAAAACTGCCTGTTAAATAACCTGAGTTTTAGTTTTTCCCTTTTACCCCTTTCTCCTTTTCGCCTTTTCCCCATTGCCTTATTGTACTTGATTCTCTTCCGGCTCCACCTGAAATTTCAGGGCCGCGGGCCGCTTGGTGTTGTCGATGAAGCGGTTCCAGTAATCCCGCAGGTCTTGGATGGCCTGTTTCACTTCGATCTCCAGGCCCTGGACCCGCAGTTGCCCCAGGCAGTAATAGAGTTCGTTGAGCAGGCGGATCTGGGTGATGCCCGCCACCTGGTCGAAATCCTCCTGTCCCAGAGACTCCAGGCTCAACTTTTCCAATTCCGCCAACTCGTGGATGATCTCTTCCACGATCCCGCTCAGCAGGTCATGGTAGTAGTCGGGGCGGCTCATGTCCAGGCGCCGGCCCCGACTCAGGGTGACGGAGTCGATCTTCTCAGGCATCAGCAGGCCGGGCCCTTGTCCACCAGGTATTGATAGATGGCCCCGTCGTAGCCGCTGGTGAGCTTGAAGACCTTGCAGGCCAGCTTGTACCGGGTGCCGACGTTCAGGGCGCCCTTGTTCAGCTTCATTTCCTGCATGATGTGGGGATAGTCGGCCGGGTCGGTCACCACCGCCACGTCGTTATAGTTCTTGGCCGAGGACCGGAGCATGGCCGGGCCGCCGATGTCAATGTTCTCGATGGCGTCCTCCAGGGTGCAGCCCGGTTTGGCCGTCACCTGTTCAAACTGGTAGAGGTTCACCACCACCATGTCAATGGGCTGGATGCCGTGTTGGGCCATCTGCTCCCGGTGGCTGGCCAGGTCCCGGCGGCCCAGGATGCCCCCGTGAATCTTGGGGTGCAGGGTCTTGACCCGGCCGTCCAGCATCTCCGGGAAGCCGGTGAAGTCCGAGACCTCGGTGACCTTGACCCCGCCCTCCCGCAGGGCTTTGGCGGTCCCGCCGGTGGAGAGAATTTCCACGTTGTGCTCCGCCAGGAATTTGCCGAACTCCACGACGCCGCTCTTATCGGTGACGCTGATCAACGCCCGGGTGATCTTTTTCATGCTGTTCCTCCGTAAGCCTGTTATTATCCCCAGCCTTTGCCGGCGGTGCGGGTTGCCTACATCCGTAGGGGCGGTTCTCGAACCGCCCCTACGACTCAACCTACTATAGCTGCGAAATTTATGCAAGGTTGCAGGCCGCGGCTTTTTTCTTCCCACCGGCGGTTATTCCGCGGTAATATTATCCATTATGGCTTTTGATTTGAACCGGAAACTGAAAACCGGAAACCGAAAACTGCCTTTATGCGGTACGTAATCATCGGCAGCAGCGCCGCGGGCCTCAAGGCGGCGGAAACCCTGCGGCAATATGCGCCGGAAAGTTCCGTCACCCTCATCAGCGACGAGGCGCAGCGCCCTTACAGCCGGCCCCTGCTCACCTACCTGTTGAGCCGGGAGGTGAGCGAAGACCGCCTCTGGCTGCGGGAGGAGGATTTTTTTGTCCGGTTGGGCCTCACGGCCCGCCTGGGCGAGCGGGTGGTGCGACTGGACCCGGCGGCCCATGAGGTGCAGCTCGCCTCCGGGGAAAGCCTGGCCTACGACCGCCTGCTCCTGGCCTCCGGGGCCGGCCCGCGGCGCCTCGAGCTTCCCGGCGCCGGCCTGGAGGGGGTCTTCACCCTGCGCACCCTGGCCGACTGGCGGCGCCTGGACCAGGGCCTGCCGGCGGGCGGCCCGGTGGCGGTGGTGGGGGCCGGAGCGGTGGGCCTCAAGGCCGCCGACGCCCTGGCCCGTCGCGGCCACCGGGTGAGCCTGCTGGAAATGGCAGCCCACGCCCTGCCCCGCCTGCTGGAGGCCGAGGCCGCGCCGCTGCTGCACCGGGCCTTGCAGGATATGGGGGTGGAACTCTTGTTTAATACCGGGCCGGCGGCCATCATAGGGGCGCAAGGCCGGGTTAAGGCCCTGGCCTTGAGCGACGGCCGGGAAATCCCGGCGGCCGCGGTGCTGCTGGCGGTGGGGGTGACCCCCAACCTCGATTTTCTGGCCGATACCGGACTCACCGGCGCCTCCGGCCTGACGGTGAACGCCGCCATGCAGACCGGCCACCCAGACGTCTTTGCCGCCGGGGACTGCACCCGGGCCCCCCACTTCCTCACCGGAGAGCCGGCCTATTACCCCATCTGGCCGGCCGCGGTGGCCGGCGGCCGGGTGGCCGCGGTCAACATGGCCGGCGGCCGGGCCAATTTCCCGGGCCTGCTGCCCCAAAACAGCATTTCGCTCCGGGGTTTTCATCTGATCACCGGCGGTCTGGGGCCGGATGAATGCGAGGATTGCGAGATCGTCAGGGAATTCGATCAGACCCGCGGCCACTACCGCCGCCTGGCCTACCGGGAGGGCCGCCTGGTGGGCCTCACCTTCGTGGGCGCCATTGAAGACGCGGGGCTGCATTTTCAACTCATGGCCCGTCAGGAGGCGG
>CAZOCQ010000289.1:0-3093 GCA_964578335.1 uncultured Desulfobacca sp.
CCTGGCTGCGAACGCTGCGCGAACCGGCGCGGTTCGTCTGCTGGCAGATGCCCGCCACGCTGAACGACAAAATCAGCAGCCTGAGCCGCAAGGCGCAGGAGGTGGATGACGCGCAGCGCAGATCGCTGCTGATGGAATACCGCCGTCATTTCGAGAGCCTGAACGACAGCGCCGAATACCAGCGGGCCTTGTGTGGCATGGCGCTGTGGAGCGACCAGAATCCGCGTGCTTTAGCGGGTGGTATGGCATCCGCTTTTGAGACGCAGGTGGCGGAAGGCGCATGGCCGTCGCTGTTCGAGGGACGCTACGAAATCCGCGAGACCCCGTTCTGGCATCTGGCTCCCGCAGGTCGTCCCGGTGGTCGTCCCTGCTGGTCGATTCTGACCAGTTACGAATTTGCTCCGGCAGCGTGGAACTTCTTTCGTCCGCTGCCGCCGCTGCTGCGGCTGAATTTTCCGCTGGCATTGTCAGTGGACATCTCCAAGACCTATGACCGCAACGCGGCGATTGATGCGCTCGAAGGGATTATTCAAGCCTATCAGGTACATCTGGCAGGCGTGAGCGGGGAGGACAGCCGTTCGGTGCAGCGCATCGCCGACTGCCGCAAGGCGCTTCAGGAGATCAACAACGGCGATGCCCTCCATATGGTGCAGCTCACCATTGGAATTGCTGCCGATGACCTGAACACGCTGAAAGAACGGGTGCAAACCGTCGTCAATGAGACGCGAGCATGGTTCTCCCTTCGGCAGGAGGTCGGCGAACTGCTGGCGCGTTCCATCGGGTTCTTCACGGCGAAGCGGACAAAGGAAATCAATGTCCCCACAACCACCTGGCCCGTGACTTCCCGCGAACTGGCGCTCATGCTCTCGCCGCTGGGCTACCGCAAACTATCGGCGACAGATGGCATTCTGCGCGGCGAAGCGGTGGGTGCGTCCTACCCTGTGTTTCACAACTCCTGGCGCGACAAACGTGCGACCCACGAAATCTGGGTTGGAGTCAGCGGTTTCGGGAAGACTTTTGGACTGAACTGCTACCTGACCCGTGAATATGCCGAGAACGGCATCCCCTTTGACCTGCTCGAACCGATGGGACATGGCAAGCACATCGCGGATGCCTTCGGCTTGCCCTGGTACGTCATGAGCGCCAAAGCGACCAAGCTCAATCCGCAGGATGTGATGTTCCCGACCCTGATTGAGCAAGTCTCGCACGTCACCCGCATCTATGAAACGGTACTGGGACGCACGCTGTCGGGCGCGCAGCGCGAGAACCTCGAACGCGGTTTGCTGGGCGAGGCGCTGGAAATTCTGTACCGCGGCTTCCCCGATCTCAACCGTGTGACCCCGGAACTCGCGCCGACCTGTGATGTCGTCTGTGATGTCCTGTCCGGGCTGGGCGATAAGGAAGCCACCCGGCACATTGCCAAAAATCTGGCGGATGAGATCGCCGGACTCTGCACTGGATCGGGACCCTGGGCGGAATTCCTCAATGGCGCGACCAACGTGGATTTGTCACGCGGCGGGCGGGAACGCATTGAGCCGCGTGTCTTCAGCTTCCACGAGCTGGAAAGCGACCCCATCTTGCAGGCGCTGGCGTACACCCAAGTTTTGAGCGCGATCCGCCGTGACAGTCTCATCGACGAGCAACCGCGCATTATCGCGGTGGATGAGGTCTACCGCCTGATGCGGCATCCGTCGCTCCTGGACTTCCTGATTGAAGCGGCGAAGACTTTCCGTACTCGACGCAAAAAATTGATCGCGGTGGATCAGCAGATGAGTATTTTCTTGGCTGGAAAAGCGCGTTTGGTGTTTGAGAACTGCCCCATCCGGGTGGTCTTCAGTCAGCGGCAGGGCATGAATGTGTTCCACGAAGACGCGGCCTTCCAACATCTGAACCAGCAGCACCGCGACATCATCGCCGCGCTGCCGCGCTTCCACTACGTCCTCGACATTCAGGATGAAGGTCTCTGGTATCTGTACAACCGCCCGGCGGCAGGAGAGATCGCCCGCTTCCAGACAACTTAAGGATAGACGCATGGAGGATGAACCGTGTCGAAAAAGACGGCTGCAAGTCCCTTTCAGGCGCTCGAAGAAGAGGCGTACCACGCCTTCCGGGAATGGCCGGTCTGGCTGGTTCTCAGAGAGCGTGAACTGGATGCCCATCTCACGGCGCAGCGCCCGCCTGTTGCTGCGAACGCTGGCGCAAAACCTGAGCAGCAGCGCCACCATCCGGCGCTGGATGAAGGAGGCAAGTAATCCATGAAATTGGTCATTGTCGAATCCCCGGCGAAATCCAAAAAGATCGCCGGATTTCTGGGTCAAGGCTGGCGGGTGGAGGCGTGTCTGGGACACGTCCGCGACCTGCCCGAAGCTGAACTGGGGGTGGAAGTCGCTGCTGACTTCCGCCCGACCTATGAAGTGCTGCCCGGCAAAGGCAACGTGGTCAGGAAACTGCTGAAGGTAATTAAGGATGCTGAAGCGGTCTATGTTGCTACCGACCCGGATCGGGAAGGTGAAGCGATTGCCTGGCATCTGCTCAAGCTGGCGAATGTGCCGAAAGATAAGCCCGTCTATCGGGCGCTGTTCCATGCTATTACGCAGGACGCAGTACGCGAAGCCGTCGCCCAGCCGCGTGCGCTCGATGTGAATCTGGTCGAAGCACAGCAGGCGCGGCGCATCGTGGATCGGCTGGTGGGCTATCTGGCTTCCCCGCTGGCGGCGAAGGCGCTGGACGGCAAGTTCTCCGCCGGGCGGGTGCAGAGCGTCTGCCTGCGGCTGGTGGTCGAACGTGAACGCGAAATTGAGACCTTCACGCCCGAAACTTTCTGGACACTGGCACTCAGGCTTGCTGCCGACGGGACGGAGTTCACGGCGAAGCTGCACCGCGTCAAAGGCGCGGACAGCGCCTTCAAGACGCGCGAACCACTGGACAAACTCGTGACCCTGCTGCAAACGGCGCAGATGTGGGTGGGTAAAGCGGGACGCACGGTGAAAGCCCGCAACCCGCTGCCGCCCTTCACTACATCGTCGCTTCAGCAAGCCGCCTCAAAAGGCTTAGGGCTGTCGCCCGACAGGACAATGGCGCTGGCACAGACCC
>CAZOCQ010000290.1:0-3052 GCA_964578335.1 uncultured Desulfobacca sp.
ATTTGAAGGATTAGGGGTAAGCGGGAAGCGCCAAGCAGGAGCTTGGCGGGCAAGGGCGTTCCCAAGCAGAGCTTGGGAACGAGATAAAATCTTATGTCCAATAATTCCACCGACCCCCACCTCGGCCTGACCGCCCGCCTGGTGCGGCGGTTTCTCGAATCGAAGCTGCCCAACATTATCATTATCGTCAGTCTGCTGGCCGGGGCTGCGGCCCTCTGGTTCACCCCCCGGGAGGAAGACCCCCAGATCAAGGTGCCCATGGTGGACATCCTCATCCGCTTCCCCGGCGCCGCGCCGGAAGAAGTGGAAAACTTGGCGGTCATCAACCTGGAGAAAAAGCTCTGGGAGATGGAGGGCTTGGAAGACCTCTACTCCCTGGCCGGCAACGGCTACGCCGTGGTCACCGCCAAGTTCAAGGTGGGCGAGGACCTGGAGACCAGCCTCTTCAAGGTCTATAACCAGACCTTTTCCAATATCGATGAGGCGCCCTCCGGGGTGACGGGCTGGGTGGTCAAGCCCATGAGCATCAACGACGTGCCCATCGTCACCCTGACCCTGTACAGCAACAAGGCCGATGATTACGAAATCCGGCGGGTGGCCGACGAACTGCTGCACCGCCTGCAATCCATCCCCGACGCCGGCCGCTCTTTTGTTACGGCCGGGCGCCGGCGCCAGGTGCGGGTGGCGCCGGACCCGACTAAACTGGCCGGCCACGGCCTGGACCTGGCGGCCCTGGCGAAGGCCATCGAAGTGAGCAACGTCAACCTGCCGGCGGGGCATTTTTCCCGGCAGAACCGGGAATACCGGGTGGAGGCCGGCCCTTTCCTGAAATCCGCCGAGGAGGTGGCCGACCTGGTGGTGGGGGTGCACCAGGGCAAGCCGGTCTATCTGCGGGACGTGGCGAGGGTCTTGGACGGCCCGGAGGAGCCGGTGGCCGCGAGCCAGATCGCCTTCGGCCCGGCGGAGCACCTGCCGCCGGGTTATGAGCGGGGCCGCTTCTACCCGGCGGTGACCATGGCCGTCGCCAAGCGCCTCGGCACCAACGCGGTGACCGTGGCCCAGGGCCTGCTGGACCGCCTGGAGACCCTGAAAAAAGAGGTCATCCCGCCCTACATCCAGGTGAAAGTTACCCGGGATTACGGCCAGACCGCCAACGAAAAGGTCAACGAACTAATCCGGGAACTCCTCATCGCGGTGATCTCCATTACCGTGCTGCTCACCCTGTTCCTGGGTTGGCGCCAGGCCCTCATCGTCGCCCTGGCCGTGCCCCTGACCCTGGCCATCACCCTCACCGGCAACCTGCTCTTCGGCTACACCATCAACCGGGTGACGCTGTTCGCCCTGATTCTCTCCCTGGGCCTGCTGGTGGACGACCCCATCATTGACGTGGAGAACATCCATCGCCACTTTCAGCTGCGGCAGCACCCGCCCCTGGAGGCCACCCTGGTGGCGGTGGACGAGGTCCGGGCCCCGACGATCCTGGCCACCTTCACGGTCATCATCAGCTTCATCCCCATGTATTTCGTCACCGGCATGATGGGGCCGTACATGCGGCCCATGCCCCTGAACGTGCCCCTGGCCATGCTGATGAGCCTGTTCATCGCCTTCACCGTGACCCCCTGGGCCACCTATCACTTTTTGAAAAAGGAATACGGCCGGGAGGAGAAGCCCTTTGTCCTGGAAGAGACCTGGATTTATCGGGTCTATACCCGCATCCTGACGCCGCTGCTGGAATCCCGGCGCCTCAGCCACCTTTTTCTGTTTACGGTGGTGCTGTTGTTGCTCATTTCGGTGGCCCTGCCGGTCTTGGGCTTAGTGCCCCTAAAGATGCTGCCTTTCGACAATAAGAACGATTTCCTGGTGGTGGCCAACCAGCCCAACGACGCCCCCCTGGAGGCGACCCAGGAGGCTTTGCAGGATTTCGGCCGTTATCTCGCCACGGTTAACGAAGTGGATAACGTCGTCACTTATGCCGGAGTGAGCGCGCCCATTGATTTCAACGGCCTGGTGCGCCATTACTATCTTAATCAAGGTCCTTATGTGGGGCAGCTGCGGGTCAATCTGGCGGAAAAGGAGCGCCGCCGCGCCGCCAGCCACGCCATCGCCCTGTGGGTGCGCCCGACCTTGGAAGAAATCGCCCGGAAGCATCACACCCGCCTGGCCCTGGCCGAGGTGCCGCCGGGACCGCCGGTCCTCCAGACCCTGGTGGGGGAGGTTTACGGCCCGCCGGGGGCCGCCTATGCCGATCTCATCCGGGAGGCGGATAAGGTCAAGGAGTTCTTTGTCAAGACGCCGGGAGTGGTGGACGTGGACACCTCGGTGGAGACCAGCGAACCCCGCTTTCGCTTCCTGGTGGATAAGGGCAAGGCGGCCCTGAGCGGCCTGGCTGCGGCCCAGATCGCCCGGGGGCTGGCTATGGCTGAAGCGGGGGAGACGGTGGGCCGGGTCCACCTGGATTCCGAACGTCTGCCCCTGGACATTTTACTGCGCTGGCCCACCGCGGCGCGCTCTTCCACCCTGGGACTGGGCCAGCTCTATTTCAAAAATCCCTCCGGCAGCCTGGCGCCCTTACAAGAGTTGGGGCGCTTCGACCTGGACGTCGCCCCCAAGGCCATTATGCGGAAAAACCTGGAGCGGGTGGTCTTCGTCACCGGCGACACCGCGGGCCTCAGCCCGGTGAACGCCATCCTCGCCCTGAGGGCGGATGCCCAGGCCAAACCCCTGTCTCCCGGCTACCGGGTCAACTACGCCGGGGAGGGGGAGTGGAAGATCACCGTGCAGGTCTTTCGGGACCTGGGGATCGCCTTTGCCGGGGCCCTCATCGGCATCTACATCCTGCTGGTCCTGCAGACGGAATCCTATACCATGCCCCTGGTGATCATGGTGGCCATTCCGCTGACCATGATCGGGGTGATGCCGGGGTTTGCTTTCCTGAATCTGCTCTTTGCCGGGAAGGTGGGGGGCTACGCCAACCCCATCTATTTCACCGCCACCGCCATGATTGGCATGATCGCCCTGGCCGGCATCGTGGTGCGCAACTCCATCATTCTCA
>CAZOCQ010000291.1:0-3043 GCA_964578335.1 uncultured Desulfobacca sp.
AACAATATCGGGTCGCCCCCGGCGATGTGCTCCGGGTGGAGCGTCTGCCGGGCGAGCGCGGCGACGAAGTGCAATTGGACCAGGTGCTGATGGTGACCGACGACGGCGGCGAAGTCCGGCTGGGCGCGCCCCTGGTGGAAAACGCCAGCGTCAAGGGTCTGATTGTGCGCCAGGGCCAGGCGAAGAAGATCATTGTCTTCAAAAAGAAACGCCGCAAGAACTACCGCCGCAAACAGGGGCACCGCCAGTTGTTCACCGCCCTGCAGATTAAAGAGATTATCGTCTAATCGGTGTAGGGCGGGAAAGCGCAGCGCATCCCGCCTTTAGACTTGAAGGAGATTTACCATGGCACATAAAAAAGCCGGCGGCAGCTCCCGCAACGGCCGTGACAGCGCCGGCCAGCGCCGGGGCGTCAAGCGCTTCGCCGGCCAGGTGGTCAAGGCCGGCACCATCCTGGTGCGCCAGGTGGGCACCCGCATCCATCCCGGGAACAACGTGGGCATGGGCAAGGATTACACCCTGTTCACCAAGATTGACGGGGTGGTGGCCTATGAGGCCTTCGGCAAAGATCGCAAGCGGGTCAGCGTCTATCCCCAGACTTGAAATCCTTTCCTGACGAAGTGGACATCACGGTCCGGGCCGGCAGCGGCGGCCCGGGCTGTGTCAGTTTCCTCCGGGCCCGGCACCGGCCGGTGGGCCGCCCTGACGGCGGCAACGGCGGC
Organism: uncultured Desulfobacca sp.; assembly: GCA_964578335.1. Classification (GTDB taxonomy): domain Bacteria; phylum Desulfobacterota; class Desulfobaccia; order Desulfobaccales; family 0-14-0-80-60-11; genus JAPLJC01. The sequence goes on from CAZOCQ010000291.1 coordinate 723, forward strand.
GCCGGCGGCGACGTCATCCTGGAGACCTCCCCCCGCACCCGCACCCTGGCCGATTTCCGGCGCCGCCGCGTCTTTCAGGCGGAAAACGGCAAACGCGGCCAGAGCCAGGACCGCCACGGCAAATCCGGCGCTCCCTTAATCATCCCCGTTCCCCTTGGCACCCGGGTCTTCACGGCCGAGGGCCGGCTTTGGCGCGACCTGGTGACCCCCGGCGAGCGCCTGGTGGTGGCCAAAGGCGGCCGGGGCGGCAAAGGCAACGCCCACTTCGTCTCCTCCCGGCTGCGCTCGCCCCGCTTCTCCCAACCCGGCGAACCCGGCCAGGAGCGCCGGCTCCACCTGGAACTGCAAATCCTGGCCGACGTCGGCCTGGCGGGGGCCCCCAACGCCGGCAAGACCTCGCTGCTCAAGGCCCTCACCGCCTCCCGGGCCCGGGTGGGCGCCTTTCCCTTCACCACCCTGACCCCGCAGTTGGGGGTGCTGTGGCCGTCCGACGACCGGGAGCCCCTGATTTTGGCGGAGATCCCCGGCCTCATTCCCGGGGCCCACCTGGGCAAGGGCCTGGGACACCGTTTTTTGCGCCATTTGCAGCGCACCCGGCTATTAGTGCAGGTCATCGACCTGAGCTTCGTGGACCCGGCCCGGCCGCTGGCCCCGTTGGAGGAGTTAGAAAAAGAATTTCACGCCTTTGACCCTAAGTTGCTGGACAAACCGCGCCTGATCGCGTTAAATAAAATTGACCTGCTGCCGCCGGAATTTCCCCGGCAACAGGTGCTCGAGGCTTATCGGGCCACCGGCCGGCCGGTTTTTCTGGTGTCCGCCCAGGCCGGCCTGGGGCTGGCGGCCTTGAGCGACGCCATCTGGGAGGAGTTCAAAGGCGACGGCCATGACCACGAGGCGGCAACCATACCTGAGTAAGGCCCGGCGGGTGGTGCTCAAACTGGGCAGCGCCGTGCTGACCGCGCCCGAGGGCCTCAACCAGCCCCTGATCCAGCGCCTGGTGGCGGAGATCGGCGCCCTGATGGGCGGCGAGCGGGAGTTCATCATCGTCTCGTCCGGGGCCGTGGCCGCGGGCTGCCGCAAGCTGGGCCTGTCCAGCCGCCCCGCCGGCATCCCCCAGCAGCAGGCGGTGGCCGCGGCCGGCCAGAGCGCTCTGATGCTGGCCTATGAAGCGGCCTTCGCCCAGTTCGACCTCAAGGTGGCCCAAATCCTCCTGACCCACGACGACCTGGAGTCCCGCCAGCGCTTCCTGAACGCCCGCAACACCCTGTTCACCCTGCTGCAGTGGCGGGTGGTGCCCATCATCAACGAAAACGACACGGTGGCCACCGACGAACTCAAGTTCGGCGACAACGACAACCTGGCCGCCCTCATCTGCAACCTGGCGGGGGCCGACCTGCTCATTCTGCTCACCGACATTGACGGCCTCTACGACCAGGACCCCCGGCAGCACCCCGAGGCTCGCCTGGTGCCCCAGGTGGAGTCCTTCGACGCCGCCCTGGAAAAGGCCGCCTCAGGCCGGGCCGGAGCTCTGGGCCGGGGCGGCATGAGCAGCAAGCTCCAGGCCGCCAAAAAGGCCGCGGCCGCCGGCCTGCCCACCATCATCGCCAACGGCCTGGCCCCCGGCATCCTGACCAAAATTTTTGCCGGGGAACAGGTGGGCACCATCTTCCTGCCCCAGGCCCAGAAACTGAAGAGCCGCCAGTACTGGCTGGCCTACAACGTCAACCCCAAAGGCGCCATCCTGGTGGACCAGGGGGCCTGGGAGGCCCTGACCAAGCGCCACAAGAGCCTGCTGCCGGCCGGCATCGTGGCGGTCTTCGGCGGCTTCCGCCCGGGCGCCGCGGTGCAGCTCATGGACCCGGAAGGCCGCCCCTTCGCCATCGGCCTGTCCAACTACTCGGCCCGGGACATCGCCCGCATCCAGGGCCGCCAGACCAAAGAAATAGAACAATTCCTGGGGCAGAAGGGGTATGATGAGGTCATACATAGAGATAATTTGGTGATATTTCCGGAGATTTGAAAGCAGGTTTTAGGTTTTGGGTTTCAGGTTTATAACCAATAACATAGGGCGGCCTGTGGCCGCCGGAAGTCGGCAAGGATTGGTGGCACAGGCGTCCCGCCTGTGCATTTTCAGACCGTAGGGCGGGAAAGCGAAGCGCATCCCGCCATTAGCTATTCTTGCTGTGAATGACGGTACAAGGCTCAGCTTTGCCAATAATTGGGTTACCGAATTCAACTTGGGAACCAAAATCAAAAAAAGCCCAGTTTTTGCTCGTTCCTACGCTCCGCGTAGGAATGATTATCGGGACGCTCCGCGTCCC
>CAZOCQ010000292.1:0-1105 GCA_964578335.1 uncultured Desulfobacca sp.
AGCCGTCCACCATCAGCATGCTGGGGGCGATCTCGATGAACCACCAGGACAGGGCTCCGGCGATGGCCTTGGCGAAATGGGTCTTGCCGGTGCCGGGAGGCCCGAAGAAGATGATGGTCTTGGGGGGCACCACCCCGTGCTTTTGCGACAGATGCGGCTTGATCAGGGGCAGGATGATGCGCCGCTGCACGATCTGCTTGGGGGGTTGCGATTCGGCGATGGTCTCCCACAATTGTTTGCTGACGGCCCGGGCCCCCATCTCATCCAGGATATCCTGCCGTTCATAGGCCAGATATTCCGCCAGGGCCTGGTCGGTGTTTTCCAGGAAATCGATACAGGCCACCCGCAGGCCCACATCCCGGCCCAGCTTTTCCGACAGGAGCCATTTATGCTGCAGGATCTTGGGCCACAGGTCCGCCGCCACTTCCGGCTCAAATTTGCTGCCGCTGGTCTCCAGGATGGCGGCGGCGCACATCTCCGGGGTCAGGTTTTCCATTAAGGATTCGCTCACGATTAGCCTCTTTGCCTGGGTGGCAGGCGCATTAAGTCACGGCCTCAGGTAACGGCCGTCCTAATGAAAAATGCCGCCTTAAAAAAGCGGCACCTAAGTGTTACAGCTTTTCCTTAGACTATGATTAGCGCCTGGTTAAATTTTCGCTCAGGATCTGCATCCGTTGTTCAGGACCGTCCTAATGAAAAATGCCGCCTGCTGACAGCGGCACCTGAATAGCTCAGTTTGTACCCGTCAAATAATTGGTGGAGGCGGCGGGAGTCGAACCCGCGTCCGCCAATAGTCCCTGGAAGCTTCTACATGCGTAGCCGATGTTTTGGTTTCACCCCCAAAGACTTCCGTCGGCAGAATTCTTGGAAGCTAGCCTGCTAAGTTTTCGTCCACCGACCCGCCGGCGTGATCGGCAGCTTTGCCGGAATATCGTCGCCCGGGGCCTCCTTCCGGCGAAAGACCCGAGGCGCTAGCGTTAGGCCGCTAGAGCGTAGCCGTAGTTGTCGGCACTTATGGGTTTCCTACCCGTTTTACGAGCGGACAGGACCTCGGCATGCAACTCACAGTTCCCTATTTACGTCGAAGCCGTTACGCCCCCTAAAT
>CAZOCQ010000292.1:1205-3033 GCA_964578335.1 uncultured Desulfobacca sp.
GGCGGGACGCCTGGGCCACCGCTATTTCCCGGCGCGCAGCTTGAAGGCCACGGCCATCAACCGGTAAACCGAGGCCCCGGCCAGGGCGGCGATGTCCTCAGTGGAGAGGTGCTGGGAGATGGTATCATCGAAGAGGATATTGGCCTCCGGCGGGAATTCTTCGTCCCCGCGCCACAAGACGTGAGTCACCGGCACCAAGGGGAAGGCCATAAACCGGGCGGCGGCGTCCCCCAGGCTCTGGGGCTCGCCTCCCAGCATCTGCGCCACCTTCAGATACAATTCCAGGTCATGGCCGAAAGTCTCCAGCAGCGGCTTCTTGGCCCGGGAGACGAAGGCCGACCAGTAAAAGCCGCCGCCGTCCGGAACCTCCCGGAAATCGATGCTGTGGCCGGAGAGCTTTTCCCCGGAGCACCGTTGCAGGTAATGGAGGATGAGAATCTGCTCGGTGAGGGGAATCGGGGTGTCCCCCTCCACCGGGGTTACAGTGAGCTCCGGCCAGGCAACCCGGCGGCCCTGGCCGAAATAGGGCGCCAGCAGGCCCTCTTGGCCGTCTTCATAGAAATATTCACACTTGGTGCGGTTTTCCAGTCGCTTCGGATTAATCTGCTTCAGTTCGGCCGCGGCCAGGGCGATGGCCGCCTTATAGTCGTCAATGCGGGGCATGGGGACTCCGTGGGTCTTTAGTGGCACAGGCTTCCAGCCTGTGCGGATCACAGGCCGGAGGCCTGTGCCACTTTCATCGAAAAATTATACCCAAAAAGGATTTTTATTGACACCGGCAAAGGAATATTTTAATTTAATTGTGGTCGAGGAAACCAAAAATGCAAGCTTGCTGGTCCCGGTACTTTTATTTTAGCTTTTATTATTATCCGGGCTCGGAGTGCGCCTCGACTTTTAAAAGATAGGCCAACACTGAAAAAACTTTTAAAAGCCGTGGCGCCCAGGCGACCGCGGCTTTTTTTGTGGGCTGCGGGCCGCCTGTAGGGTGCGCACCGCGCACCATGTTAGGCAGTCGCGGAAAGGAGATCGAAATGGTCGGCAAACAGATTCGCCTGGAACGCATCATGAACCGGGACACCCAGCGCACCGTCATCGTCCCCATGGACCATGGGGTGACGGTGGGTCCCATCGACGGCCTCATCGACATGAAGACCACGGTCAACGCCGTGGCCTCCGGCGGGGCCAACGCCATCGTCATCCACAAGGGCATCGTCACCAGCGGCCACCGCCGCCGGGGCAAGGACGTGGGCCTCATCATCCACCTGTCGGGCTCCACCACCCTGTCGCCCTACCCCAACGCCAAGACCCTGGTGTGCACTGTGGAAGAGGCCATCAAGCTGGGGTCCGACGCGGTCTCCATCCATGTCAATGTCGGGGATGAGACGGAGCGGGAGATGCTGGCCGATCTGGGCAGGGTGGCCCGGGAGGCTCGGGAATGGGGCATGCCGCTGTTGGCCATGATGTACCCCCGGGGCGAAAAGATCAAAGACGAATACGATCCCCAGGTGATCATGCACGTGGCCCGGCTGGGGGCGGAACTGGGCGCCGACCTCGTCAAGGTCTCCTACACCGGCTCGGTGGAGTCCTTCCGCAAGGTGGTCACCGGCTGCCCGGTGCCGGTGGTCATCGCCGGCGGCCCCAAGATGAACTCCGACCGGGACATCCTGGAGATGGTCAAGGGCGCGGTGGACGCCGGCGGCGCCGGGGTCTCCATCGGCCGCAACGTCTTCCAGCACCGGGACCCCAGCCGCATGGTGGGAGCCATCAGTTTATTGGTGCATGAGAACGCCGGGGTGGAAGAGGCGTTGTCGTTTTTGCAGGGGTGATT
>CAZOCQ010000293.1:0-3006 GCA_964578335.1 uncultured Desulfobacca sp.
AAAGCGAAGATGTTGTAGCTGCGGCTGTGGGTGGCCAGTTGGTTCACCAGGCTGGGGGTCAGGGTCTTTTCCGCCCCGGCATAGAGGGCCAGCTTCTCCAACTCCCGGCTCAGGTCCGCCAGGTTGCCCCCCGCCACCTCCACCAGACGCTGGGCCGCGGCCAGGGTCATGGTCTTGCCCAGGTTTTTCGCCTCCCGGCTCAGCCACGGGAATAGTTCCGGCTCCTTTAAGCGAAAAAACCCCAGGGCCGCCTGCTCTTTTTGCAGCCGGCCCCACACCGGGTTCTTGGCCAAATCCTTTGGTTTCGCCCCTTCCGCCAGGAGCACCACCCAGGTGCGGGGCGCCGGATGGTCCAGATAAGCGTTGATGGCTTTGAAGGCCGCGGCGTTGAGCTCCAACCGCCGCAACACCAGGAGCTGCCCCGGCCCCCAGAGGGACCCCACCCGGGATTCGGTCAGGAATTCCGCCAGGGAGAATTCCTGCGCCTCCGGCGCGGACTTGACGGTCGGCTCCTCATCTTCCTCGTCCCGGACACCCCTTCTGGCCCTGGGGGCAGGGGCGTAAAAGATTCCCTTGACCGGCGGCTCGCCCTGCTCGTCTTTAAGCCCCTCCTCCAGCCGCGCCAGGGCCCGCTCCATGAGGAACTCCTCATCCCCATAAAAGACATAGAGGGGCCGCGCGGCCTTACGTTCGAGATGGCGGTCTAAGGTGGGGTGGGACATAAGCTAGATCACCAGCAGCACCTTATCCAGCACCCGGCGGGCCATGTGGACCGCGGCCCGGCGCAGGCCCTCGGTCCGGGTGGCCTCCCCGGCGTGGTAGTTGGGGTCCACCACGTAGTCTTCCTGCAAGATCTGGGTGTCCTTCCAGATGACCTTGCCGTTGTCCTGCTTTTTCAGGGTCAGGTCCACCCGCACCGTCACCCGCCGCACGGTGGATTGGGTGACGCTGTTAAAGGCCACCGAGGTGTTGTCCACTGAATGCACCTTGCCTTCCAGCACCAGGTCGGCGCCCGCCTCGTAAGGCGTGACCTTGACGGCCCGGGTCTGGGCGAAGGCGTTGATCAGGGCGTTGGCCAGGACCGCCTCCAGGCCCACTTCGGTGGAGCGGTTGGCAAATAACGGCACGGCTATGGTCTGGGTGCCGGGGCCTACGGGTTCGGCCCCGATGGGGCGGTAACCGCAGCCCGTAAGGAACAGCAGGAACAGGATAAACCAGCGGCCCGGGGCTTTCATCGGTCTGGGTCCTTACTACTCGATTTTATTAATATATTATCCCCCCCTCACCCCTGCACTCTCCCCCCGCCGGGGGGTGTGGGAGAACATCATTTGGCCGTAGTTTTGCTAATAAAAGCAGCAAGTCTTCCAGCTTTATCCCCTCTCCCCCAATGGGGGAGAGGGATAGGGTGAGGGGGAGTTAAATCTTTTTTCTCGCTTCCATTAATTCAATGCATCATCAATTACAAATTAAAATAATTAGATGACGATGTTGATGAGTTTGCGCCGGGCCAGCACCACCCGTTTGGGGGCCTGGCCTTGAAGCCATTTCTGGACGGCGGGGTCATTCAGGGCCAGCTGCTTGATTTCTTCGTCCGTGGCGGTCATGGGAGCCGTCAGGCGGCTCCGGACCTTGCCGTTGACCTGGACCACCAGGGTAAAGGCGCACTCCTCCAGGGCCTCGGCCTGGGCCTCCGGCCAGCCGCAGAGTTGCAGAGACTTCTCATGCCCCAGGGCCTGCCAGAGCTCTTCGGCAATATGGGGCACCATGGGGTTGAGCAGCAACAGGATGGCCTCCACCGCCTCCCGGAAGACCTCCCGGGCGGCGGCGTCCCGCTCCAGGTTCTCGGCGGCCAGGTAGAAGGCGTTCACCAGCTCCATCACCGCGGCGATGGCGGTGTTAAAATGGAAGGAATCCTCGATGTCGTCGGTGACCTTCTTGATGGTCCGGTGCACCTTGTGGCGGAACTCCTGCAAATCCGGGGAGAGGCCGGCGCCGGCGCCGGCGTAAGCTGAGACCCCCTTAAGATCGGGCAGCAGCGAATTTACCAGGTTCCAGAGGCGGTGCAGGAAGCGGTTGGAGCCCATCACGCCCTGGTCGCTCCACTCCAGGTCCCGCTCCGGGGGCGCGGCGAACAGCATGAAGAGCCGGGCGGTGTCGGTGCCGTACTCCTGCACCAGGTATTCCGGATCCACCACGTTGCCCTTGGATTTGGCCATCTTGGCCCCGTCCTTGAGCACCATGCCCTGGGTCAGGAGGCGCTGAAAAGGCTCGTCAATCTGCACCAAGCCCAGGTCCCGCAGGACCTTGGTGAAGAAACGGGCGTAGAGCAGGTGCAGCACCGCGTGTTCGATGCCGCCGATGTACTGGTCCACCGGGGCCCAGTAGTCCACCCGGGCCTTGTCGAGGATGCCCTCCCGGTAATCAGCGCAGGCGTAGCGCAGGAAATACCAGGAGGACTCCACGAAGGTGTCCATGGTGTCCACCTCCCGCCGGGCCGGGCCATTGCAGGCGGGACAGGCGACCTCATAGAAACTGGGAAGCTGGGCCAGGGGCGAGCCGCCCTCTCCGGTGATCTGCACGTCCAGGGGCAGGACCACGGGCAGGTCCTGCTCCGGCACCGGCGCCATCCCGCATTTCTCGCAATAGATGATGGGGATGGGCGCTCCCCAATAGCGTTGCCGGGAGATGAGCCAGTCCCGCAGGCGGAAGTTGACCGCGTGGCTCCCCTGCCCTTTGCCCTCCAGGTAATTGGCGATGGCCTCCCGCGCCTTTGCGCTGGCCAGGCCGGAGAAGTCGCCGGAGTTCAACAGGACGCCGTCGTCTTCATAGGCCGCGGTCAAGGCCTCGGCCGTTAATTCTTCACCCGGCGGCTGGATCACCACCTTAATGGGCAAACCGTATTTTTGGGCGAACTCGAAGTCCCGCTGGTCGTGGGCCGGCACCGCCATCACCGCGCCGGCGCCGTAGCCCATGAGCACGAAGTTGGCCACGTAGATGGGCATGCGC
>CAZOCQ010000294.1:0-2958 GCA_964578335.1 uncultured Desulfobacca sp.
GCCAGGCGATCACCCGCTCGATCGCCGACCAGGCGCGCACCATCCGCATCCCGGTGCACATGATCGAGACCATCAACAAGCTCAACCGCATCTCGCGGCAGATCCTGCAGGAGAAGGGCCGCGACCCGACGCCCGAGGAGCTGGCCGAGAAGATGGAGATGCCGGAGGAGAAGGTCCGCAAGGTGCTGAAGATCGCCAAGGAGCCGATCTCCATGGAGACGCCGATCGGCGACGACGAGGATTCGCACCTGGGCGATTTCATCGAGGACCAGAACACCCAGATCCCGGTGGACTTCGCCACCATGGAAGGGCTGCGCAAGATCGTGAAGGACGTGCTCGAGAGCCTGACGCCGCGCGAGGCCAAGGTGCTGCGCATGCGCTTCGGCATCGACATGAACACCGACCACACGCTGGAAGAAGTCGGCAAGCAGTTCGACGTCACCCGCGAGCGCATCCGCCAGATAGAGGCCAAGGCCCTGCGCAAGCTGCGCCATCCGAGCCGTTCGGAAACGCTGCGCTCCTTCCTCGACCTGGAATGAGGCGGTTGTTTGCCACAGCCAGAAGCCCCGCGATGCGGGGCTTTTTCGTTTCATGCAGGGCGCGTTTGGCCGATAATCCCCCGCTGACGGGCCTATAGCTCAATGGTTAGAGCAGGGGACTCATAATCCCTTGGTTCCAGGTTCGAGTCCTGGTGGGCCCACCAATCCGAGGACTCACATGCTGCAAACCGTCGAACACGAAACTCGCCCGCGCCCGGCCTGGAGCATCGTCTGGCTGCACGGGCTCGGCGCCGACGGCAACGATTTCGCGCCGATCGTTCCCGAGCTCGTGCGCAAGGATTGGCCGGGCATCCGTTTCGTGTTTCCGCACGCCAAGGTGCGGCCGGTGACGATCAACGGCGGCGTGCCGATGCGCGCCTGGTACGACATCCTCAACCTGCAGATCGACCAGCGCGCCGACGAAGCCGGCGTTCGCGATTCCATCAACGAGGTGGAAGCGCTGCTGGCGCGCGAGCGCGATCGTGGCGTGCCGTCGGCGCGGACGATTCTCGCCGGCTTCTCGCAGGGCGGCGCCATCGCGCTGGCGACGGCGTTGCGGCGTGAGGCGGGGCTGGCCGGCGTGGTGGCCTGGTCGACCTATCTGCCTTTGGCCAATGTCACGATGGACGAGAGCACCGCCGCCGGCCGCGCCGCGCTGGTGTTCATGGCGCATGGCGCGCAGGATCCGGTAGTGCCGCAATCCCTGGGCGCACGTAGCCGCGATGCCCTGCAGGCCATGGGCGTGCGCGTGCAATGGCAGAGCTATGCGATGCCGCACAGCGTCTGCGCCGAGGAAATCCGCGATCTCGGCGATTGGCTGACGAAGCGTTTCGCCGGCGAGAGCTGAGCGGATTCTCGCGCGGGGAAATCGGCGATACTCGCGGCATGGTCGAGATGCGCCCCTGGGTTCCCGATTTCTGCCGGCTGCCGCGCATCGCGGCGGTGTTGGGCATCGCCGAGCTGGTGGTGGTGATCGTGGCGCTGGCGCCCACGCATGCGCCGCGCTGGAACTGGCAGGAATTCACCGCCGCCAGCGCATTTGCCTGTTGGATGGCGTTGACGCAGGCGGTTCTGCTTTGCAAGGCGGGGCCTTGGTTGCAACGGCAGCCGATGGCAATCGGCATGCCCGTCGCCCTGCTGTTGCCCTTTCCGGTGGCGACCTTCGGTGCCTGGGCGGTGCAGCAGATCGATGTTGGCCTGGGTCTGGGCTACACCTTGCCGGTCAGCGAACGCCTGCGTTTCGTCGCCAGCGTCGCCGCGCTGGCCTTGCTGATCAACGCGCTGGCCCTGCGCTATTTCTACGTGCGCGAGCAATGGCAGGTGCAGGTCGGCGCCAATGCCAAGGCGGCGGTGGATGCCTTGCAGGCGCGCATTCGCCCGCATTTCCTGTTCAATTCGATGAACACCATCGCCAGCCTGGTGCGCAGCGATCCGGCCACCGCCGAGCGCGCCGTCGAGGACTTGTCGGAACTCTTTCGCGCCGCCCTCGGCGCCGGTGAAGGCGAATCGACGCTGGGCGAGGAAATCCAATTCGCCGAACGCTATCTCGCCATCGAAAAGCTGCGGCTCGGCGAGCGCCTGGCGGTGCGCTGGCGCATCGACGAAGCGGTGCCGCGCGGCCTGCGCCTGCCGCGGCTGGTGCTGCAGCCGCTGCTGGAGAACGCAGTGCTGCACGGTATCGCGCGCTTGCCCGAGGGCGGCGAGATCGGCATCGACATCGCGGCGGAGGCGGCGATGCTGGTGCTTCGCGTCGAAAATCCGGCGCTGCCGCCGCGCGAGCGCGACAGCAGCGGCAACCGGCATGCGCTGGACTCCATTGCCCAGCGCCTGGCCTATCAGTTCGGAGCGGCGGCGAGCGTGACGAAGGATTACCGCGATGGTTACTATCGGTGTGAATTGCGTCTGCCTCTGGCTGGATGAGTCCGTGACGTGGGTGCCATGAAGCTGTTGATCGTCGACGACGAGCCCCTGGCGCGCGAACGCCTCGCGGCGATGCTTGCCGATATCGCCGGTTGCGAGATCGCCGGGCACGCCGGCAACGGCCGCGAGGCGGTGGAAAAGGCGTTGCAGCTCGGCGCCGATGTATTGCTGCTCGACATCGCCATGCCGGTGATGGACGGCCTGGAAGCGGCGCGGCATCTGGCCTTGCTCGAATCGCCGCCGGCGGTGGTGTTCTGCACCGCCTACGACGAACACGCGCTCGCCGCCTTCGACGCCGCCGCCGTGGATTATCTGCTGAAGCCGGTGCGCGCTGAACGCTTGCTGGAAGCGCTGGAGCGCGCGCGCCGATATCGCGCCGGCGCCGAAGCGCGACCGCCGGCGCCGGCCAGCGGCCAGCGCCGCAGCCATCTGTCGGCGCGATTGCGCGGCAGCCTGCGCCTGATCCCCGTCGAGGACGTGCATTACCTGATCGCCGAAG
>CAZOCQ010000295.1:0-2912 GCA_964578335.1 uncultured Desulfobacca sp.
ACGTCCTCAAGGAGGGCGACCAACTGGAGTTCGTCCGCTTGGCGGGGGAGAAGGGGCTGATAAAGACCCGGGATTAACGTCCTAAGCCTTCTTATCTTGAGTTTTAATGCATATTTGTTATTCTTAAGCAATAATTCATTTAATCGCGGAGAAATGATCCATGGCTCGCGTCACCATTGAAGACTGCCTGGAGCTGGTGCCCACCCGCTTCGGCCTGGTCCACCTGGCCGCCAAACGGGTGCGGCAACTTTACCGGGGCGCCCCCCTCCTGGTCCGGGGGGATAATAAAGAGATCGTCATGGCCCTGCGGGAAATCGCCGCCGGCAAGATCGTCCCCTCCAAACCCCTGCCCGTCATCATTACCGGCAGACCCACCGAGGAAAAACTCCTGCCTGAATAGTTGTCATTAAGCAGTCGCGCATGGGCCTGAGGCCCACCCGTAATGCATGAAAAGGTTGGTGGGGCGGGGCTCCGCTCCCGCCAAACCTGGGAGGCAGGCTGGAAGCCTGCGCTACCGGAGCGAACTTTTCAAGAAAGTGGGCAGTAAGCAGTAAAACCCCAAAGCCTTGCTCACTGCTCACTGATTACTGCTCACTGCCCTTCATCCCGGCAGGATGCCGGCCCCGGCTTCCGACCAGCAGAGCACCGGCCTTTCGTCTTCCGCCTCCGGCACCCAGACTTCCACGTCGAAGTTGCCGGCCACGCCGTAGGGCCATTGCGGGATCACCGCGTTGGCCAGGAACTTGGCCCACTGCTGCGCCGCGGTCTCCAGTTGCTGGAGATCCCCGGCGGCCCCTAACAGGGCGGCCAACAGAGCCACCGCCTCTTCCTGCCAGGGCGGGGCGCCGCCGGGGCCGCAAATCTGGCGATACTCCTCGAAGCTGCGGCAGCCGGGCAGCGAGATCACCGCCTTTTTGAGTCCGGTCCACTGGGGCCAACCTTTTAAGGTGAGGAACAGGGCCCGGGAAGTGCGGCCCAATAAGAAGGGCGTCCAGGCTCCTTGCAGTTGCGGGGCCATAATCCGCCGCCACAGGGCGTAGCGCAGCCGGGCCAGGTCGGGGTCCACCGTCTCCTGAATTCCGGGCGCCTGACCGAAGCTGGGGCGGTCCTCCCAGGGCTCCGGGGTCAGGATCTCCCTCAGCCATTCCTGGCCCTGGTCCACCAGGGACATCTGGGCCTCCTGGTCAGCCTGGAGCTTCTCCATCTGCCAGGCCAGGGTCCAGCCCTGGGGAGAGGAATCTTCCGGAGGCGGCTCCGCCTGGCCGTAATGGCGCAGGTCCCGCAGCAGATCGGTCCCCTCCGCCTGGGCCTGTTGATATTCCGTAAAGGCCTGCCACTGGCGCAGGTCGCCGGGCTGGTAATGTTTGAGCTCCTGGGAATGAAACTGGGCCTCCGGCGGCAAAGGCAGACCCTGATAAGGCATTTGCGCCGGCCAGCCGGGGACCACCCCCACCTGGAGATCCGGAAAATAGAGCGGCAGGGTCCAAAACTCCTCCCGCCACGGCAGGATCAAGGGAAAAGCCACTATACGCCAGTCCGAGGCCATCCGGCTACCGCCTTTGTCAAAAGGAATAAATTTAAAAAAATCGGTGTCATTCTTCATACTATCTATTAATATCCTATGCAAACCGGAGATACAAGGGAGGAACCATGGAACTTTTTGCAGCCCTGAAGACCAGAAAGAGCATCCGGGCCTTTAAGGCCGAAGCCGTGCCGCCGGAAGTGATTAAACAAATCATCGAGGCCGCCAGTTGGTCGCCCTCCTGGGGGAACACCCAGCCCTGGGAACTGGTGGTGGTGCAAGGCCCGAAAGTAAAGGAACTGACCGAAGAGATGGCCGCGGCCTTCCAGCAGCGGCAGGCGGCCAACCCCGACGTGGCCATGCCGGCCACCTTCCCGGATGTTTACAAGGGGCGTTACATGGCTTGCGCCGCCGGCCTGTTCGGCACCATGGGCGTGGCCCGGGACGACAAGGCCAGCCGCATGGCCCACATGGTGAACATGACCCGGGGCTTCGGCGCCCCGGCGCTGATCTACGTCCTGTTCAACGCCGATCTGGCCGAGCCCTACACCATGTTCGACCTGGGGGCCATCACCCACGGCCTCTGCCTGGCGGCCCACGACCTGGGCCTGGGCACCTGCATCGCCGCGCAACTGTCCCTCTACCCGGACCTCATCCGCAAACACCTGGGCCTCACCACCTCCCACAAGATCGTGGTGGGGATCGCCCTGGGCTATCCTGATCCCGCCGCCCCGGCCAACGCCTTCCGCACCGACCGGGAGCCTTTGGAGAAGTTTGTCAGGTGGATTGATTAAAGGGTGGGGGAATTGGATCTGCTGTGGCAGCGGCTTTTAATCAGATCGGGGGAAGAGGGGAAACGGGGCAAAGGAAATGAAGAAGCAGGGTTTTCCTTTTTCCCCTTTTACCCCTTTCCCCTTTTCCCCCCAAATCTTTTAGACGTGATAAGGATGACCCAGTTTGATGGTCAGGGCCCGGTAAAGCTGCTCCAATAGAATTAAGCGGGCCAGTTCATGGGTCATGGTCAGGCGGGACAGGGCCAGGCGTTCGTCGGCCGCGGCCAGCACCGCCTCGGATAAACCCCAGTGGCCGCCGATGAGGAAGGCCAGGGGCCGGGACTGCTCTTCCCGTTTGCTGAGCCAGGCGGCGAATTCTTCGGTGGTGAATTCCTGGCCTTGGGGGTCCAGGGCGACCAGGTGGGATTTGGGCGGCGCCTGGGCCAGCAGGCGTTCGCCTTCTTTTTGCATTAATTTCTCCGGCGTTAAGCCGCCGCTTTCTTTTTCTTCCCTTACGTTTTTCAGAGAAAGCTGCACCAGGGGCTTGAGGCGCTTCTGATAAAAATCCAGCCCTTCCTGGATGAAGCGTTCGCGGGTCTTGCCCGCCATGAGGATGG
>CAZOCQ010000296.1:0-2875 GCA_964578335.1 uncultured Desulfobacca sp.
CGTTCCCATCCCGAACACGGAAGTTAAGCCCTCCAGGGCCGATGGTACTGCACGGGTAGCTGTGTGGGAGAGTAGGTCGTCGCCGGGATAAGACTGAACGAAACGGGCTAGCACGCGCTAGCCCGTTTCACTTTGGGGCCATGCAATTTCGAGGGGGAGGGCTCAACCTGCTCGAATCTGTTCATTCCAAGAGGGGCGTGCCAGTCCGCCTAACCGACGAGCGCTGGGCGCACATTGTCGAGGAGCACTGCGAACTGGCGGGCCTGAGGACCGAGGTCTTGGAAACGGTCAGTAACCCGACCCGCATCTACGCTGGCGGAGCCGGCGAGCTGCTGGCGGGACGAAAACTTGAAACGGGCAAATGGCTCGTTGTCGTTTATCGGGAATTCCGAATGATGGTTTCGTTATCACGGCGTTCCTGACGCGCCGCATCGGAGCGCTCGAAAGGAGAAAGCAGCTTTGGCCGTAATCGAGATTCAGGATTACCTGAAGCTCCTGCCGAGGCTCAAAGAGTCTCGGGAAGGCTTAGTGTGGATGTCGTATGACGCCGAGGCCGATACGCTCTACGTGAATTATAAGAAGCCGAGCCACGCTACGGATAGCGAGTTGACCGACGACGACGTCATCGTTCGCTACGAGGGCGAGGAGGTCGTGGGCTATACGATCCTGCACGCCAGCCAGCGGTGAGCCCTCCTGGGCCGATGGTACCGTCCCGCAGGGCGGGATGGGAGAGTCGGTCGCGAATGTTCTTGACGAGCCCCGATGCTTTCTATCGGGGTCGCCGGGATAAAAAATGCAAAGGCCGGGGTTCATCCCCGGCCTTTTCATTTTTGCGCTCGTGCACGAACGCTCGCCGTGGGTCGCGAGTCCGACGCTCTGGATCGGACGAGCCCCGACGCTTTCGGTCGGGGGGGGTCCCGAGGCCCTCGACCGGGGTCCGTGTGATTGCCGATTCTGGATTTTCGATTGGCAAACCCCCTTTCGCATTTTGGGCTCAGAAATTTCAAATCTTCGATCTGGAATGCTTCCAGCACCCCGCCCTGTTCATTTTGTAGCGGCGAGCTATGCTCGCCGACGCCGGCGACGACACGTCGCCGCTACAGCCCGCCGTAGGGGCGGGTCTATGACCCGCCCTTTTGCTTTCGGCGGCACCTTTCGGTGATAATCACCGCCGTCGTGAAGACGACCCGCTACTTCGAAGGACAGGTCCTGCGGAAGCGGCCGTACATCCAGCGCGCAGGGTGCGAACGAATCGTCGCCAACCCGCTGAAGCGTGAAGTCCAGCCGGACGGCAGGATTCGCCACTGGGGCCTGGTGCCGGAACTGGGAGGGCGCGCCCTTCGCGTGGTGACGCTCGAAGACGGGGAGACGATACACAACGCTTTCCCGGACCGCGATTTCAAGCTAACATAGGGGAGACGGAGATTCGGCATGAAGCTGCACTACTACCCGGAAACCGATTCGCTTTACATCGACCTCAACTCGCGGCCCAGCGCCGACTCGCGCGAGATCGCCGACGGCTTGGTCATCGACTTCGACGCCGAGGGCAACATCGTCGGCATTGACATTGACCGCGCCTCCCAGAAACTCGACCTCAAAACCCTGGAAGCCGTCTCCCTGCCACCCGTCATAACCGGCCTCTAGCTTCCGCCCGTGCCTTCCGATTTCTCGCTCCTGTTCTTCCCATTCATCCTTCAGACTTCATCCTTCAGCCTTCAGAATTCATAATTCATAATTCGCCCTTCCCCGTCCCCCCAACACCCGGCACCTTTGTTCTCCCCGACCCCGGACACCGGACTCCGGACTTGCCGTCCCCTGTCCTCTGCCTTTCACTCGTCACTTGTCACTCGCCACTTCTCACTGGCTTTTGGCCTTCACCCGTCAGCTTTCAGCCTTCAGCCTTCAGAATTCATAATTCATAATTCGCCCTTCCCCGTCCCCCCAACACCCGGCACCTTTCTTCTCCCCGACTCCGGACACCGGACTCCGGACTGTCTTCCCTCGCCACTCGTCACTTGTCACTTGCCACTGCCTTCAAGCCCCTTGCTTTTCCCGCGCCGCGGGTGTATTACGTCCGTTATCTTACTATCGCGGTTACGGGCTGGCAGGCGCGGGGTTGAAGATACGTCCATCAAAGACTTCAATTTCGGGGTTGAGTCCAAATGTTTTGGGAATGGTTACTAAAGTACTCGTCGTTTCTCGTCACCGGAGTCGTAAGCTTCGTGGTGGCGCTTCTCCTTCATCGAATTACTTCGAGATCTGCTGACCTTATCTATTACACTAGCAACCCGCAGTGGGTCATACTTCCGCCAGTAGCCGGACAACCCCCAATCGCTCCAATCGGGACGTTCTCGCTTTTCCTTTGGAATCAGGGCAAAGCCGCGGCAAAGGATGTCCACATTGGGCATTACTGGCTGCCGGCGAATAATGTCTACCCCGATATCCCCAGAGAGATCGTGAACACTCCCGGCGGTGGAGTCGCGCTAAGATTTCCTCTGGTTCCTCCTCGAACTTTGGTCACGATTTCATATCTGTTTTTTGGGGTATACGCGACGGAGAACATCCTATCTTACGTCGGTTCGGAGGATGGCCCCGGGAAGCACATTCCGGTCATGTTGCAGCGTATCTTTCCGAGATGGGCGTTGGTCGTTATACAGATCCTTTTGTTTGCAGGAGTCTGGGTTGCCGTCAACGCGTTGTGGAGTTTGGCGAAATTCCTTTGGACTGTTTATTACGTCCGAAGCGGGTAGCCACGGTCAGTGCTCTTCTGACCGTGGGCTTTTGTCCTGATTAAGAACCCACGGTTAATTCAAAATGCGAATTAACCGTGGCTACCTGCTCTACGCGCAAAGGATTCCATGGCTAGTCGCGGATG
>CAZOCQ010000297.1:0-2862 GCA_964578335.1 uncultured Desulfobacca sp.
GCGCTCAAGTCGCAACTGGAATTGCGCAACGACTACTTGCAGGAAGCCGTCGTCGAAGCCAAAGCCTTTGGCGACCTCGTCGGCCAGAGCGCC
This sequence comes from uncultured Desulfobacca sp., assembly GCA_964578335.1. Taxonomy (GTDB): domain Bacteria; phylum Desulfobacterota; class Desulfobaccia; order Desulfobaccales; family 0-14-0-80-60-11; genus JAPLJC01. The sequence continues at coordinate 94 of CAZOCQ010000297.1, forward strand.
GCGCTCCGGCACATCGTCAGCCAGATTGACGTGGTCGCGCCCACCGAAGCCTCCGTGCTCATCCTCGGCGAAACCGGCACCGGCAAGGAACTCGTCGCCCACGAGATTCACCGGCGCGGCCAGCGCAAAGACGGGCCGCTGGTGCGCGTCAATTGCGCTTCGATTCCGCGCGAACTCTTCGAGAGCGAATTCTTCGGCCACATGCGCGGCTCGTTTACCGGCGCCGTCAAAGACCGGGCGGGCCGGTTCGAAACCGCCGAAGGCGGCACGATCTTTCTGGATGAAGTCGGCGAAATCCCGATGGACGTTCAGAACAAGCTCCTGCGCGTGCTTCAGGAAAAACGCTACGAACGCGTCGGCGACGACCGCACGCGCCGCGCCGACGTGCGCATCATCGCCGCCACCAATCGCGATCTGAAACAAGCCGTCGCCGACGGCAAGTTCCGCGAAGACCTCTATTACCGGCTCAACGTATTTCCCATCCAAGTCGTGCCGCTCCGCGACCGTCTCGACGACATCCCGGCATTAGCGAAGCATTTCGTCGAACTTTCCACGCGCGACTTGAAAATCGCCAAACCGCGCCTGACCCGCGCCGGTATCGCGAAGCTGCAAAACTACGACTGGCCCGGCAACGTCCGCGAACTGCGCAACGTGATCGAGCGCGCCGTGATTCTCGCCCGCGGCGGCGCGTTGGATTTCGACCTGCCGGTGGCAAAACCAGAGGCGACCAGCCCTCAGCTTTCAGCCATCAGCCAACAGCCGACCGCCGACAGCGGAGAGCCGAAGTTTCTCACCGAAGCCGAGATGGAACGCCGTGAGCGCGACAACCTCCTGCTCGTTCTCCAAGAAGCCAACTGGAAGATCAAAGGCCCAGACGGCGCAGCCGAGCTAATGGGCGTCAAGCCCACCACCCTGCTCGCCCGCATGAAGAAGTGGGGACTCAAAAAGCCGGCAACTTGACAGAAGATGGCACCGGCCCCCCCACCGGGCTTGCCTTACCGGCGCGCGTCGGCATAATCCAGCCAATGGCCCATTCAGGCTACCAACCGATTAAGGACTCGCTGCGCCAATTGTATCTCGACGCTCCCCGGCCGTGGCTCGTCGGCTACAGCGGCGCGAAGGATTCGACCATGGTCGCCTCGCTCAACGACGATTACCCCATCCAGATCGACATCAGCACTCCCAGTTGCGGCCACTCCCGGTTCGTCCGCTGGATTTACGCCGCGTTGGAGGCAATCTATAGCGAAACAAGACACGGTTTTGCATGAGCGAACAACGTCCATACGAGCTACGCATCTCTCGACTGGCCGTCGAGAATCTCGGCGTCAAACTTTATGACCGCGTCAGTGCCGTTGTCGCGGAGTTGATCGCAAACGCCTACGATGCAGACGCGGAAGAAGTCACGGTGCGGCTTCCATTGAGCACCTTGTTGGCAACCAAGCAGAAGACTAGCCCTCCCAAGGATCACGGTTATATCGTGGAGGTGATGGACGGTGGTCACGGGATGACGAGAGACGAATCGATCGATTTCTATCTTAACGTCGGGCGCGATCGTCGCAATGAGGATGGCGGCAAGTATGCCCGATCACGCGACAAGAAGCGTCACGTCATGGGGCGCAAAGGAATCGCGAAGCTAGCTCCTTTCGGCGTGTGCAAAATCATTGAGGTGATCTCGGCCGGCGGCAAAGAGGAAAAGGGACGAGGTCACAAGGTAGCTCACTTCATCCTGAACTATGATGATATTATCGGCAACGACACGGATAAGCGAGTGCCCCTGAAAACGGGAACTGAGGAAGGGACATATCGAGCCAAGCCCGGTACAATAATTCGACTGCGCTCGTTTCTTCCCAAACGAGTTCCGGACGCTGAAACGTTTCATCGCCAACTGGCGACTCGGTTTGTGGTTGCAGATACGGACTTTAGGATCGTCGTTGAAGACACGCGTGACCCGGCAGCGAACCCATCGCGCGAGGTGAAAAGGGTGGATTGCGCAGTCATGCCCGGCACTTTCATCGATCTTTCGACTCGTGCCGTTCCGCTTGACGACAAGACAAGCTTGCCCGTTAAAGGCTGGATCGCGATGGGTAAGACGAACTACGAACATGAAGAGACTGCCGGCATTCGAATCTACGCACGCGGGAAGTTCGTCGCCTCCACGCGCGATTTTGAGCAGGTGACTGGTTTTCACGGCGAATTCACCGTTCGCTCCTACATAATCGGCGAAGTCCATGCGGATTGGCTGGACGATGATAAAGGAGATGACCTCATCCGTTCTGACCGGCAAGGCATCATTTGGGAATCTGACTATGGCCGTGCACTTCAAGCATGGGGGGCAAGTCTCGTCAAAGAAGTTGGCAAGCTATCGAAAGAACCGCGCAGGAAACGCGTGCGGGAGATCTTTCTCGAAAAATCGGACATCAGAGCAAAGGCTGCAAAACTCTTCGAGGATGAAGATGTCGCCAAAGCCGCGGTTGTGCTCGCGGAGCAATTGGGCTTTTTCTTTCCTGTGATAGTGCAGCATAGGAAGCCTTGCCTCGCACGGCTATGGGACTTTGGTCCCATGGTGAGGACCGTCATCGGCATGAAATCCGTCTGTCGAATTCATTGCGCGGTCGGCGCGCGGAGGCGCCTCCCAGTGCGCCTGGGAGGATTACTTGGCCAGAGTGGTGCAAGTCCACTCCCTTGCGGCGAAAGCGGTGAGCTGGCGAAACATTACTGCGTCATGGCAACATGAGGTGGAGAGCAATGCAACGCAAACAACCAGTCCGG
>CAZOCQ010000298.1:0-2811 GCA_964578335.1 uncultured Desulfobacca sp.
GCTTGTCGTTGGTGAGGATCTCGAAGGGCAGGTGGAAGCGGCGGTGCAGTTCGTCCTGCCACTGCTCGGCGAGGCTCCCGGGGCAGACGACGAGGCAGCGCTTTAGATCGCCACGCGCGATCAGTTCCTTGATGAGAAGACCCGCCATGATCGTCTTGCCGGCGCCGGGATCGTCGGCAAGGAGGAAGCGCAGCGGCTGGCGCGGCAGCATCGCCTCGTAGACGGCGGTGATCTGGTGCGGCAGCGGGTCCACGAGCGAGGTATGCACCGCCAGCACGGGGTCGAAGAGGTGCGCCAGGCGGATGCGGTGGGCTTCCGAGACGAGCCGGAAGAGCGAGCCGTCGCCGTCGAAGCTCCAGGGCCGTCCGGATGCGACCACTTCGAGGCGCGCCTCGTCGTGCCGGTAGAGGATCTCGTCAGCGATCCGGCCATTGGGGCCGCGGTAGACGAGCGTGAGGGCATCCGAGCCGTGCCAGGCCACGCTGACCACCGTGACCCGCGCATCCGGCAGCACGCCGCCGACAGTCGTATCAGGTTGGAGGTCTTCTAGTCTCAATGTCGTCGTTGCTTCGTCACGCCGAAGCCATTCCTGGCGAAGTGGGGCTACTCGGTCGAGGTAACTGCCTCCATTGGTGTGTTACTTAAACCTACGGTATGGCCTGTTGGCGCAGCGGTCCAAATAGTAGTCCGTAGGCCCGGTCGACGCCAGATCAAGACGGAGGCCAACAATACCAGAGGTTTACCTTCAGCGGGCGTCCTGGAGGGTTCTTGGCGCGGTGGTTCATCGCCGGGTCACGACCGAGATCTGCGGCCAGCCGCTGGCGAGCTTCATTAGTACGTCAGTCGGGGCACGGCAGCACTGGCACGCCGCCGAGACGCCGCTGCGCCCCAGGCTGTACGGACCGCCGCCCGCTGCGTGTATCCGTCCGGCATGGCCATGTTGGCGCCGGCCTGGAACTGGTGGACCCCTGGCGCGAGATTGCACGGGATTCAGGAGGTCTCAGCCCCTGGGAGGGTTTCACGTGTGGCCTGCCGCGGCCGCGGCATCCGGGTAGCCGCCCCCCGCGCCCCGACTAACCCACCTCGACGCTGGCGTCGTCACCCAGCCCGAAGGTCGCTGTCTGAACGCCCTTCTCGTGGGGCACTGGCGACGCAGCAAACCCGTGCGGCGACACCAGCCCAGCCAGCAGAACGACCATTACCGCCGCCCAGCAGCGTAACGAGGTTGTTTGCACGGTGACCTCCATTGACAAGGAAGCTAGGTTTAGGGGGGGTACTCGTTGCTCGCCGGCGGGCATCCGGCGAACGAAAGGGCGCGGGTAGCATACCGGCAGCTCGTAGATCCGAGCCAGGGGGAAGGCACCGGCAACAAGACGGCACACGCCATAGCAGCATGGCCTACGACCTCGTGAACCGCTCGGTGGTTTCTCGCCAATCAAGCCGACTTCGGGACGATGTACCCGAGAGTCGAACTGCGCCTGAAAAAGTCGACCGGCACGCTGTTCTGGACCAGCGATCCGCCCAGCGAGCCTCGGCAGATAGAGATACCGGGCGAAGTCCTGCACTAGCGAGCGCTCGGCGCGGCTGGCGTGCGACCGAAGACCTCGTTCCGGGATCGAGGTCCACCGTGCCGTGGAGGCGGCGCGCCGCCTCGGCGGTCTGCGCCTGGTGCTGGCTCCTGAGCTCGCGTTCGACAAAAGGCGTGCGCCCGGCGCTCAGCAGCTCCATCGCCATGCTGACGCGCTACTGGTTGGTGATGGCCACGGTAGTTCCCGCTCGTCGCATCCCGATCACCGAGTGCACCTTGCCCGGCACCGGCGGCAGGCGGGCGTCGCGGCGGGTGCGCGGGAGCGGCTGTGCCGCCGCCAGGGCGACGCGGAACAGGTCGGCGAGGACGGGGTGAAGCGGCATGGAAGGGAAGTCTCTTCTTTCTATGCCGGACGGATACGGTACGCGCGCACCTCGCGCAGCAACGAGGCCGGCAGCGGCGCGTCGGCCTCCGCCAACTGCGCGAGGCCCTCTCGCGTCGCGACGTGCAACACCGCCCCCGCACCGGCCCCCGGCCGGTACCCCTCGCCCTTCACACCCACGCGACGTCTACACCCAGGGGCTGACAGGCGGCCGCCTCGGGCAGGTGCGCAACGATCTCGCCCAACGAGAGGCCTCTCGCGGTAACCCCGACGATCACCAGCGCCACCAGCAGCGCTGGCTTGGCGAACGCCGAGAACGCCGCTTCTCGGCTTGCTCCCATACAGTCGAAGCTCGATCCCGTGTCGAGCGCGGCACCTGGAGCGCCTTGAGCCAGTCCAGCACGAGGGCCTCGCTCCACCGCACGTCGAACTCATTGCGGCCGCGGGTGAGGCGGTGCCGGCCGAAAAGGTGCTGATCAAGGACGCGATCGCCGACATCACGCTGCAGCAGGTACTGACGCGGCCCGAGGAGTTCGAGGTGATCGCCATCTTGAATCTGAACGGCGACTACCTGTCCGACGCGCTTGCCGCGCAGGCGGGCGGAATCGGCATCGATGTACTAGCGTGTTATCCTGAGCCGATGGGCGAAGGGCTATCAAGATTGTTCGGATCCGGATCATCTTCAATGTGACTCGTGCACCATCCAACTCTGCATTTTCTCGTCATGTTGATGGTTGCGCCGATCTTTGCCATCGTCGGCACATCCCTCGACTGTGCTGACTGTAATCCGTCAGCAACGCTGGTCGGTTGGTTAGCCACACTCAGCGTATTGAGCATCTTCGGGGCCCGCAGCATCGCCTATCAATGGAACGCCATGCCCCGTAAACCTCAGGAAAGTTGG
>CAZOCQ010000299.1:0-2799 GCA_964578335.1 uncultured Desulfobacca sp.
CTGATGTAAAGGCGGGGTCTTTTTGGGGGGCCTGGCGGGGGCTTCCAGACCCAGGAGGATGGCGCCCACCGCCTCCTCCGTTCCGGTGCAGCTTAGCACATTTATGACCCGGGCTTCTTTCCAGAGATGTCGGAACAGGCCGGAGCTGCAGGCCGCCACCAAGAGACCTGGCTCCGATTTCTCCGCCAGGGCGGCCGCCTGTTGGAGTCCGGCCGGAGTGCACAGGGGCGGGGTCAGGTGGGCCTGCCAACCCGCCTCCGCCAGTTGCCGGACCACTTCCGGCAGCTCAAAGCGCATCTCCGGGCAATTGCAGATCAATAATTTCATGAGTTTCAAGATGTTGTCTTTATAGGGCGGCCTGTGGCCGCCATAATTTGGCGGGCACGGCCCGCCCTATTATTTTTTCGTTCCCAAGCTCCTCCTGGGGAACGCCGATTTTTGCCCCGGCTCCGGCTTCGACGCCTTAGCCCTCTTCGGTCAACAGCTCCGCCATCTCCTGCACCACCCGTTGAAAGGCCCGGCCCTCGGTGGCCGAGATCCATTCCAGGCGCAGGCGGGCCGGGTCAATGCCCTTTTTCGCCAGCTTCGGCCGCAGCTTTTCGATCCGGGCCTGGGCCCGGAGGTTGCCGGAGATGTAATGACAATCCCCCGGCGGATGGCACCCGGACACCAGCACCTGGCCGGCGCCGCGTTTGAAGGCGTGCAGGATGAACTTGGGGTGGACGCGGCCGGCGCACATGGTGCGGATGATCCGGGTCGCCGGGGAGTACTGGAGCCGGGAGACCCCGGCAAAATCCGCCCCGGCGTAAGAGCACCAGTTACAGCAGAAGGCCAGGATTTTTTTCTCCGGCTGGTCCGCCAGGGCGGCGTCGATCTGCCCGAAAATCATGTCATCGGTGAACCCCCGGGCTATGACCGCCCCGTTGGGACAGGCCCCGGCGCAGACCCCGCAGCCCTTGCAGGCCGCCTCAATAATGTGGGCCTTCTGCTCCTCACCTTCGCCCACCAACTCCACCGCCTGAAAGCAGCATTCCCGGACGCAGGAACCGCAGCCCCCGCATTTTTCCGGGTCCACGGAGCAGATGATGCTGTCCAGGGGAAGGGCCTCGTGGGCAAACAGCCCCAGGACCTTGGCCGCGGCGCCGCTGGCCTGGGCCATACTCTCGGCCAGGTCCTTGGGACCCTGGCAGGCCCCGGCCAGATAGACGCCGTCCAGCACCGTCTCCAGGGGCCGGAGCTTGGCGTGGGCCTCCAGGAAAAAGCCGTCATTGCCCGTAGGCAGTTTCAAGACTTCCTTCAAAGGCCGCCCATTTCCGGGGGTCATCCCCACCGCCAGCACCGCCAGCTCCACCCGGTCGGCGGTTTCGACCCCCAGGAGTTCGTTGTGGGCCTCCAAGACCAACCCGCCGTCCGCTGCCGCGCGGAGGCCGGTCACCTCTCCCCGGATAAAATGAATGCCCGCTTCCCGGGCCTGCGTGTAAAGCTCTTCCCAATCCTTTTTGGTGGTGCGGATGTCCCGGTAATAAATGCGCAGGCGGGCTGCGGGAAACCGGGTTTTGAGTTCCAGGGCCTGTTTCAGGGCGGTGGGGCAGCAGACCCGGGAGCAGTAACGGTTGCCCTCTTCCTCCCGGGAGCCCACGCACAGGATAAAGGCCAGGTCCCTGGGATTGACTTCGACGCCGCCGAGCCGCAGCTTGCCGCCCGTGGGGCCGTCAGGATCAAGCAGCCGCTCCAGGGCCACCGTGGTGATCACCCCTTCCCGGTCCGCCCAGGATTCATAACGGCTCCCCTGGGGATTAAAGGGCTCAAAGCCCGTGGCCACCACCAGGGCCCCGACGCTGAAGGTCTCCAGGGTTTCCCCGGAGGACAAATCTATGGCCTGTTGGGGACAGGCCGCGACGCAAGCGCCGCAGCCGTCGCAAAGCTCCCGGTCCACCACGTAGCGGGCCGGAAAGGCCCGGGGCGAGGGCAGGTAAATGGCCCGGCGCAGACTTAAACCCTCCTCCAATTCCGCCGGCGCCGCCACCGGGCAGACCTGGGCGCACCGGCCGCAGAGGTCGCAGTTGTCCTTGACCATTTCCGGCGCCCGGCGCACGGTTACCCGGAAATTTCCCAAATGGCCAGTAACTTCAGTTACTTCCCCGGCGGTGATCACCCGAATGCCGGGATGCAGGGTCACCGCCGCCATCAGGGGGTTGATCAGGCTCAGGGCGGTTTCCCCCCGGGGGAAGGTGCGGTGCAGCTTGTTGGCCATGCCGCCCAGGATGGGCCGGCGCTCCACCAGCACCACCGGAAAGCCGGCGTCGGCGATGTCCAGGGCGGCGCGCAGACCCGCCGGGCCGCCGCCGATCACCAGGGCTTGCCGGGTCACCGGCACCCGGCGGGCCGGCAGGGGCCGGGCGAGCTTCACCTTGGCCAGCCCCATTTGGATCAATTCCAGGGCCTTGGCCTGGGCCGCCTCAGGCTCCTGCATATGCACCCAGGAGCACTGCTCCCGGATATTGACCATTTCCAGGAGATAGGGATTCAGCCCGGAGTCCCTCAGCAGGCGGCGGAAGGTGGCTTCGTGGAGCTTGGGAGAACAGGCCGCCAACAGCAGCCGGTTCAGTCCTAACTTATGAATATCCTTTATAATTTCCTGCTGGCCGGCTTCCGAGCAGGAATAAAGCTGATGACGGCAGACCGCCACCCCGGCCAGTTTTTCGGCCTGGGTCGCCAGGGCCTCGGGGTCCAGGACGCCGGCGATGTTCAGGCCGCAATGGCAGATATAGATTCCGAGGCGGATTTCTTCAGTCATTT
>CAZOCQ010000300.1:0-2788 GCA_964578335.1 uncultured Desulfobacca sp.
AGGAGGCGCCGGGGCCGCCACGGGAGCGACGGCCGGGGACGGCGAGGGTTCAGCTACGGCGGCCGGCGGGGCCAGGGCCAAGGGCGGTATGGGCTGCACCGCGGGTTTGCTCTCCGGCCGCATCAGCCCCAAGGTGTTGGCGGCTCGATAGATATCGCCCCGGCCGGCCAGGGCCCCCAGGACAAAACTGAAACTCATCAGGCTGACGATGCCGATCCCGGTGACAATGACGTCCTTCACCCCCAGGGTCAGATGCCACGCCGCCTTTTTGCCTTTCTTGCCCCGGCCCGTTTCCATTCCATCCCCCCCAGGTTCCTTGGTGCGTCTGGAAGTTGGAGGGTCGAACAGGTAATTCTGCTTATCCCCCCCGCGCATGGCTCTTCTCCCGGTTTGCTTACATGGTTTCGGGCGCTGCCACCCCCAGGATCCTCAAACCGTGGGCCAACACCGTCTTCACCCCCGCCACCAAGCCCAGGCGGGCCTGGGTCAGCTCCCCGTCCTCGGTGATGAAGCGGTGTTTATAGTAATAACTATGCAATTGCGAAGCCAGTTCCGTCAAGAAATAAGTGAGGCGGTGGGGCTCCAAATTGCGGGCCGCAGCTTCCACCAATTCCGGATAGCCGGCCAGGAGCTTGAGCAGCGCCAACTCTTCAGGAAGTGAAAGCCGCGGGAACAGCCGGGGGTCCGGCGGACCCACGGGAATCTCCTGGGCCGCGGCCTGGCGAAAGACGCTGGCCAGGCGGGCGTGGGCGTACTGCACGTAATAGACCGGGTTTTCGCTGCTCTGCTGCTTGGCCAGGTCCAGGTCGAACTCCAGTTGGGCGTCGGGCCGCCGGGAAAGAAAAATGAAGCGGGCCGCGTCCTTGCCCACTTCGTCCAGCACCTCCCGGAGGGTGACGAAGGTGCCGCCCCGGGTGGTCATGGCCACCGGCTGCCCCTGGCGCACCAGCGACACCAGTTGCACCAGGATCACCTGCAATTTGCCTTGAACTCCCAGGGCCTGGGCCGCGGCCTGGAGACGGGGCACGTAGCCGTGATGGTCGGCCCCCCAGATATCCACCACCAGGTCGTAGCCCTGCTGAAACTTGAGCAGATGATAGGCCACGTCCGAGGCGAAATAGGTGGTGGCGCCGTTGCTGCGGCGCACCACCCGGTCCTTTTCGTCGCCGAAGGCGGTGGCCTGAAACCACAGGGCGCCGTCGGCTTCATAAAGGAAGCCTCGCTCCTTCAGGAGTTCGAAGCTCTGCTCCACCAAGCCCCGGCGGTAAAGCTCGGTTTCACTGAACCAGACGTCGAAGCCTACCCCGAAGTCCGTCAGGTCCTGCTTGATATCGGCCAGGATGGCGTCCTCGGCGCAGCGGCCCAGTTCGATCAGGGTGTCCTCATGGGCCGGGACCGGCGGCGCCGGGTGACCCTGGGCCAGGTAGTCCCGGGCCAGGTCCTTCATGTAGCCGCCCTGGTAGCCGTCTGCGGGGAATTCGATGACCTCGCCGGCAAGCTCCCGCAGGCGGAAATAGAGGGATTTGCCCAGGGTGAGGATCTGGTTGCCCACGTCGTTGATGTAGTATTCCCGCACCACTTCATGGCCGGTGGCGGCCAGCAGGTTGGCCAGGGCGTCCCCCAGGGCGGCGCCCCGGCCGTGGCCGATGTGCAGGGGACCGGTGGGATTGGCGCTGACAAACTCCACCTGGATTTTTTGGCCGGCGCCCAGGTCGCTGTCGCCGTATTTCAGACCCAGGTCATGGATTTCCGGGATCACCCGATACCAGAAGGCGTCATGGATGAAAAAGTTGATAAAACCGGGGCCGGCGATTTCCACTTTGGCCAGCATGCCTTCCGGGGCGGCGAGATGTTTGATAACAATTTCGGCCACCTTGCGGGGCGGCATTTTGGCCGGCTTGGCCAGGACCAGGGCCAGGTTGGCGGCCAGGTCGCCGTGGTCGGCTTGCCGAGGGGCCTCCACTTCGAAGGGGGGCAGGGCGTCAAAGGTGAGATCGCCCTTACTCCGGGCGGTTTCTACCGCATTAGTGATTAAGTCGCGTAAGATTTTCTTGAGTCGCATTTAGGACAGTATTCCCGTTTTCTTTGTTCCGTCACCAAGATTTGGCTTATCGGCAAATTATAGATAATTTTGCCCACTTATTTTAGGGCAGATGAGACAATCGGGCAATCTTAGTGTATCAGGGGCCGGTAAAAGTTGCGAGAATTGCGCCGTTGGCGCGCCGCTTAAAGCCGGAGGCGTTTGACGTGCAAGCCTCTTTATTTACGGCTATTTTCACTAATGAACCCTCGCGGTTGCGGTACAAAAATTATTGCCGCCGCCGGTTGCTGAAAAACAAGTGCAACCGTGCCATCTTTCTCCTAATAAAACAGGCGGGGAGAAAATTCCAGAAAAGAAGAAATGATTGACTTCATTCTGAAAAGTTCAAAGTGAAAAACACAGGCTGGAAGCCTGCGCCGTTGAACAGCCGGGGGCGGCTGTTCCACAGATCCTTCTCGTTGCCAAGCCCCAGCTTGGAATGAGCACCTCAGGGTTCGATCCTGGTGCCCAGGAGTTCCAGGAACTTTCGCATCCACTCGGGGTGGGCCGGCCAGGCCGGGGCGGTGACCAGGTTGCCGTCCACGTGGGCGTTGGAGAAGGTTTCGTTGACTTCGCCCCAGTGGGCGCCGGCCTGCGTGAGCTCGTGCTTCACCGCCGGGTAGGCCGTGCACTTGCGGCCTTCCAGCTTGGTGGCGGCGTTGAGCAATTGCAGGCCGTGGCAGATGGCGGCGATGGGCTTGCGGGCGG
>CAZOCQ010000301.1:0-2786 GCA_964578335.1 uncultured Desulfobacca sp.
CCTGCAACAGCGCTACGCATACTACGCCGCGCTCCCGCTCTTGTTTGCGGCTCTCGTGATGGTCTCGATCGAATGGCCGCGATTCGCCGCGCTTCTCTTTTTCCTCGTCGCCATTGCCTTTCTTGGAAACGCGATCCTCGGCGCCTACCACGCGGGTGCCGAATGGAAGTTCTGGCCGGGTCCAGAAGGATGCTCCGGCACAACAGGAGCACCAGAATCCGTCGGCAGCCTCTTGGAAGGCCTTGAGCACGAATCGGGCGCACGCTGCGATGAGCCGCAGTGGCGTTTCGCCGGTCTTTCTTTCGCGGGATGGAACGTGGTGAGCTCCATGCTCTTATTCCTGATTTCGCTATCGGCGGCGTTCCGCTCCGTCGCAAAGCGATAAGCAGCTGATTTTGCAATATTATTTGTTTATCCACAGAAACCCATCAGGCTTAGAAGCCCCTGTTTGTGGCTCTCTGAACAGAGAGCAAGGAAAAAACCACCGGACTGCCAGAAGGGCGTCGTTTTTGCGCCTAAGTGTGGCGGCATGTTCACATCTGTTCGCACCGCCATGTCAGTGTCATCAGGCAATCGGAGATCACGAGTACGGGAGGAGCTGTTGCAGTCAGTCGCTCAAGTTCCCAAATCACTTGTAGTTACCGCGTTGCGCACTGCACTGGTCAAACGCGCGATGCGTCCCACATCAGGTTCTCCCGGCGGAACGACTGCCGCAGCGTTCATCGCCCGATATGGCGAGAAGCATGGTTTCAGTAAGCGTTGCGTTGCGTTGCGTACGGTTGCGTCAGCGTATGTACCCTCACCCAAGAGCACGCTCATCGGCGTGTTCCAAAATTTAGGGCGAACCGTCCGCGCGAGTAAATCCCTGCGTATCGCCGGACGGTTTGCCAGAACCCCGAGTGAAAGCGTCTCTGAAGATCTCGTCAGCGTAGCGTATCGCGTACCCAGCCGTGCCGGCACATTTATCCGGCATTAGTTCCCGGTAATAGTTCCTTGTCACGTGTTTCGCGTTCCAAGTGGCCTCACCCGTTCAGGTAAGAAAAGGCACCGTGTATCTTGGGGCCGAACAGAAAAGTCGAGGTGTGCAGTGGCGTCGGTAGAGAATGCGTGGGTCCCGTTAGAACAAGCAATTCGTTCCATCGTCGGCTCACTCGTCGTGAAATCCTCAGTATCCCCAGTAAGATAGTGCAATCATAAGTGCGGATGTCCACGTTCAAAGATGATTTTGGAGGGTCAGCCCCCTGCTCCCTCCCGCGAGAAGGCAAGTGTATCTGGTGTCGTGACGGCAGTCGATTAGGCATCACTTACCAAGGTTCAGCGTCGTGATGTCGGCCCTGGATACGCTTGCCGCCTGTTCCGCCCGGTACAGCAGTTGAATTCGAACGTGCGTAGCCTACAGTCTCGAGAGAAGGCAAAAAGCCCTATGAATCCCGATCATATCAATACCCTGCAGTGGCACCAGGCGACGGCAATTGCGCGCCAGAGCTGTGCAAGATTCTTTCGCGATGGCGGAACCCCGGCTGATGCAATGCTTGCATTCGGCCTCGAAGCTCCCCGTTCGGGCACTGCCGATTGGAGCAAGGCCGTCGAAGCCATTGCCGAGATCCTTTGCGCCGCGCCTCATGGCAAGCGGGCGGCTTAGACCCGATTGAGTCGGTTGTTGCTGACCTTCCATTGAAACTTGAAGGTCCCGGTACACCCGCCGGGACCCTTTTTCTTTAAGGCTCGAGTTCAGTATCCCAATAGAGATAGTCGAGCCAACTCTTATGCAGATAGTTCGGCGGGAAAAGCCTGCCGTTGCGATGGAGCTCGAACACAGTTGGCCGGTAGGGCACTTGGTGGGGCCGCAGGCCTGCCCGGTCGGGCATCAGGCCGCCCTTCGCGAGATTACAGGGTGCGCAAGCCGTAACCACGTTCTCCCAGCGCGTCTGGCCGCCCTTTGATCGAGGAATGACATGATCGAACGTGAGTTCTTCCTTGCACCCGCAGTACTGGCAAGTGAAGCGGTCGCGCAAGAACACGTTGAAGCGCGTGAATGCCGGGTAAAGCGCTGGCTTTACATAGTTTTTCAGTGAGACGACGCTTGGCAGCCGCATCTCGAAGCTCGGACTGCGCACGAAGCGGTCATATTCGGAGACGATATTGACGCGTTCCAAAAAGACAGCCTTCACCGATTCCTGCCAGCTCCAGAGCGACAACGGATAGTAGCTCAGGGGCCTGAAATCGGCGTTCAAGACCAGTGCCGGAAAGGCTTCCGGCGGGGCAGCGTGAGCGTTCACGTGCTGACTTCCTGACCTTCCTTGCGAATCGGGTTCCCCCGTTTCGGTGGGCGGATACTAGCGAGGCATGTCAGGCCTGTGAAGGTATTCGATGCAACAGCCCAAAAGTACACTCAACATCTTGATTGATCACCGGATTCACTGTCAAGAAACCGGCCACATCGGTAGTGGGTCACTTTGGACGCGGACACGGAAATTTTTCCATCAAGGCTCCAAGCACGACGGCTGCAAAAGGGTGATGGAGACGTTCGGGGTACTTGTTGGCGTCGGCGACGACCACACGCCGGATTTGATCGACTGTAACGCCGGCTGGTAAGCACCACAGCGGTTTTTTCGCCCCGAACTCAAGGAAGTCGTTCAGATCACTCATTCCCCGCAAATAGCTCAGACAAACCGTCTTGTCGGGATCGTTCTCGTTACTACAGAGACCAACCCAGAAATTGCCTGTGTAGCTGTCCTCGGTTTGCGCTGTGGCCGGACCACAATTCATTGAAAGCAGGACCAATC
>CAZOCQ010000302.1:0-2770 GCA_964578335.1 uncultured Desulfobacca sp.
TTGGGGTTGCGCTTCACCGCGGCGGCGTGCACCCCGCCCTTGTGGGCGAAGGCGCTCACCCCCACGTAGGGTTGATAGCGGTTGGGCGCCACGTTGGCCAGTTCGTAAACGTAGCGAGAGACCTCCGTCAACCTCTTCAGGTTCTCGTCGCTGAGGCAGTCGATCCCCATCTTGAGCTTCAACGCCGGGATGATGGAGCAGAGGTTGGCGTTGCCGCAGCGTTCGCCGAAGCCGTTGATGGTGCCCTGCACCTGGCCGCAGCCCAGTTCCACCGCGGCCAGGGAGTTGGCTACGGCCAACTCCGAGTCGTTATGGGCGTGGATGCCCAGAGGAAAAGCGCCGAGGCGCGCCTGTACCGCCTTGATGATTTCGATCAGTTCCGAGGTCAAGGTGCCGCCGTTGGTGTCGCAGAGCACCAGGACATCGGCGCCGCCGGCCACCGCGGCCTCCAGGGTTTTCAAGGCGTAGTCCCGGTCGTCCTTGAAGCCGTCGAAGAAGTGTTCGGCGTCGTAAAACATCTCCAGGACCCGGGCCTTGAGGTAGGCCACCGAGTGGCGGATGAGTTCCAAATTGCGTTCCGGGGTGGTTTGCAGGATCTCTTTGACCTGAAAGAGGGAGGACTTGCCGAAGATGGTGATCACCTGGGCCCGGCTGATGAGCAGTTCCTGAAATACCGGGTCCGTGTCCGGCGGCCGGTCCTTGTGGTGGGTGGAGCCGAAGGCGGTGATGCGGCTGCCGTTGACGTCGCCGTATTGGCGGATTTCCTGGAAAAACTCATTATCCTTGGGATTGGCCCCGGGCCAGCCGCCTTCGATGTAATGGACCCCAAACTGCGCCAGTTTTTTGGCAATGCGGATCTTGTCAGCCAGAGACAGGTTGAAATATTCCGCTTGGGTGCCGTCCCGCAACGTGGTGTCGTAGATTTTTACCTGGCGCATTTTATACCTCTATATTCGGGGTCGTGAGATTTTGAGGGAAGGTGTTGGAAAGCTTGGGGTAAAAGGGAAAAAGGGGGAAGGGGAAAAAGGAAAAACCTGGTTAAAAATGTGAGTCTTTCCCTTTTCCCCCTTTAACCTTTTCCCCTTTTACCCCCCAAAAACATTTCCCTCGAATGCTTATCGTTTCTTAGAAGGGGGCGGCTCGTCCAGCCCGAAGGCGTCGTGGAGGACCCGCACCGCCAGTTCGGCGTATTTGTCGTCAATGACGCAGGAGATCTTGATCTCCGAGGTGCTGATCATCAAAATGTTGATGTTTTCCGCAGCCATGGCCTCGAACATGCGGGCGGCCACGCCGGCGTTGTTTTTCATGCCCACGCCCACGATGGAGACCTTGGCGATGTCCTCTTCGCTCAACACCTGGTCGGCCCCGATATCGGCGGCCACCGGCCTGACGATCTCCAGGGTCTTTTTCAGGTCGCCCTTGGGCACGGTAAAGGTGAGGTCGGTGTGGCCCTCGATGCTGGTGTTCTGAATAATCATATCCACCACGATATTGGCCTGGGCCACCGGCTGGAACAGGTGCGAAGCCACGCCGGGGCGGTCGGGCACCCGGGTGACGGTCACCCGGGCGTCATTGCGGCTCAGGGCCACGCCGGATACCGGCACGATTTCCATTTCTTCATCCTCCACGGTCACTAAGGTGCCCGGATCTTCGGAAAAACTGCTGCGCACCACCAGGGGGACTTCGTAGCGCCGGGCAAAGCCCACCGAGCGAATCTCCAGGACTTTGGCCCCCATGGAGGCCATCTCCAGCATTTCGTCATAAGAGATGCGGTCCAGCTTCCGGGCCTTGGGGCAGATGCGGGGATCGGTGGTGTAAACCCCGTCCACGTCGGTGTAGATTTCGCAAAGATTGGCCTTCAAGGAGGCGGCCAGAGCCACCGCGGTGGTGTCGGAGCCGCCCCGGCCCAGGGTGGTGATGTTGCCCACTTCATCCACCCCCTGGAAGCCGGCCACGGTGACGATGCGGTTTTTCTTCAATTCTTCTTTGATGCGGGCGGTGTCGATGCCCAGGATGCGGGCCCGGCCGTAAGCCCGGTCGGTATAAATCCGGGCCTGGTGGGAGAGCAGCGAGGTGGCCGGCACCCCCTGGGCCCGCAGAAAGATGCTGAACAGGGAGACGGTGGTCTGCTCGCCGGTGGCCAGCAATACATCCAATTCCCGGGGATCGGGGTCTTCCGCCATTTCTTTTGCCAGGCTGATGAGTCGGTCGGTCACGCCGGACATGGCGGAGAGGACGATGACCATTTTATGGCCGTCCCGCCAGCCCTTGACCACCCGGTTGGCCACGTTGGCGATGCGGTCCGGGTTGGCCACCGAAGTGCCGCCGTATTTTTGCACGATTAGAGACACGATGGACGCTCCAGGAATTTATAAAATGATTAATATATCACAATCTTAAAAAAAGAAAAGCCGCGGCCCGTTTATTAATCCGATTTGCCAAGCAGGGCTGAGGGCTGAGGACTGAGAGGAAATGCATCTTAGCAAAAACTCAGTCCTCAGCCCTCAGTCCTCAGCCCTTTATTGTGCATTTTTCCATTGACGCTGGGGAAAAATTGATGATATTAATGAAAAAAATCACAAGTGAAGGAGGCCAGGTTCATGGCTGCCAAATTGATCAAAGGGGCGGAGGTCGCCGCCCAGATCCGCGAGGAGTTAAAGCAGGAAGTAGAAGAACTCAAGGCCAAACACAATCTCACCCCCGGCCTGGTCACCATCCTGGTGGGGGAGGACCCCGGCTCCGTCAGCTACGTCACCGCCAAGCAGAAGAC
>CAZOCQ010000303.1:0-2762 GCA_964578335.1 uncultured Desulfobacca sp.
TGGCTGTTCGCCGGCAGCGACAACGGCGGGCGAACCGGCGCCGTCCTCGCCAGCTGTCACCGGGCGGGTTAAAACCAGCCACCGATGGGCGGGTTAAAACCAGCCACTTTTGATCATTGCCGTATACCTCATTCTGACCGGTCCTGGCAAGCAACAGGATCGCCGGATTCCTGCTCCTCAGCCTTCTGTGCCTTTTCCATCTTCGCAGGCTTCTCTGTTTTGTTTCTCAACCGGTAACTCTTGCCGGTGATGGTGATGATCTCGGCATGGTGCAGGAAGCGGTCGAGGATGGCTGTCGCTGACGGAACATCGCCGATCAGCTTGCCCCAGTCCTCCAGCGGCCGGTTGGAGGTCATCATCGTGGAGCGGTTCTCGTATCGCCGCATGATGATCTCGAAGAGGTACTCGCCGGAGTGCTTGGGTAATTGCTTCATGCCCATGTCGTCAATGATGACCAGGTCCGGCTTCAGATAGCGGTTCAGCACCTTCTCGTCGCCGCTCAGGGCCTCGTCGTGCAGGAAGTCGCGCACCACGTCGAAGATCGAACGATACAGCACCGTGAACCCGGCCTTGATGGCCTGATAGCCGACGGCCTGTACCAGATGGCTCTTGCCCGTCCCCGGCGGACCGAGCAGCAGCACGTCCCGCCGCTCGCGGACGAACCGGCAACTGGCCAGATCGTAAATCTGCTTCTTCTTGATGGACGGGTTGAAGGCGAAGTCGAAGTCCTCGATGGTCTTGGGCTCGCGGAAGGCCGCCGCCTTCACGCGCCGGCCCATCTGCCGATCCGCCCGCACGGCCAGCTCGTCCTGGAGGATCAGCTCCAGGAATTCGCCGTGGCTCAGCCCGTGGCCGCCGGCCTCCTGCAGGCGCACCTCCAGCGAGGCGGCCAGCCCCGAGAGCCGCAGCTTGCGCAGTGTCCTGTACATCGTCTCATTCATGGCGTGTTCTCCTTGTGGAAGGCCGCATGGGCCAGTTCCCCGTACTCCGACAGCGACCGGATGATCGCGTGCTCCTCGATGAACGCGAACTGCTCCTGCCGATCGCCCTTCCGTTGAATCAACTCGCGAATCGTTCGCAGGTGATACGCACCATGCGATAAAGCCAATTCGCAAGCCTGCTCGATGCGGTCGCAGGGGTGTTGCTTCGAGAGACTCAGCAGCCCCAGCAGCACGCGAACGCCTTCGATGCCTCGCTGGGCCAGCATCTGCTCCGACCATCGTGCGGTCTGCGGACCGATCAGACTCGCCTTGTTCAGCAGCCAGGCCGTGCCCTTCTCGATACCGGACCGCTTGCGCTCCGGAATGTGGCCAGGCTGGCTGCTGAAGCGGCCGGGCTCGTGCCTGGCGTGATACGCGATCTGCTCGAAGCGGTGATTGAAGATGCGGACAACGCGGCCGTCCCAGCGAGCCCAAACCGTATGGCCCAGATACTCCGCCGGCACGGAGTAATACGCCTTGTCCACCTCGACGTGGCCGTCGCGGTTCACCTTGCGCTGTCCTTCATGGAAGAACGGGAACCTCCCCTCCGCCGGGAGGGGTGAGAGCGCCGACCGCTCCACTTCCTCGAAGCACTTCTTGACCTGCTGGCGCGTGGTGCCGTGGATCCGGGTATCGGCAACCTGTGTCTCCCATTCGAGCAGATGGCGGTTCTCGTCGGCCAGGCTGGCGAACTGCTTACCCTTGAGGGCGTTCTCCTGGACGTAATCGACAGCGCGCTCGACCTTGCCCTTGTGCCGCGGCATGGCCGGTTTCGTCGGCAGGATGACGGTCTGGTAGTGCCCGCAGAACGCGCGGAGCTTCGGATTCAACTCGGGATCGAACCAGTCCGCCTTGCTCACCGCCGCCCTGAGGTTGTCGATCACCAGCGTGTGCGGCACGCCGCCGAAGTGATGGAAGGCGTTCTCCAGGCAGCGGATGAAGTCCTCGGTGGTCTGACGATACACCGCTTCGCTGTAGCCTTTGCGGGAGTGGCTCAGGACGATGCGCAGGACGTGCGTCCGGCGACGTTGGCCCTCAGGCGTGATGACCGGCGCGCCTTGACCGAAATCCACCTGGGCCTCGGCGCCGGGCGCGCACTCCATCCGCCGGAATGGCAAGGGTGTCGACGCATTCAGCCGCCGGACGAACCGCTTGATGCAGTCGTAGCCGCCCGCAAAGCCGTGATCGCTCCGCAGGTCCTGCCAGATCCGCTGTCCACTCAGACCCTGCTCCAGGGCCGCCAGGATGATCTCCCGGAACGGCTGGCACGCACTCGGCGGACCGCTCGAGCCGGACTTCGGCGAGCTCAGTCGAGCCGGGGGCGGGTTCGGCTGGTTTTGAACGGCAGACCCGGGGGGCGGGTTCGGCTGGTTTTGAACATCCGAGCCGAGGGGCGGGTTCAGCGGGGCTTTCAATCCGGAGCCGCTGAGCGGGCGAGCCGCCACCCGCGCGTAGCGCCGGACGGTCTCCCGATCCATGCCCAGCTCACGCGCAATCCGTCGCCGCGACCATCCCCGTGCAAGAAGTGCCTGTATCAACTCGACTTCCGCCATCTTGAGCCGATTCGCCATTCGCCGTGTCCTCCGGTCCACCATGGACCCGGACCGACGTACAACGAATCAACGTCTCCTCAAGATGGCTGGTTTTCACCCGCCCCGAACTGGCTGGTTTTGCCCGCCCGGCGACATCCATCTGGCGGCCTCCCCCGGCATGATGCCCCCGTGGTGAAGGGAGGCATTCATGTCGCAGATTCGCCGTGGCCAGGCGGGTGGCGCTTCGCGT
>CAZOCQ010000304.1:0-2736 GCA_964578335.1 uncultured Desulfobacca sp.
CTCAGCGAGTTCCATGGGCGCAGTATCGCATAAACAGGGTCCGTAGTGTGAACAGGCCCTAGTTCGCTTTGCCGCAGATTTTCTCGTCTAACCCAATCAAAGACCTCTCTGAGAGTGGATGTGTCTCCTTTTCCTCAATCCATTCTTCACCTCTTAGGAAGTATCCGAGACGGTGTTTGTCAACCTAGTTGTCGCGTCTCTATACGCTCCACATTCTTACTGACTCGCCTCTGCCTTGGTGCAGGTTTCTGGGTTTAACCACACCGTGCCGAGCGGTGTCCAATTGCGTGTCTGACGGGACCAGCGCGCCGGGTGGCGACATCGGGCCTGCTCATACACCCTGTGGCGAGCGGCGAGGAGCGCCGCGTCTTGCCCGGTATGCCGCGCGGTCGGCGTGACAAACTGGATGCCACTGTGGCGATGCTCGTCGTTGTACCAGCGCACGAACGCCAAGCCCCACGTACGGGCGGCCTCCAGCGTGGCAACCCCCTGGGCGGGATATGTCGGCCGGTATGTACAGGTCCGGAAGAGAGCTTCAGAGAACGGATTGTCATTACTGACCCGTGGCCGACTGTACGAGGCCACGATCCCCAGGCGCTCCAGCGTGGCGCGGAGCGTTGCCCCTTTCATCGGGCTGCCGTTGTCGGCATGCAGGACCACCGGCTGCAGGAGCCGTCCGTCCGCCACGACCACCCGGTGCACGACCGTCGCGGCATGCTCGCCGGATTCCTGTTCGAAGATCTCCCAGCCAACGATTTCGCGACTGTAGCGATCGAGGATCAGATAGAGGTAGAAGAACAGCCCCTTGGCCGGGCCCGGCAACCACGTGATATCCCACGACCAGACCTGCCCCGGTTGGTGGGCCGCATGCGTCACGGGGGGCCGAGTTTGCTGGGGCGGGCGGCTCCGTCCGCGATGGTGCTGCGCGTCGGCTTCCCGCAAAAGTCGGTAGAATGTCGATTCCGACGCGAGGTATTGGCCCTGATCGGCCAGTCGTGGCACGATCTGACTCGGCGGCAGATGGGCATGGGCCGACTCGTGACACACGGCCCACACCCGAGCCCGTTCCTCGGGACTCAGGCGATTTCGGGGAATCGGCCGGGCGGCGGTTGGCCGCGCATCCGTGTGTAGCGTGCCCTGCCGCGTCCAGCGCTGGATCGTACGCAGGGTGAGCCCCACCTGCTGGCAGGCTTGGTGACGGCGGGCCCCGGCCTGGTGGGCCTCCGTAATCAGCTCGATGGCGCGTTGGCGATCTGAGGCGCTGATCATGCGTCCTCGCCGTCCCCCCAGATCGCCTGGGCTTTTTTTCGGAGCGTCAGGAGGGCCGCCGTTTCCGCCAGGGCCTTCTCCTTGCGGGCCAGCGCGCGCTCCAAGTCCTTGATGCGCCGCTTGTCCGCCGGCGTCAGCTCCCGGATCGTCCGGCTGCGGGCCGCCTCTCCTTCGGTCGCCTGCTCACAGGCGGTCCGCCAGGCCATGATCTGCTCGGGATACAGACCGCGCTTCCGACAGTACTCGGCCCGTTCGGCCTCGTTCAGCCTCGCGGTCTCCATCACGGCCGCCAACTTCTCCCGCCCCCGCCAGCCCTCCGGCCCTGTGGCGCCATCCGGCAACAGGTGGCCTTGGGCTCGAGCTTGTGTCCGCCAGAGATACAGCGTGGCGGTGGAGATACCCTCTTCCTCCGCCAACGCCGCAATCGGACGATTGTGCGGCGGCAACATCTTCTTCAACACGGCGTCTTTGCGTTCCAATGAATACTTCATTCACAACCTCGTCTCGCTCCCCCGTTGGTTTCTAAGAATCTACCTGAGGGACGCGACAACTATTCTGACACAGGGGGGGGAAGTTCTTGTGTTATTGCTCACTATTAATTCTATGACTATATGAATCTACTTATAAAAAATCAACTTACAGCAGTACCACCTTTCCCCTCAAAGGAGTCTTATCGGATAGACAGATCACAATGTTTCCATAATTCTGCGGGCTGTTCCGAGATAACACCTAAGGAAGGTCTGATTAATTCAAAATTGAGGTACCATCTTTAGGTGTGGAAATAGGATGAGGGCGGCGTACCCTTTCGGTTGGACATCAACCAACCACACCTCCGTTGGAGCGGAGGAGAAAGAATACGCCACCATGAAGCAGAGAACCAGCACTGCAGCCATGGAGTCAAGCGCGGTGTGTTACGCGACGCTGGAGCAGTGGGCCCGGGGGCAGATTCAAGCCCAGTTGCAACACCTCTTAGAGGAAGAAGTGACCACGTTTCTTGGCCGAGCCCGGCACGAGCGCCGTGGCGCGGTGGCGCCGATCGATCCACCAACCGGGAGCCGAAATGGCTACGATAAACCACGCGCCTTCTCGATGATGAGTGGGACGGTGACGGTCCGACGCCCGCGCGTCCGCGATCTGACGGCCCGGTTTGAAAGCACGGTGCTCCCGCTCTTCATGCGACGCACCCAGGCAGTCGGCACGCTGCTTCCGGAGCTGTACGTGCACGGGCTGTCCACTGGGGACTTTGAGCTGGCGCTGCGAGGGCTGTTTGGGGAGGGCGCGCCGCTGGCGAGCTCGACCGGGGCGCGGCTCAAGGAGAAATGGCAGGAAGACTGAGCCCTCTGGCAAACCCGATGCGTGGAGGACCTGGAAGTTGTGTATGGCTGGGGCGATGGGAGCTATGTGAAGGCCGGGTTGGAGAAGGAGACAGCTGCCCTGCTCGTGGGCCTGGCAGCGTTGAGCGATGGG
>CAZOCQ010000305.1:0-2696 GCA_964578335.1 uncultured Desulfobacca sp.
CACCGCCGCCGCCGATCAGGACGAGGATCCGGCGCTCACCAGCGATCTGCTGGAACTGCGCAACATCGCTTACGTGGCCGACCTGATCATCCGCATGGCCCTCCGGCGCAAAGAGAGCCGGGGCCTGCTCTACACCCTGGATTATCCCCGGACGGACGATGACCATTTCCACCGGGATTCCCTGCTATCCTCGGAAGGCTGGCAATAGGGGCGAAGTAACACGTGGAACAGCCGCCCCCGGCTGTTCCGAAAAGTCTTGTGTAGGACAGCCGCCCTCGGCTGTCCCGGCACAGGTTGAAAACCTGTGCCACCAATTCTTTTCATGCTTCGCGGGCGGCCACCGGCTCCTGAGGAGCTGTTCTGTAAAAGAGCAGGCGAGGGCGCCTGCTCCACATTTCAAGAAGGAGTAGGGCTATGACCAAACGGCAGGTAACGATTTACGGCAGGCTGTGGCTGGCGGCCTTAATAACGCTGGCTTTAGTCATCACCACCGGGAGCGCAACCCGGGCGGAAAAAAGGAGTAATCCCTTGGTAAAACTGGAAACGAGCCTGGGCGAAATCACCATCGAATTGTACCCGGACAAGGCACCGGCCACGGTGGCCAACTTCCTGAAGTACGTCAAAGACGGTTTTTATAACGGCACCATTTTCCACCGGGTCATTCCCACCTTCATGATCCAGGGGGGCGGCTTTGACGCCCAGATGAACCAGAAGCCCACCCTGCCGCCCATCAAGAACGAGGCGGACAACGGCCTGAAGAACGACAAATACACCCTCGCCATGGCCCGGACCAATATCCCCGATTCGGCTACGGCCCAGTTCTTCATCAACGTGGTGGACAATCCCTTCCTGAATCACACCGCCAAGACCCCCCAGGGCTGGGGCTACGCCGTCTTCGGCAAGGTAATCAAGGGTCAGGACGTGGTGGACAAGATCAAGGCGGTGGCCACCGCCACCAAGGGCATGCACCAGAACGTGCCGGTGGAGGCGGTGACCATCGTCAAGGCCACGGTGGTGAAGAAGTAGCTTTTGGCCATTAGCTTTCAGCTTTCAGCGGTCAGCCAAACCTTCAAGAACCACCAGTGTTTGAAAATCCCCTGGCCCCCTTTTCAAAGGAGGGTTTAAAAGTCCCCCTTTATTAAAGGGGGATTTAGGGGGATTTGCAGTTTTCCCGGTGACCAATGAAGGCAAATCCTCCCAGCCGATTATGGCAGGGGGCCTGGAAAGCCATGGGAAATCAGGTCCTGATCCGGGAAGCCGTGACCGGGGAACTGGCGGCCGTGGAGACCCTGGTGAAGGCGGCCTACTCGGAATTCCGGGACCAGGTGCCGCCGGAGGGCTGGCGGCGCTGGATGGAGAGCATCACCCAGGCGGTTCATTCCGAAGAGGGACTGCTGCTGGTGGCCGAAGTGGACTGGGTCATCCAGGGGGTGGTGCAGTTCTTCCCTGACGCCGGCCGCGCCCACCTGGGACACTGGCCGGCCGGCGCCGCCACCATCCGGCTGCTGGCGGTGCGCCCGGAGGCCCGGGGCCTGGGGTTGGGCCGCCGGCTTACCGAAGAATGCCTGCGCCGGGCCCGGGAACTGAAAATCCCCGCCATCTATCTCTACACCGGCCCCTTTATGCTGGCCGCCCGGCAGATCTACGAGAAACTGGGCTTTCAGCGCGCCCCGGAATTTGACCCGCCCGGCCAACCGGGACCGATTGCTTATCGGCTGGATTTGCAGGATTAGTTTAAAGGGGGGGCCGGGGGATCATTGGCCTGCTTTGGAGTAGGCGCATCAGGCAGGCGAAGATGGAAGTGGAAAATCCCGCCACCCGCTGCTCTTCCCGGGCAATCTGCAAGTAATCTAATTCTGGTGGCGTTTAGCCGGCACGGAAGAGGTTTGCATGAGCCTGGCCTGGTTGTACGCCCGGATGACCTCACGTTCATAGGCCGGGGTGCAGGTGGCGTTATAGACTCGCAAAACTCTATGGATATCGCCGTCGTATTTCCGCAGCAGCCGGGCCAAAACCGCGGCGCCGCCCATGATATTCTCCCGGGCGTTGAGCGGGTTGGCAACCCCATACTTCCTGGCCGTGTCAATATGTAATTGCATCAGGCCAAAGCAATTCCCCGAATTTGCGTACGGATCATATCTCGATTCGATGGCGCAGACCGCTTGGATCAGGTACGGTGAAATTTGGTGGCGCCGGGCTGCTTCCTTAATGTAGTCCCAATACTCCTGCTTCAGTTTCAGTTTGCCTATTCGGGGCGGGGTCTGGGGCCAGGGCTGGGCCCAGGCCGTGGTGGATAAGCAAAGAAAAATAAATATCATCAGAGTCTTCATGGTTAGACGACCTCCTGCGAAGCTGGCGGCTAGTTCAATCGGAGAAGAGCTGAAGGTATAAGGCTGACCGCGTGAGAAGGGTGGGCTGGCAGGCTTTTTTTAGATTGTGAATATTTTAACAAAATAACATCTTGAAAAGCAATGAAAATCAGTAATCAGTAGTCATTCCGGGGAGATGAAAGCACCGATCCCGGTGGCAGCCTGGGGGTGGCGTCAGGGAGGCGGAGCAATAGCCGCCAGGCCCCGGGGACGGCAGAAAAGGAGGAGATGCTCAACGATTATCCCCTTGCAAGCCCTGCTTTCTTCGTCAGACCGCAGATAACTTGCTGAAGATAATCTTTTTTTACAATTATAGTTTTTTTAACT
>CAZOCQ010000306.1:0-2686 GCA_964578335.1 uncultured Desulfobacca sp.
GGGGGCGACACCGCCCCCTACCCCAGGGCCGGCTGGAAAGAAATGTGGAGCAGGCGCCCTCGCCTGCGCCTTTAAAAGAACAGCCGAGGGCGGCTGTTCTACACAAACAATGCGGAAAGTGGCCCTGGGTGCGGTTTTGCTGCTTACTGCTTACGGCTCACTCCTCAAAGAGCAGGGCGGCCAGGGCGGGCCAGTCGGCCACTTCCAGGAAGGAGTGGGGCCGGCGGTTCCAGGGCTGGGCGAAGAGGATGGGGGTGATGCCGTGCTCGGCCAGTTGCAGGCAGGTTTCCAGGCGGTCCTCCACAAAGTATTGGATCTTCTGGTCCAGCAGGTAATGGAGCTTGGCGTCGGGGTCGCCGGTGGCCACCACCCGGATGACCTCCGGGGGCACCCGGTCCAGGGTGCGGTGCAGCCAGGTCTGAATGGGCCGGACCCGGTCCCGGGCGGTGACGAAGAGCAGCGGAGCCTCCCGGGCCAGGCGGGTGAGCACCGGCACCGCGTGGGGCAGGGGCGCCACCGTCAGTTCATGGGGGCGGTCAATGAGTTCCCGGATGAGGGCCTGGATGACGCCGGGCTCCAGGTCCAGGCAGTCTTCCAGGCGGAAGGTGGTCATATGCTCATAACGCAGATGATGCCCCACGTCGTAGCGTTCCCGGGCCAGGTCCAGGAAGGTGGTCATGATGTCGGCCACCACCCCGTCAATGTCGAAGGCCAGGGCGTCCAGGGGAATCAGGCCGTTATTCTCGGCGGCCGGAGGCAGCGGAGGTTGGCGCATAGTCTATTTTAGTGAATTAGTTGAAGATAACGTTACTTTTTGCTGTAACTGCGCCGCCACCAGCGGCTTGAGCTTCTCCGCCACGATTTCCGCCACCCGCCGGGAACCCAACTCGGTAAAGTGCACCACGTCGTACATATATTCCTTTTCCGGCGGAATCTCCCGGGCCAGGTCAATGAGCAGGACGCCGTTTTCCTCGGCCTTCCGGCGGAGGGCCTCATTGAAGCGGTCGAAAAGTCCTTTATATTGGGCGTATTTGATCTGCATCTGGGCCTCTTGCACCTTAAACCCTTCGCCGATGACTTTATCCGGAATCGGCTTCAAGCGGCTGGCCATGGTCATCAAGACCGGGGTCACCTTACGGGCCTGGCAGCAGTAGATAAAGGTTTGCAGGTTCATAGCGAACTGCTCGGTGACCTTGGTGGGATCAAATTCCACCTTTTGCCCCCGGACCTGGGCAAACTCATCATTGCCTGGAGCAGGGCCGGGGAGCTCCTTGGATTTGAAAATTGATCTTACCCGATAATCCAGATTGCGCAAGGCCGCCGCCAGGTTGGGAATATAGCGGTCTCTTAAGACCTTAAAGCAATTGACTTCTTTATTAATATCAATAATCAGCGAGCGGGCCGAATTTTTGTGCCAATAAGATTTTTCATACAGCAATATGACTAAGTCATTGATATTGTGCATCATAATGACAATCTGGGGATTGACCGGGAGAACCTTGTTCAATAAGACATCAATGGAGTGGAGGGTATGGTTGCCGCTGCGGGCGGCATTATAAGAATTGATTTTTATATTAAGCTCTTTTTCCAACAAGGTTCCGGTGAGGCAGGGAAACCGGAGGTCTTCCGCCACATAACGGCATTCGCTGGTGGAGGCCCCCAGGAAAGCCAGGGTGACATCCGGGTTCTTATGTCTCTCAGAAGGAATGATGAAGCCGTTCTCATCAATCCGCAGCAAATATTGCTTCTTTTCCAGATTGTCGTAAAACAGGTCTTCCTGGCCGGCCTGGACATATTCCTGCATGGTGGGCCGATATTCCCGGAGCTGGATGGCGCGGTGCGGCAGGGCAAAATTAAAGCCCAGCCCCTTATTTTTATAGGCCAGGATTTTTTCGGCGGCGTAGCCCGTCAAGAGGATAAAGATGAGGAGCAAAAAAGCAATGATCTTCTTAGGATTTCTTTCCAGCCAGTTGCCCTTGCGATTATTATGCATCAACAAGCACCAGATATAGTTTATCCTGGGAAAGGTCCAGGAAGGCGGTTATGATAACGAGCACCCCCCAACTATCAGGCCACCTTTGGCGTTAGACGTTCAACCTCAATTTCGGAGGCCTGTC
This sequence comes from uncultured Desulfobacca sp., assembly GCA_964578335.1. GTDB lineage: Bacteria > Desulfobacterota > Desulfobaccia > Desulfobaccales > 0-14-0-80-60-11 > JAPLJC01. The sequence continues at coordinate 2,118 of CAZOCQ010000306.1, forward strand.
GCCGCGCCTGCGCCAGGTCATAATTCACCTGCATCCGCAGCCAGGTATCGGCGGTGCTGCCGAAGGCCTTTTCAAAGCGGATCGCCATTTCCGGCGTCACGCTGCTGCGCCCCGCCACGATGTTATGCAGTTGCTGCCGAGTGATGTGAAGAGCCGCGGCTGCCGGCGCAATCGCTAAGCCAAGCTCTTCAAGACAGGCTTTCACCAGCAGACCGGGATGAACCGGATTCTTCATCTCCATGGCGTTCTCCTGCTTAATGGTAATCGATGAAATCAACATCCAAGACTTCGCCGCCCTCGAAACGAAAGATAAGGCGCCAATTGGCCCGGACGGTAACGGCGAAAAACCCTAATAATTCCCCTTTAAGTGGATGCAAACGAAAAGTCGGCAGATTCATGGCCTCAATTTCTGGGGCGGCTTGCAGGGTGGAGAGGATCAGCCTGATCCGCTCCACCATATCCGGCGGCAACTTGCTGCCATCGTCATGCTGAAACAGCCGTTGCAAGCCTTTATGCCGAAAGTTCCGGATCATTGAGGTTATTGTAAAATGACAATTTACATTTTACAA
>CAZOCQ010000307.1:0-2685 GCA_964578335.1 uncultured Desulfobacca sp.
TTGGTGCGGGCCCGGTTGGCGGTGAAGTTGTCATCGCAGAAGAAGATGTGGTGACCCTGGAGGCCGTTTTGCCGGATTTCCGCCATGATGCGGTCCACCGAGTTGGCCCGGTATTTACGGCCAAACAACAGGATCACCGAACAGAAGCTGCAATTGAAGGGGCAGCCCCGGGAGGTGGCGATGGAAACAACCCCTTTGCCCCGCTTGGCCTTCCAACCGTGGATCAGGCTGTAATCGGGGATGGGCAGGGCGTCCAGGTCCTCCACCAGGGGACGCCAGGGATTCTTCACGATGGCGTCGCCCCGGCGGAAACAGAGGTTTTGGATGCCGCTGACGTCGCCGCCGTTCCTCAAGGCCTCGATCAGTTCCGGCAGGGCGCCTTCACCTTCGCCGCAGATCACGTAATCCGCATGTTCCAGGCCTTCCTCGGGCAGGAAGCTGGGGTGGGCGCCGCCCAAAACCACCGGTAGGCCCCTCTCCCGGAAGAAATCGGCCAGTTCGTAGGCCCGGGGGGCGGTGGAGGAGATACTGGAGATGCAGACCAGGTCCGGCTGAAAATCCAGGGAAGCATAATCCGGAGTCAAGCTCTCCTCCACGACCACTTTGACCTCCAAACCCCGGCGCTCCAGGATAGTCCCCAAAAGAAGGCAACCCAACCGAGGAATGACCACCCGGCTGAAGATGTGCTCCCGGGGAGCCCGGGGTTCGATGAAAAGAATCTTGTTCATGGGGCGCGCCATGGGCTGGACTCCTTGCAGCTTTATTATCGGCCGGCCAAGGAGCAAAGACTCAAGCCCCTCCGCCAGGTTGCGGTCAGAAACCGGAATAATCGGCTTTTGGCTGGATAAGGATGTATCTTATGAGGGAATGTAAAGGCAAGCGTGACAAATGTCAAACAATTCTTTACATCCTAGCATTATCTTAACACGTAGAGCAGATTCCCTGGCGAGGGAATCTGCTCCACAGTTAATGCCTCTTATTTGAAAAGGAGGAGCGGATTTAGACGCAACCGGTGGGTTTCGCCAATCCCGCCATTTTGCAGGCTCCTTTGCCCGGTCCGGAGGGAAACAGCTCGTAAATATGTTTCAGTTTGAAGCCCGTCACCTTGGAGAGAATGCGGACCATGGGGGCAATGCCGTTCTTCTTGTAGTAGTCCTGGAGCATATTGATGACTTTCCAGTGCTCTTCCGTCAGTTCCGAGATGCCCTCAGAGTCCTTTACATAATCAACCCACTCCTGGCACCATTGGTCCAGGTTTTCCAGGAAGCCGTCTTCGTCTACCGTGAAAGTTTTGCCCTTGTATTCTACAGTGGCCATGCCGAGATATCCTCCTTCAATATTTGGTCCACGGGTTTTATGGTTTCAAACGTATTCAAACGTATGCGATTGTGAAAATTTTGTCAAGTAATAAAAATTTCTAAGGCGGTCATTATCTTTCAGAAACCGAAATAAGCACAATGGTGCAAAACTCGCCTCATTTTTTACCGGGATCCGGAAAGATCTTCCCCGGATTCATCAGATTATGGGGGTCGAAGGCCCGCTTCAGGCGCTGCTGCAAGGCGATGGCGGCTTCGGAAAGCTCCAGGCCGAGATAGGGGGCCTTAGTGAGACCGATGCCGTGCTCCCCCGACAGGGTGCCCCGCAACTGCCGGGTCAGGGCAAAGATTTCCGCCACGGTGGGGCTTACCGCCGCCTGTTCCGATTCGATCTTCCGGTCATACAGGACGTTGACGTGGATATTGCCGTCCCCGGCGTGGCCGTAACAGGGAATGAGCAGGCCCCGGCGCCGGGAAATTTCCTGCAAGCCGTCAATCAGGGCCGGAATGGCGCCCAGGGGGACCACCACGTCCTCGCTCACCTTATGGGGCCGCACCTTGAGCAGGGCCGGAGACACCACCTTGCGGGCCTTCCAGAGGTCCTCGGCTTCAGCCTGGCTCCGGGCCCGGAGGACCGGGGCGGCGCCCAGCTCCCGGCAATAGTTCTCGATGGCCGCAGCCCGCGCCTCCACGTCGTGGGGATGGCCCTCCACTGCGGCCAGCAGCAGGGCCGCGGCTGTCTCCGGGACTTTAAAGGGCAGCAACTCCCGGACGCAGTCCAGGGTGGTCCGGTCCATGAACTCCAGGGCGGTGGGGGCCAGCCCGGCGGTGAGAATCCGGGACACGGCCCCGGCTCCAGCCGACAAAGTCTCGAAACCCGCCGCCAGGGTCTGCCGGGCCGCGGGCTGGGCCACCAGGCGCAGGACGATGCGGGTGATCACCCCCAGCGTCCCCTCCGACCCCAAAAAGAGCCGGGTGAGGTCGTAACCCACTACCCCTTTCATGGTGCGGGTCCCGGCCTCTATGATTTCGCCGGTGGGCAGCACTACTTCCAGCCCCAGGACGTAGTCCCGGGTGACGCCCCACTGCACCGCCACTGCGCCCCCGGCGCATTCGGCCACGTTGCCGCCGATGGTGCAGAACTCGGCGCTGGCCGGGTCCGGCGGGTAGTACAACCCCTGGGCCGCCACCGCGGCCTTGAATTTTCCCAGGATGACTCCCGGCTCCACCACCGCCACCAAATCGGCTTTGCTGATCTCCAGGATGCGGTCCAGCCGGGTGAGGACCAGCACCACCCCGCCCTCGATAGGTACCGAGCCGCCGCTGCGGCCGGTGCCCGCCCCCCGGGGGGTGACGGGAAAACGGTGCT
>CAZOCQ010000308.1:0-2660 GCA_964578335.1 uncultured Desulfobacca sp.
AGGGCCAGGAAAGAGAGGGTGGCGGCCAGGATGGCCGACCCCACCTCGGCAGTGCCGGTCTCGGCCACCTCTTCGGGCGGCTGCTCGGGGTGGAGATGCCGCAGGCGGGTGATATTTTCCAGCACTACGATGGAATTGTCCAGCACCACGCCGATGGCCACCACCAGGCCGCCCAGGGAGAAGATATTGAGGGAAAAGCCGCCCAGTTGCATCAGGGCGAAGTTCAGGATCAAAGTGATGGGCAGGGCCAGGAGCATTACCAGGACGTGCCGCCAGCTTCCCAAAAAGAGATAGACGATGGCAATGACCAGGATGGCGGCTTCAATAGCGGCGTTGCGCACCCCGTTCAAGGCCGCGATGACGTAGTCCGCCTGGTTTTCCACCAGGCCCAGCTTGACGCCGGGGGGCAGGGAGGGCGTGAGCTGCTCGATTCTCCGGTTCACCGCCCTGGCCACTTCTACGGTGTTGGCGTCGGCCTGCTTGAGGACGCTCAACTTGACGGTGGGTTTGCCCCCCAGGCGGGTGATAATGCGGACCTCCTCATGGGCGTCTTCCACCCGGGCCACATCCTTGAGGTAGATCTTGCCCGGGCCGCCGTTGGCCAGGACGACGTTGCGGATGTCGTCGAGGGTTTTGTATTCGCCCAGGGTGCGGGCGATGAACTCCCGGCGGCCCACGGTCACCCGCCCGCCGAACTGTTCGATGTTCTCATCCGAAAGCTTCTTCATCACTGCCGGCAGGGTGAGACCGTATTTCTCCACCGCGTTGGGGTCCAGGTGCACTCGGATCTCCCGCTTGAGGCCGCCGACGATATCGGTGCCCGCCACCCCGGGAACCGCCTGCAACTGATACTGGAGCCAGTTCTCCGTCCAGGTGCGCAGTTTGGTCAAATCCCATTGGTCGGAGCTGACGGTGAGCTGCACCACCGGGATTTGGGAAGGGTCGGCCTTGAAGATCAGGGGCGGGTCTATATCCTTGGGGAGCTGCCGGGCCCCCCGGGCCATGGCCGCCAGGGCGTCCTGGAAAGCCACGTCCACGTTGACTCCGTATTTGAAATTGACCAGGAGGGTGTACATGCCTTCGATGGAAGAGGACTCCAGGTAGTCCAGGTTGTCCACCATGGCCATCTGCCGCTCCACCGGGTCGGCGATATTGGTGCTGATCTCCTCCGGGGTGGCCCCCCGCCAATAGATGTGCACCCTGATCATGGGATAGGTGATGTCAGGAAGAAAATTCACCGGCAGCAGGATAAAACCGTATAACCCCAGCACCACCGCGGCGATGGTGATGACCGCGGTGGCGATGCGCCGCCGTACGGCGTAACCGGTGACCTTCATTTCCCTGCTCCTTCCTGAACCTTCACTGCCAGGCCGTCTTTGAGCTTTTCATTGCCCGCAGTGACCACGGTCTCGCCCGGCTGAATACCGGAAACGATCTGCACTTGACCACCTGCTTCCTGGCCGGTTTGCACCACCCGGCGCTGAACCTTGCCGTTTTTGAGGACATAGGCGACCTTCTCGCCGTTAGGCAGCACCATCACCGCCTCATTGGGAACCACCACCGCGTCGGCCGCGGTCTCCATGGTCAGCTTGAGGCGGGCGAACATGCCCGGGAGCAAGGCCACCGGCGCCTCCAGTTTCACCTCGGCGGTGCGGGTGCGCATGCGGGTGTCCAGGTCCGGGTAGACGCGGCTGACCTGGCCCTCAAAGGCCTTGCCCGGATAGGCGTCCAGTTGGACGGTGGCGGGGGTGCCCTTGAAGACCTCGGTGGCCTGGGCCTCGGGCACGGCCAGGCGGATCACCAGGCTGGCGGGGTCGTACATCTCCAACAGAGGGGCGCGCGGCGCCACGAAGTCGCCGTCTTTCACCAGCACCTTGGAAACCACCCCGTCCCAGGGAGCCTCCACCGAGTAGTCGCCGGCCATTTCCCGGGCCTTGGTTAAAAGGGCCCGGGCCCCCTCATACTTGGCCCGGGCGGAGTCCAGTTGCGAGCCGGGGACGGCGCCGCTCTGCACCAGGATTTTCGTCCGGTTCAGCTCGGCCTGCTGCTCTTTCAGGGACTCCGAGGCCGCGGCCACCTGGGCCGCGGCCGCGCCGGAACGGCCGATGGTCACCAGCCGCTGGCCGCGCTTCACTTGATCGCCTTCCCGGACCCGGCAGTTCTGGATGGGGCCTTCCCCCGGCGAGGCCAGGCGGGCCTGGCGGGTGGGGGTGGCGCTGCCCGTCAGTTCCAGGGTCCGGGACAGGGCCGTTACCTGCGCCTTTTGCACCGCCACCAGGGGGATCGGTTTTCCTTTGGCCGCCTCACCCTCCTGCCCCTTTTCCTGGCTCCAGGCCGGCCAGGGGCCCAAGAGGTTTATGGCCGCAACTAATAAGCTTGCCAGAACGATGCCCGGTTGTTTCATGAAAGATCCCCTCCCACCGCCAGTCTGAGCCGGGCCAGGGCGCTGCGGAAGTCCGCCAGGGCGCGGTAGTAAGTGGTTTCAGTAAATAACAGCGCCGTCTGGGCGTCCAGCACGTCGGTGATGGCGCCGGCCCCCAGGTTGTATTTCAAGGTCTCGATGCGCAGGCTTTCCCGGGCCTGCTCCAGGGCTTTTTCCGTGGCCCTGACCCGTTCGCTGCTGGAGTCCACGTCCAGGATGGCGGTCTCCACCTCCTGGC
>CAZOCQ010000309.1:0-2635 GCA_964578335.1 uncultured Desulfobacca sp.
TGAAGCCGACTACGCCCACTAAACCACCCTCAACGCCGGCGGTGAAGCCGACTACTCCGGCTCCCGGTTCTTTTGGGAAGCCCAGCACCCCGACGCCCAGCACTACCAGGCCAACTACTCCTACCCGGCCGCCTGCGCCGACGCCGAGCACCACCCGGCCGACCACTCCGACCCGGCCGCCGAGCGCCACTACTCCAACCAGGCCGCCGACCGCTACCCGGCCGACTACCCCGGCGCCCAGCACCAGCCGGCCGCCCGCGCCAGCGCCCAAGCCGGCGGCAGCGCCTCCTCGGCCGGCTCCGGCGCCTAAACCGGCTGCTGCTCCTCCTCGGCCGGCTCCGGCGCCCAATCCGGCCGCCGCGCCGCCCCGCCCTGCCCCGGCGCCTAAGCCAGCTCCGGCGCCGGCGCCGGCGGCCAAACCCGCGGAAAAGAAGAAACCAGGTCAATAACGACCAGCCAACCTCTGCTTAACCACGATACACTTAGCGCAATAAAAAGGGGCGGCCCGACACGGGCCGCCCCTAAAATTTGGTGCATGAGACGCACTTTGGAGTGGGGTTCAGGGTCAAGCGCAGGCTGGAGGCCCGCGCCACCAATAACTGACTACTGGCTACTGGCTACTGGCTACTGATCCCTAACCCCTGCCCCCTAATCCCTACTTCTTGGTGCGCATGGCGCACCCTGCGTTTTGCCTTAAGCCCCGCCGGGCGATTTCCTCCCAATCATTACGCCATAATTTAAATTGACCACATTGTCTTATTGTGATAATTTATTTACAAGTTACTTAACCAAGTTCCAATTGTCGCCAACCCCGGCCCGGCCGGACCGAGACCAGCCAGATAAACTAAACCCTATGTAACCGAAGGAGATTGGCCATGAAGAGACTTGCTCTGTGGGCAGTGGTTTTAGCCGTGCTGCTGAGCGGCACCGCGGCCTGGGCGGACTTTTACGTGATCGCCGGCGGCGGGGCGCCGGGCACCAGGATCACCAGCGTGCCTTATACCATCTCCACCCCGGGGTTCTACTACCTGGGGAGCGACCTGACCTACAGCGGCGGCGGCAACGCCATCACCGTCAACGCCGATGACGTCACCCTGGACCTCATGGGGTTCAGCCTGACTAAGGACGGTCCCAAAGGCACTACTCGCGGCATCTATCTGAATGGGCGCACCAACGTGGAGATCCGAAACGGGACGATCCGCGGCTTTTATTATGGCGTCTTTGAACAGAGTAATTCCGGCAAGCAGCACCGCGCCCTCGATGTCCGGGCCACCGCCACCGGTATCGGGATCGAGTTCAACGGCAGCGACCACCTGGTCAAAGCTTGCAACGCCTCAAATAATAGTGGGAGCGGTATTCATTTGGATTCTGGCGTGATTAGCGACTGTGTGGCCTCCAATAACTCTATCGGCCTTCGGATGCAATTTTCAGGCAATGTCCAGGGCAACACTGCTTTTAATAATTCAACCTATAATTTCTCTTTCGGGACCGGTGTGGCCACCGCCATCCTGGTGGACCGCAACAGCGCCTTCGGCCTGACCACCAACTATTATGTCCAGCCGGGAACCACGGGCGTCCAGTGGGGGACCAACGCCGGCACCCCCTGAATCGGTTTGCTGTGGCTTGGGCAAGCTGCGCAGGTTGTCAACCGGTGCCGCCAACAATCAATGGTGCAGGCTGGAAGCCTGCGCTACCAAATAATTAGGGGCGGCCCGACACGGGCCGCCCCTAAAATTTGGTGCGTGAGACGCTACTTTGGAGTGGGGTTCAGGGTCAAGCGCAGGCTGGAGGCCCGCGCCACCAATAACTGACTACTGGCTACTGGCTACTGATCCCTAACCCCTAACCCCTGCCTTTAATACATCCCTTCCATGCCGCCCATGCCGCCGCCCGGCATCGGGGGCATCGGGGCTTCCTTCTTGGGCTTCTCGGCCACCATGGCTTCGGTGGTGATGAGCAAGGACGCCACCGAGGCGGCGTTCTGGATGGCGTAGCGGGTGACCTTGGTGGGGTCAATGACGCCCGCGGCCAGCAGGTCTTCATAGGCGCCGGTTTCGGCGTTGAAGCCATTGCCGCCCTTTTCGTTCTTGACGTGCTCGGCCACCACGGAGCCTTCGAAGCCGGCGTTATTGGCGATCTGGCGGATGGGCTCTTCCAGGGCCCGTTTGATGATATTGATCCCCATGCCTTCGTCGTGACCCAGCTTCAGGGCCTCCAGGGCCGGGGCGCAGCGCAGCAGGGCGACGCCGCCGCCGGGCACGATGCCTTCCTCCACCGCGGCGCGGGTGGCGTTCAGGGCGTCTTCCACCCGGGCCTTCTTCTCTTTCATTTCAATCTCGGTGGCCGCGCCGACGCGGATCACCGCCACGCCGCCCACCAGCTTGGCCAGGCGCTCCTGGAGCTTTTCCCGGTCATAGTCGGAGGTGGTTTCGTCAATCTGCACCCGGATCTGCTTCACCCGGCCTTCGATGGCCGCCCGCTCGCCGCCGCCGTCAATGATGGTGGTGTTGTCCCGGTCAATGTTAATGCGCTTGGCGGTGCCCAGCTCTTTCAGGGTGACGTTTTCCAGCTTCCAGCCCATGTCTTCGGAGATCATCTGGCCGCCGGTGAGGATGGCGATGTCTTCCAGCATGGC
>CAZOCQ010000310.1:0-2632 GCA_964578335.1 uncultured Desulfobacca sp.
CCAAGCAGGCCCAGGCCTACCGGCAGATCTCCCTGCTGCTGCGCCGGCCGCCGGGACGTGAGGCCTATCCGGGTGACATCTTCTACAACCACTCCCGGTTGCTGGAGCGGGCCGCCAAGTTGAACGACGCCCTGGGAGGCGGCTCCATGACCGCCCTGCCCATCATCGAAACCCAGCAGGGTGACGTGTCGGCCTTTATTCCGACGAACGTTATTTCCATCACCGACGGTCAGGTGTATCTGGAGCCGGCCCTGTTCTTCTCCGGCGTCCGGCCCGCCATCAACGTCGGTCTGTCGGTCTCCCGGGTCGGCGGCGCCGCTCAGGTCAAGGCCATGAAACAGGTGGCCGGCTCGCTGCGCCTGGACCTGGCCCAGTACCGGGAACTGGCCGCCTTCGCCCAGTTCGGCTCCGAGCTGGACAAATCCACCCAGCAGCAGCTTAACCGCGGCATCCGGCTGGTGGAAATCCTGAAGCAGCCCCAGTATGAGCCGCTGCCCATGGAGAAAGAGATCTCCATCCTCTACGCCGGCACCCGGGGCTTCCTGGATAAATATCCGGTGGACGTGCTGGCCTCTTACGAGCAGCAGCTTTACAGCTTCATGGAGACCAAATATTCCGACGTCTTGGCCGACATCAAGGAAAAGAAGGAGTTCACCCCTGAGCTTGATGCCCGGATGAAGGCCCTGCTGGAAGAGTTCGACGGCGTATTTCAGCCTGCTGTCAGTGCGTCGTAAGGCCGGGGGATAAGTATGGCGACCCTAAGAGACATCAGAAACAAGATCGCGGCGGTCAAAAAGACCCAGCAGATCACCAAGGCCATGAACATGGTCTCCGCCGCGAAATTGCGTGGCGCCCAGTCGCGCATGGAGGGGTTTAGGCCTTACGCCCAAGCCTTCGCCATGATGCTGGGCAATATGGCCGGACGGGTGGAGCCGGAGAGCCATCCCTTCTTCCAGCAGGCCGCCGAAGTCAAGCGGGTGGGGCTGGTGCTGATGACCGCCGACCGCGGTCTCTGCGGCAGCTTCAACGTCAACCTCATCAACCAGGCGGTGAAATTCATCCGTGAGAAAGAGGCCGCCGGCATCGAAGTTGATCTCGTCTGCGTCGGCCGCAAAGGCCGGGACTTCTTCCGGCGCCGCAAACGGGAGATGGTGGCCCAATACGTGGACGTCTGGAACAAGTTCGACTTCTCCAACGCGGTGACCGTGGCCCGGGAGGTCATGAACCTTTTCCTGAGCGGCGCCGTTCAGGAGGTCCACCTGATCCACGCCATGTTTATTAATATGGCGATTCAGCGGCCGCGCCTGGTGCAGCTCTTGCCTATCCAACCCGGCGAGGCGGCGGAGGCGGCGCCCAGCATGGAGTACCTCTTTGAGCCGCCCATGGAGCAGTTCCTGGAATACCTGCTGCCCAAATATGTCAACGTGCAGGTCTATCACGGCTTCCTGGAGAATTCCGCCAGTGAGCATGCGGCCCGCATGACTGCCATGGACAACGCCCAGAGCAACTGTAAAGAAATGATCACCCAGCTTACTTTGGTGATGAACAAGGCCCGGCAGGCGGCCATTACCAGAGAATTGATGGATATCGTGGGCGGGGCTGAGGCCCTCAAAGGCTAAGCCGCCCGAATAGGAGGAATCAAGGAATATGAATATTGGGAAGATCGCCCGCGTTATCGGTCCGGTAGTGGACGTCGAATTTGAAGAGGGAAAGCTGCCGGCCATCAGAAATGCGCTGTTAATCACCAACCCGGCCATTGACGACGTCGAAGACAACCTGGTCGTCGAAGTGGCCCAGCACCTGGGCAACAACATGGTGCGCACCATCGCCATGGACACCACCGATGGTTTGGTGCGGGGCATGCCCGTCAAAGACACCGGCAACCCCATCATGGTGCCGGTGGGCCATGAGGCCCTGGGACGGGTGCTGAACGTGGTGGGCCGCCCGGTGGACGGCATGGGTCCGGTTGAGGCCAAGAACATGTATCCCATTCACCGTCCGGCCCCGGCCTTCGTGGATCAGGACACCACGGTCAAGGTGCTGGAAACCGGCGTCAAGGTTATTGACCTGCTGGTGCCCTTCCCCCGGGGCGGTAAGATGGGGATGTTCGGCGGCGCCGGCGTGGGCAAGACCGTCGTCATGATGGAAATGATCCACAACATCGCCATGCACCACGGCGGCATTTCGGTGTTCGCCGGCGTGGGTGAGCGCACCCGTGAAGGCAACGACCTCTACCTGGAAATGAAGCACTCCGGCGTGCTGCCCAAGGCCGCCTTGATCTACGGGCAGATGACCGAGCCCCCCGGGGCCCGGGCCCGGGTGGCTCTGACCGCCCTGGCCGCCGCCGAATACTTCCGGGATGTGGAAGGCCAGGACACCCTGCTCTTCATTGACAACATCTTCCGTTTCACCCAGGCCGGTTCCGAAGTCTCGGCCCTGCTGGGCCGCATGCCCTCCGCCGTAGGTTACCAGCCCACCCTGGGCACCGACCTCGGTGAATTGCAGGAGCGCATCACCTCCACCAAGAAGGGTTCGGTCACCTCGGTGCAGTGCATCTACGTGCCCGCCGACGACTTGACCGACCCGGCCCCGGCCACCACCTTCGCCCACCTGGACGGCACCGTGGTGCTCT
>CAZOCQ010000311.1:0-2599 GCA_964578335.1 uncultured Desulfobacca sp.
CGCACCTGAATGGGGTTCAGGGGGTCGGAGGTTCAAATCCTCTCGTCCCGACCAGGAATTTCTAAGGGGGTTAGCTGAGACGCTGGCCCTTTTTTATTTTGAAGAAGAATTTTTTGGGTCGGAAACACCGATAATCAGGCCGAGGACAGCGGAAGGGTGCTTGACGCCTCCCATGCGGGTGATTTCGGCGGGCCGCATTTGGAAGAGCTTACTTGACAGATTCAAGGGCCTTCGGCCACCCACAAATTATTGAAAGCCTTATCTCCCCCTCACCCCAGCCCTCTCCCCCGTCGGGGGAGAGGGGGTAACTACTTAGTATCGCTTTTCTTTTGCTGGCTACTGGCTACTGACTGCTGGCAACTTTTAAAATCAGTCATTCCAGAACCTCCGGCCTGCTCATAAATCGAGACCTCTGCGAAAATCCCTTCCTGCCAGGGAGAGCGCCTCCTTTACCACAATAAAATGTGGAGCAGGCGCCCTCGCCTGCAATAAACCGGCGAGGGCGGCTGTTCTACTTGATTCGCGCCGAGGTCTCAAGTCATGAAAAGGTTTGGTAGAGCGGGCCTTCGTGCCCGCCAAACCTGGGGTGCAGGCCGGAAGCCTGCGCCACCGTTAAAGCTCCCGGAAACACCCCCGCGCCCCGCGAATAATTTTCACCGAAGGCTCTTCCCCTGAACTGGATTTTTTGACAAAATATATCCATATTAATGGCGACTTAAACAAACAGAGGAAGGCAAAGCCCTCCTCCTTGAAGGGTGAATCTATGGAAAACAGCATCAAAACCGTGTTGCTCCTGGCGGTGATGACGGTGTTTCTGATCTTTATGGGCAAGCTCCTGGGCGGACGCAACGGCATGTATCTCGCCTTTCTGCTGGCCCTGGGGATGAACTTCTTCGGCTACTGGTATTCCGATAAGATCGTCCTGAGGATGTACGGGGCCCAGGAAGTGAGCCCGGCGGAGGCGCCGCAGCTCCACCAGATGGTGGAGGAACTGGCCCGGGAAGCGGGCGTCCCCAAGCCCAAGGTCTATATCATCCCGGACGACTCCCCCAACGCCTTCGCCACCGGCCGCAACCCCCAGCACGCCGCGGTGGCCGCCACCGAAGGCATTATGCGGCTGCTGACCCCCACCGAACTCAAGGGCGTCCTGGCCCATGAACTGGGCCACGTGCGCAACCGGGACATCCTCATCTCCACCATCGCCGCCACCATGGCCGGGGCCATCATGATCCTGGCGGATATCGCCCGTTTAGGGGCCATCTTCGGCATGGGCCGGGACGACGACGAAGGCCCGGGCCTCCTGGGGGTCATCGTCATGTCCATCATCGCCCCCATTGCCGCCATGCTCATCCAGATGGCCATCTCCCGTTCCCGGGAGTACCTGGCGGACGAAACCGGGGCCCAGTTGTCCCACAACCCGGAATCCCTGGCCCGGGCCCTGGAGAAGCTCTCCATGGGCGCGCAAAGGGTCCCCATGAACGCCAGCCCGGCCACGGCCCACATGTTCATCGTCAATCCCTTGACCGGCAGCAGCCTGATGAACCTCTTCAGCACCCATCCGCCCCTCGAAGAGCGCATCGCCCGCCTTCGGGCCATGCGCAGCTATTAAAAGGCGGTTTTCGGTTTTCGGTTTTCGGAAAATGAGGAAAACCGGATAAACTGGCAGAGGGAGAGGTAATCGTGATATAAAGGGTCATCTGTAACTGCAGGTGGCCCTCTTGAGTTTTGAGTTTCGAGTTTCGAGTTTTTAGTTTTTTTCTTTGAACTTTGAACCTTGAACCTTGAACTAATCCTGGAGCAGACATGGGTTGGCGAAAACTTATACTAACGGCAATTTGTCTGGTGATTACCGCGGTTCCCGCCTGGGCCGGCCAAAACCTGCTGCTCAAGGGCCAGGAAGCCCAAAAGGCCGGGAAGCCCGAACAGGCGGTGAAGCTGCTGCGCCAATACCTGCAGCAATACCCGCAGATGGCCGAGGCCAGGGCGCCCCTGGCCGAGTGCCTGGCCGCCCTGGGACAAAAGGAAGAGGCCCTGCAGGAGCTGGACAAGGGCCTGGCCCAACAACCGGATAATCTCAAGTTGCTTCTGGCCAAGGCCAATCTGCTGATGGAGCTGGAACGGCGGCCCGAGGCCCTCGAGGTCCTGAACCGGGCCTTTAAATGCGACCCCAGGAGCGCCGAAGTCCTGAAACAACGCGGCGAATGTCAGGCCCAGGAGGGCTGTTTCCCCGAAGCCCTGGCCGACCTCAACCGGGCGGCCGAATTGGCCCCCAAGGACCCCTGGGTTTACAATAAACGGGGCCTGGTGTGGTTCTGCCAGGGGCAATATCAAAAGGCCGCGGACGATTTCTCCACCGCCATCCGCCTGGCCCCCCAGGCCCCCCACGCCTATTTCTTCCGCGGCAATATGTATCGCTACCATCTCGATCGACTAAAGAAGGCCGTGGCCGACTACAAGAAGGGCTGCTCCCTGGGCCATTCCCTCTGCTGTCATGAATTGGAGAAGCTCGGAATGAAATAGTTTTAGTTTTTAGTTTTTAGTTTTTAGTTTTTAGTGATTGGTTTCGATTTCGATTTTCTGGCTTCATCTGATCTGTTAA
>CAZOCQ010000312.1:0-2588 GCA_964578335.1 uncultured Desulfobacca sp.
CTACTGACCACTGGCTACTGACTACTGCCTTTCAAAGCTCTTGCTCTTGGCGATCAGGTCATTCAGCTTTTGCAGGGCCTTGCCCCGGTGGATGCACTTCCGGGCCAACTTGATGCCTTCGGGGAAATCCGGGCACAGGCCCGCGGCGATAAAAGCCGCGGCCGCGTTCAGGGCCACCATGTCTTCCCGGGGCCCCCCCTCCCCTTCCAGCACGGCCCGCACAATCCGGGCGTTCTCAAAGACGTCGCCGCCCTTGATATCGGCAATGTTGGCCCGCGGCAGCCCGAAATCCTCCGGCGCGATATTGTAGGTGGTCACCTGGCCGTCCTTGAGCTGGCTCACCCGGGTGGGGCCGACGATGCTGATTTCATCATAAGAGCCTTCGCCATAGACCACAAAGGCGCTCTTGCCCCCCAGGTTCCCCAGCACCTGCGCCAGCGGCTCGGTGAGCCGTTCATCATAGACCCCCAGCACCTGGACGTTGGCGTTGGCCGGGTTGGTCAGCGGCCCCAGGATGTTGAAGATGGTGCGGATGCCGATCTCCCGCCGGGGGCCGATGGCGTAGCGCATGGCCCCGTGCAGTTGCGGGGCGAAGAGGAAGCCGATGCCCACCTCCAGGATGCACCAGGCCACCTGCTCCGGGGTCAGGGCGAGATTAATGCCCAGGGCCTCGATGACGTCGGCGGAGCCGCAGCGGGACGAGACCGCCCGGTTGCCGTGTTTGGCCACCTTCAGCCCCGCCGCGGCCACCACGAAGGCGGTGGTGGTGGAGACGTTGAAGGTGGAGGTGGCGTCGCCGCCGGTGCCGCAGGTGTCCACCACCGTCTCCCAGTCCACGTTGATTTCGTCCCGGTCCAGGTCAATGAGGCCCTCAGTGATGGGAATCCTGGTGGCCTTGGCCCGCATCACCCGGGCCGCGGCGGTGATCTCCGCCACGGTTTCGCCCTTCATGCGCAGGGCCGTAATGAAGGCCCCGATCTGGGCCTCGGTGGCCTCCCCGGTCATGATGACCTCCATGGCTCGGGTCATCTCCTCTTCGCTCAGGTCCTGCCGGGTGACGACCTGAAAAATGGCTTCTTTGAGCATAATATTTTCCTTCCATCATCGGCGTTCAGCGGCGTTCATCGGCAAGGCCCCCCGGAGTTGCCGGGCCCCGGGCGCCGGGCCGAATTGGGCCTGCAAATCCGCGGTAAGGCCGGCGGCCGCCTGCTGCAGGACCCAGGTCTCCGCCGGGGTGGGGGTCAGGCCGGTCCGGGCCGCGGCAGGGGCGGCCAGCCCTAGAAGACTCAGCCCCACCAGCAGGGCAAGGGCAGCCCTGGGGACAGGTCTTAATTGCCCACGTTCTGTCAGTCCAACACGGTCCATGTGCTTTGGCCTCCTGGCCCTCGCTTCGCTTCCCGAGCCGCGGCAATCCCCGCAGCCAGGGCCTTTTTATTCATTTCTTCCGTGCCTTTCGGCACCCGAGCCAGCACCGCTTTTTCCAGGCTGTCCAGGGACACGGCGCCGGTCAGGGCCGCCAATGCCCCTAAGGCCACGATGTTGGCCATCATCTCCTTGCCCAAATCCCGGGCGATCCGGGTGCAGGGAAGGGACACCGCGCCCTCCACCGGCACTTCCCGCACCAGGTCGGCGTCCACCAGGAGCAGGCCCCCGGGTTTAAGATCATCTACATACTTATTCAGAGACATCTGGTTCAGGGCCACCAGGGCGTCGGGCCGGATGGCCTTGGGATAATCAATGTCGCAGTCGCTGATGACCACTTCGGCCTTGGAGGCCCCGCCCCGGGCCGCCGGGCCGTAGCTCTGGGTCTGGCAGACGAATTTGCCGTCATAAATCCCGGCGGCCTCCGCCAGGATCACCCCGGCCAGGATTAACCCTTGGCCCCCTGATCCGGCCAAGCGGATTTCATACCTTTTCCCCATGCAAGATTGGCCTTTCAGAGACCGTTTTTCGTTTTTGGTTTTTCGTTTTTCGTCTCTAATTGACTCATTAGCACAATACCAAAAACGAAGAACGAAAAACCAAAAACGATCATTTTATTGCCGCCTGGGCCGCTTCCCGGATCTTGCGGTATTCCTGGGTATAAATAGGCAAATCCCGGTCCACCAGCACCCCGATGGTGAGCTTGCCCGCCAGTTCCTCCGGGCTCATGGTTTTGGCCTTCTCCACCCGCACCGCCATCTCTTTCTGGGCCCGCATCATTTCCACCGGCCCGCCCATTTTGTTCTTCAGGCCGAACTGGGTGTGGCAGTGGCTGATGACCTCCACCACCGCAAAGCCCCGCTTCATGATGGCCTGCTCCATCAACTGATCCAGCAGAGTGGCGTGATAGACCGTGCCCCGCCCCACCATGGCGGCCCCGGCGCACACCGCCATCTCGCTGATGGAAAAGGGGTGCTCAATGTGGCCGTATAGGGAGGTCACCGTCTTGGCCCCGTACGGCGTGGTGGGCGAATACTGCCCGCCGGTCATGCCGTAAATGTTGTTGTTGATAATAATGGCGGTCAGGTTGAGGTTGCGCCGGGCCGCGTGAATGAAGTGGTTGCCGCCGATGGCGGTGGCGTCGCCGTCGCCCATGACCACGATGA
>CAZOCQ010000313.1:0-2573 GCA_964578335.1 uncultured Desulfobacca sp.
CTCATCGGCGGAGCTAAGCGCAGGCCGACCGGATTTCCGCTCCCAACTGCTTTTCCCGGTGGTGCAGCAGTTCGATGGCCCCCATGGGGCACTCGCCGGTGCACAGGCCGCAGCCCAGGCATTGGGCCGGATCAATGTAGGCTGAGTCCGCTTCCGGCGCCACCGCCGGCACCCCAAAGGGACAGACGCGGACGCAGGTGAGACAACGGGAGCATTTTTCCAGCACCACCCGGGCCACCGAGCCGCCCACCAGCATCTGTTCCTGGGCCAGGACCCCCATGGCCCGGGCCGCGGCTCCCTGGGCTTGGGCGATGGCCTCCTCGGCATACTTGGGACCGTGCGCCAGGCCGCAGAGAAAGATGCCGTGGGCCGCGAAATCCAGGGGACGCAGTTTCATATGGGCTTCCAGCAGGAAGCCGTCGGAATCGGCGGGCAGCTTGAAAACCTGGGCCGCCTCCTGGCCGGCCGGATGCGGCCGCACCGCGGCGGCCAAGGCCACGTAGTCGGCCGGCAAGGCGACCAGGGTTTGGAGATTCTGGTCGAATAGCGACACCTGCAGCCGGCCGCCCGCCGCGGCCACTTCCGGTTTGCGGTCCGCCTCATAACGGCAGAAATGGACTCCCAACTCCCGGGCCTGTTTATAAAAAAGCTCCTTGAAGCCAAAGGTGCGGATATCCCGGTAAAGCACAAAAATTTGCGCCCGGGGCCGAAGTTCTTTGATTTTCAAAGCGTTTTTCACCGCGGCGCCGCAGCACAGGCGGCTGCAGTAAAGGTGGTCCGGCTCCCGGCAGCCGACGCACTGGATCATCACCACCCGGGGTTCCTCCGGGAGGGAAGCCGGGTCTTCCACCAGTTTCGCCTCCAGTTCCAGTTGGGTCAGCACCCGGGGGTGCTGGCCATAAAGATACTCGGTGGGCTGATATTCCGCTCCTCCCGTGGCGATCACCACCGCGCCGTAGTCAATCTCCTGCCGCCCCTGGGGGCCTTCCACGGTGCTGTGGAATTTCCCCACGTGGCCGCTGAAATCCAGCACCCGGGTGTTGGTCAGCACCCGGATGCCGGGGTGGTATTCCATTTCGTGCAGCAGGTTGTCCAGGTAAGGTTGCATCTGGTGGCCTTCCAGGGTGTAATGCACTCTCCGGGCCATGCCGCCCAATTGCTCCGCTTGCTCCACCAGGTGGACCGGAAAACCGGCGTCGGCCATGGACAGGGCGGCGGTCATGCCGGCCAGGCCGCCTCCCACCACCAGGGCCTGACGCGTCACCGGGAAGGGAATTTCTTCCAGGGGCTCCAGGAAAGCGGCCCGGGAGACCCCCATGCGGAGCAGGTCTTTGGCCTTTTCGGTGGCCTTTTCCGGTTCCTCCCGGTGCACCCAGGCGTCCTGGTCCCGGATATTGACCATGCGGAAGAGATATTTGTTGAGGCCGGCCTGGCGCAGGTTTTCCCGGAACAGCGGCTCGTGCGTCCTGGGACTGCAAGCCGCCACCACAATACGGTTTAAAGATTCGGCTTCGATCACCTTGCGCATGTTTTCCAGGGAGTCGCTGGCGCAGGTGAAGGTGAAATGGTCGGCATAGGCCACGAAGGGGAGGGTGCGGGCATAGTCCGCCAGGGTTTCCACGTCCACCACGCTGGCGATGTTGTGGCCGCAATGACAGACAAAGACGCCGATCCGGGGCGCCTCCCCGGAGACGTCGCGCTCTTCGGGGTAAGCCGTGGCGGTGATCTTGCTGCCCCGGGCGTCCTTCAGCAAATTAAAGGCCGCGGCCGCGGCGGCGGAGGCCTGGACCACCGTTTCGGGGATATCCTTGGGCGCCTGGAAGACCCCGCAGACGAAGATTCCCGGCCGATCGGTGCTCACCGATTCAAAAGGCAGGCTCTCGGCGAACCCCCAGCGGTTCGTGGCCAGGCCGCAGCGGGCGGCCAAATCACCGTTGCTGGAGTGGGAGGCGAGACCCACGGAGAGCACCACCAGGTCGAATTCTTCGGTCTGGACCCCGTTCGTCTCGTCCACATAAGTGATCTCCAGGTTGCCGCTGCCGGGGTCCTGGGTCACCCGGGAGACCAGGGAGCGGAGATAGCGGACGCCGCTAACCTGACGGGCCCGTTCATAATAACGGTCGAAACCCTTGCCCTGGGCCCGCATATCCAGGAAAAAGACGGTGGCCGCCACTTCCGGGTCGTGTTCCCGGGCGATCATGGCCTGCTTGGTGGCCTGCATACAGCAGATGGAGGAACAATAATCCCGGCCCAGGGCCGCATCCCGGGAGCCGACGCACTGAATCCAGGCGATCTTTTTGGGCGCGGCGTTGTCGCTGGGCCGCCTGACCTGGCCGCCGACGGGCCCGGTGGCGGACAGCAGGCGCTCGAATTCCAGGGAGGTGAGCACGTTGGGATAGCGCTCATAACCGTATTCCGGCTTCAGCAGGGCGTCGAAGGGCTTAAAGCCCGGCGCCAGGATCACGGCCCCCACTTCCATCTCCCGATCCGCGTCCGTCTGGGAGAGGTCCACTGCCCGCGCCGGGCAAAATTTTCCCAGGCCCGGCAGGTGCATTTGTCGAAATATATGCAAT
>CAZOCQ010000314.1:0-2530 GCA_964578335.1 uncultured Desulfobacca sp.
ACTCCTAAAGACAGAACAAAATTTGTTAATGGATTTAAGTCTGGAGAGATTGATGAAAATCTTAAATATAAATACCGAGATTCTTTTCTTTACGAATGGGCGGCTAGGAGGGTTAACAAGCCGATTTATTACTACGTTATCATTGCTATCAGTAATTTAAGCGCAGCGGATTTACTTTCAAGAACCGATGAACTAAAGAGGAAGCTTCCTTTACACGGACCTTCATCTGGTGATTGGAAGCGCCGCATTGTCGAAGGTTGCGCCGTTTTTAACATTGACTCATGGAACAGGAAATTGCCTGAATTTAAAGTGGAAAGAATTATACCCTGATAATAGGGAGAAAGGGGTTTTTACCGCAATACCTCCTGACGCCCCACCAGCCGGGGCAACTCTTCTTCCTTGAAGTTTACCTCCGGCTCCTGAAGTATTGACTGCATTACCGCCAGCAACTGTCGCCCGGCTATCACATTGGGGAGCAGGACGTAATCAGCCCCGGCCAGGTACAAGGCCACCGCCTGGGCGGCATTGGTGGCAGTCAGAATGACCCTGGCCTCCGGACAGATTTCCCGGATGGTCTTGAGCAGCTTGAGATTGGTGGTGCCCACCAGGATATCGTCCGAGAGGCTGGAAATGACCAATTTGGCGTGTTCCACCCCGGCGTGTTGCAGCATGGCCAGATGGGCGATGTCCCCATACACCGCCGGCACCCCCTGGGTGCGCAGATTGCGGTAAACCTCGGGGTTGAAGTCCACCACCAACAGGTAGTCCAGCAAGGCCGGGGCCGTTTCCTGCATCTCCTTGACCAGGGCGCTGCCGATCCGGAAGCAGCCCAGGAGGACGATTTCCCTGGGTTCGGCCTCCCCCTCCTCCCGGTCCTCCCGGCCCAGGCTCTTGAGGCCGGCCCGGTTCAGGAGGCGGTTCAAAAAGCCCTGAAGCCCCTGGTTGAAAGTAATCATGTAGGTGGAGACAATGGAGGTAATGACAAACGCATAAATGATTAAGGTAAAGATATCCGGGACAATGTGCCCCGATTTTAGGCCGATGGCCGTGATTACCAGGGCGAACTCACTCACCTGGGAGAGATTGATGGAGGTGAGCAGACTGACGCGATTGCCGTTTTTAAGACCGCGCAATAGCGGAAAGACCGACAGGAAGCGGCTGGCCACCACGAATAGGGCCGTAACCCCCGCCACCAGCAGCATCCCGAGGTTTTGCAGGGGATTGGGGATCTCCATGCCCAGGGCCACGAAGAACAGGGTGAGGAAAAAGTCACGGATGCCGACAATCTTGGAGATGATATCCAGGTTGTAGGGGAAGGTGGAGATCGAGGCCCCGGCGATCAGGGCGCCCATCTCCAGGGAAAGTCCGAAATAACCGGCCAGGCCGCAGATCAGGAAGCACCAGGCCAGGGAGGCCACCAGCACCAGTTCGGGCACCTTGGCGATCGTGCGGAAGAGATAGCCCAGCGCGTACTTGCTGAGCAACAGGCTGAAGAGCACCAGGCCGGCGGCCTCGGCGAAATTCAGCAGCAGTCCCATAACCTGGGGGTTGGATAGAGTAGGTTGGACGCTCAGCAGGATAATGGCCCAGAGGTCCTGAAACACCAGGACGCCCAGGGTGAGGCGCCCCGCCAGGGTATCCAGTTCGAACTTCTCGTGCAGCAGCTTGACCACGATGGCCGTGCTGCTGAGGGCCACGCAGGCGGCCAGGTAGAGCAGGTCGTATTCGCCCCCCTGGAGATTGACCCCAAAGATGACGTATTGATAAGGCGGACCGATGGTAAAGCCCATCAGGGTAAAGAAGCCCAACCCCAGCAGCAGACAGAGCACGAACTGGAAAACCCCGGTCACCAGCAGGGATTTGCCGGCGGCCTTGATCTTCTTGAGATCAAGTTCCAGGCCGATCATGAAGAGCAGCAGGATCAGGCCGATCTCGGTGATGACGCGGATGTCATCTTTGCTCTGCACCAGCCCCAGGCCGAACTGGGGGCCGATGATGGCGCCGGCGACAATATAGGCCAGCAGCAGGGGCTGTTTCAAGCGATAGGCCAAGAAGGCCAACAGGGTGGCGGCCACAATACTGACGCTGATCCCGGAGAGGAGCCGATGGCCACCGTCGCCGCCGGCCCAGGCCAGTTGCGGCTGGAAGGCCAGCATAAACAGCGCCAGAGCCGGAACCCATTTCTGCGATTGCTTCTTCAGGCACTTGATTGGCATGGCTGGAAAATTCCTGGAAGACGCCCCACTTGGGGTGTTATGGCAATGTTTGATCTTATCCGATTTGTCATAAATGCACGAAGCGAAAAATATATGCTTTTCAATAATCTTCTTCTGGGGCGATGCCCAGGGTGACGGAAAAAAGCAGATTTTTCAAGACGTCCGGTGCGGCCGGGTTAAAATTCCCGCCTCTTCGGCGCCGGCGGCTCCGGGGGCTTGTCAAAACGGTTTTTTTGCATTATAAATGGATTATCACTGCGGGCGGTTAACTCAGCGGTAGAGTGCCATCCTCACACGGTGGAAGTCACTGGTTC
>CAZOCQ010000315.1:0-2518 GCA_964578335.1 uncultured Desulfobacca sp.
GGCAGGAGCCGGACTTCGCCGCCGTAGCCCAGGACAATCTCCCGGCCGGCCACCTGGGCCTCGGGGTAGTTGCTGCCCTTGGTGAGAATGTCCGGCTTGAGGCTCTGCAAAATTTCCGGCAGCCGGGCGCTTTCGAAGAGGGTGACAAAGTCCACCGCCGCCAGGGCCGCCAGCAGGCGCAGACGCTGGGCCGCGCCGATGACCGGCCTTCCGGCCCCTTTCACCCGGCGCACCGAGGCGTCGGTGTCCAGGGCCACCACCAGGGCGTCCCCCAGGCGGCGGGAGTCCTCCAGGAATTTGATGTGCCCACCGTGGAGCAGATCAAAGCAGCCGTTGGTGAAGACTACCCGTTTCCCCTGGGCCTGGAGGTGAGTTATCTTGAGGCCCAGTTCGGCCAGCCCCAGGATCTTGTCCTCCAGGCCGCCGGGCCGGCGGCCCAATTCCTGCTCCAATTCCGTGCGAAAAATCGGGGCGGTGCCCACCTTGCCCACCACCACTCCGGCGGCCAGGTTGGCCAACCGGGCCGCCAGCAGGGGCTGGCGCCAGGCGGCCAGGCCCAGGGCCATGACCGCGGCCACCGTGTCCCCGGCCCCGGAGACGTCGAAGACCTCCCGGGCCCGGGTGGGAAGATGAACTTCCGAACCTTGTGATGGAAAAAGAAGCATGCCGTCGGGACCCAGGGTGATGAGCAGGTGGTCCAGGGAGAGGCTTGCCCGCAGCCTGCCGCCAGCCCTGACCAGGTCTTCCCAACGGGCCAGCGACTGCCCGGCGGCCAGTTCCGCCTCCCTGCGGTTTGGGGTTATGACCGTGGCCCCGGCGTAACCGGAGTAATCAAAGCCCTTGGGGTCCACCACCACCGGCAGGCCCTGGCTCCGGCCGCGGCTGATGAGGTCCCGGAGCAAAGGCGGGGTGAGGGCGCCCTTGGCGTAATCGGAAATGACGATGGCGTCCAACTCCGGCAGCCGGTCCCGGAGAAATTCCCCCGCGGCCTCCCGAAACTCCGGCCCGGCCGGGGTCCGGGACTCCCGATCGAGGCGCACCACCTGCTGGGAGCCGGCCAGGACCCTGGTCTTGCGGGAGGTGCGCCGCTGGGGATCGGTAAAAAGGCCGGCCGCCTCCACCCCCAGGCGGGCCATCTCCTGGCGCAGCAGGTGGGCCGGATGGTCGTCGCCCACCAGCCCCAGGACCTGCACCCGCGCCCCCAGGGCCGCCAGGTTGTTCACCACGTTGCCGGCGCCCCCCAGGGTGCGGGTCTCCCGGGCCACGTCCACCACGGCCACCGGGGCCTCCGGGGAGATGCGCTCCACCCGCCCCCAGAGGTACTCGTCCAGCATGAAGTCCCCGGCCACCAGGACCCGCTGGGCGGAGAAGGCGGAGAGGTCCAGGTTAGCTAAATTTTCGGAGATTTCCATGCCCTTATTTTCCGGCCCCGCATTCAAGGGGTTTTTCCACACCCGGTGTTTTTCAGCGCATCCAGGGCAGCTTCTGAGGTCTCGAAAGGGCCGAGCAATTCGCCCGCAGCCACTTCACGATCGGCTTCGGCTCCCTTTTCTTGCCATTCCTGGGTGAAGAAGTATTCCTGGTCCGGGGGGGTCCCCTTAAATGGCCGGATCACCCAGGCGTCGTCCCGGATATCCATTTCCAGATAATCCCCATTGATCAGTTAACAATCTGCTAACCCAGCTTCTGCCCGATGTAAAAATACTGAAAGCCCAGATTGGCCAGTTTTTCGGCCTTGTACAGATTGCGACCGTCAAAGACCACCGGGGCCTTCATCTTAGCCTTGAGGCGGTCGAAGTCCGGCTCCCGGAATTTGCTCCATTCGGTACAAATGATCAGGGCGTCGGCTCCCTCCACGGCTTCGTAGCTGTGGGCCGCGAAGCTGACGGCCGTATTATTCCCCAGGTGCTGTTTGGTGGCCGGCATGGCCTCGGGGTCGTGGGCCTGCAACCGCGCCCCGGCGGCCAATAGTTTATCGATCAGGGTGAGGGCCGGGGCCTCCCGGATGTCGTCGGTCTGGGGTTTGAAGGACAGACCCCACATGGCGAAGACCCGGCCCTGCAGGTCGCCCTGGTAATAATCGGCAATCATGTCGAAGAAGAGCTGCCGCTGGTCCTGGTTGACGGCCTCGGCGGCCTCCAGCACCCGGGGGATATAGCCCCGGGATTTGGCGGTGTGAATCAGGGCTTGCATGTCCTTGGGAAAACAGGAGCCGCCGTAGCCCAACCCCGGAAACAGGAAAAGGTGGCCGATGCGGCGGTCGGAGCCGATGCCCCGGCGCACCATGTTGATGTCGGCCCCGGTCTTGCTGCAGATGTTGGCGATTTCGTTGATGAAGGAAATCTTGGTGGCCAAAAAGGCGTTGGCCGCGTATTTAGTGAGTTCGGCGGAGACCACGTTCATGATGATGACCGGGGCGTTGGTGCGCACGAAGGGAGCGTACAGCTCCTTCATCAGCTCGCTCACCCGGACGTCGTCGCAGCCCACCACGATGCGGTCCGGCTTCATGAAGTCGTCC
>CAZOCQ010000316.1:0-2502 GCA_964578335.1 uncultured Desulfobacca sp.
AGGCGCTGGTGGCGGCCATCACCGGCTCCTTGTAGTGCCGGGTCAGGGTGCTGCGATGGTAGGCGTAGCAGCCCTGGGAGCCGTGGCTGTGAGGCAGGCAACTGTGTATCCCCAGGGCGGCGTACATGGCCCCGATGGGTTGGCAGGTCTTGGCCGGGTTGATGGTCAGGGCCGTGCGTTCTTTGATTTCCTTGGCTGTATGTCTCAGTAACATGATGTTATCCTTAATCCTGTTTCGGCGAGTTCAAAGTTCAAGGTTCAAGGTTCAAAGTTAAGGGCCGCCAGTCAGAGGAAGGCCGCGTGGCTCGAAGTTTTTAACCGAAAACCGAAAACTCAAAACCGAAAACCGTTTTATTCCCAGGCGTACTTGGCGGCCAGTTCGGGATGCTCCTGCCAGGGCGCCTTCAGGTATTTCCACACCTTGCTGTTGACCATGCGGTCAATTTCCCGCCAGAAGTTGACGGCCCCCTTAAAGCCGGCGTAAGGTCCGCTGTAGTCGTAACTGTGCAACTGCTTCATGGGCACGCCGCTCTTCTGGATGACGTACTTTTCCTTGATGCCGGCGCCGATGATGTCCGGCCGATAGATCTCGATGAGCTTTTCCGTCTCATACTGATAGATGTCGTCGATCACCAGGGCGCCACTCTTCATTTCGGGCATCATGCCCTCGTAGCCGCTGAGGCTGACGCCTTCGGCTTCCAGCCGGGCGATGCCTTCAGCGTCCAGCCGGGGCCGGTAGCGCGCCGGGTCGGCTTCCACGTGCAGTTCTTCGATGTTGCGGCTGTCGGCGTCCACCTTGAGGCCGGGCAGCACCCGCCGGCCTTCGTAGTCGTCCCGGTGGGCGAACTCGTAGCCCGCCGCGATGGTCTCCATGCCGATCTCCCGGAAGAGCTCCTGGTAGTGGTGGGCCCGGGAGCCGCCCACGAAGAGCATGGCCCGCTTGCCGGCGCAGCGGGATTTGACCTCCTCCCGCACCTTCTCCACTTCCGGCATCTCCCGGGCGATGACCTCTTCCACCTTGGCGGTCAGCTTGGGGTTGTCGAAATAGGCCGCGATCTTCCTGAGCGACTTGGCGGTGGCCTCGGCCCCGATGAAGTTCACCTTGATCCAGGGAATGCCGAACTTCTTTTCCATCATCTCCGCCACGTAGTTGATGGAGCGGTGGCACATGATCAGGTTCAGGTCGGCGGTGTGCGAGTTGGCGAAATTGTCGTAGCTGGAGTTGCCGCTGAAGGTGGAGATTAACGTGATCCCGCAGTCTTCAAAGAGGCGCTCGATCTCGAAGGCGTCGCCGCCGATGTTGTATTCCCCCAGCATATTGATCTTGAATTCGCCCTCCCGCACGGTGTCGTCCAGGCCCACGATGTGGGTGAAGACGCCGTTGTTGGCGATGTGGTGCCCGGCGGACTGGCTGACGCCCTTGTAGCCTTCGCAACTGAAGGCAAAGACGTTGCAGTCGCCCAGCTTTTCCTTCATCTCCCGGGCCACCGCATGCACATCGTCGCCGATGAGGCCCACCGGGCAGGTGGCGAAGACGCCGATGGCCTTGGGCTTGAAGATGTCATAAGCCTCCTGGATCGCCTGCTTCAGCTTCTTCTCGCCGCCGAAGATGATCTGCTCGTCCTGCATGTCGGTGGAGAAGCAGTAGGTCATGAAGTTATGGTCGTCCGGGCCTTGGGGCCGGGTTTGGTTGCGCCGGGTCAGCCAGCTATAGAAACCGCAGCCGATGGGGCCGTGGGTCAGGTTCAGGATATCCCGGGTGGGGCCCAGGACCACGCCCTTGCAGCCGGCGTAAGTGCAGCCCCGCTGGGAAATGAGGCCGGGGATGGTCCGGACGTTGGACTGGATCTCCGGCACCGTCAAATCCGGGCTCACCCGGTTGACGACGATTCCCTTGGCTCGCTTGCGGGCCACCTTGGTGGGATATTTGCCGACCAGCTCCTTCTTCACTTCCTCGGCATTGATCTCCAGCACCAGCGAGTTCAGGTCTTCCGGTGTTAATGTGGCCATGTTGATTTCTCCATATTCATAGACAAACTTTGTTTACAGAACTATTCCCGCTCTGAGGCGGTTTTAAGTCCCCCTTTTCTAAAGGGGGATTTAGGGGGATTATGGGGGGGGGATTTTAATCCCCCCTGACCCCCCAAAAAAGGGGGGAAGCCGCTCACACCTCATCCAAAACCAGGTCGCCGCTCTCGCCGGTGCGCACCCGGATGGCGTCCGCCACCGGCATGACGAAGATCTTGCCGTCCCCGGATTTGCCGGTCTTATTCACTTCGATGATGGTCTGCACCGTCTTGGGCACCAGCCGGTCCGGGACCACCACGAAGAAGACCCGCTTGGGGATGAGCCGCTGGCTCTGGCCCAACTGGGCCACCGCCTCTTCGTACCCCTTTTCGGCGCCTTCCAGCAGGGTCAGGTCCACCAGGCCCTTGCCCCGCCCCAGGGCGTCCCGGGCGGTGATGGAGGAGATGCCCGCCTCCGCCAGGGCCTTCTTGGTCT